>JBKHXI010000201.1:0-8716 GCA_046566095.1 Gammaproteobacteria bacterium | reverse complement strand
GCGGGCCAGGTGCGGACCGGCACCCGGCTGCAGGTCGCCTACTTCGACCAGCACCGCGCGGGCCTGCGCGAGGACTGGAACGCGCTGGAGAACGTGGCCGGGGGCCGCGACTTCGTCGAGGTCGGCGGCCGCCGCAAGCACGTGCTCGGCTACCTCCAGGATTTCCTGTTCACCCCCGAACGGGCCCGCGCGCCCATCACCCGCCTGTCCGGCGGCGAGCGCAACCGGCTGCTGCTGGCGCGCCTGTTCGCGCAGCCCTCCAACCTGCTGGTCATGGACGAGCCGACCAACGACCTGGACGTGGAGACCCTGGAGCTGCTCGAGGAACTGCTGGCCGACTACCCCGGCACGCTGCTGCTGGTCAGCCACGACCGCGACTTCCTCGACAACGTGGTCACCTCGATCCTGGCGATGGAAGGCGACGGGCGGGTCGGCGAGTACGTCGGCGGCTACAGCGACTGGCTGGCACAGGGTGGCCGGCTGGCATCGATCGCGGGAACCTCCCCGCCTGCGCGGCCGGAGCCGCACTCCACGCCGCGTACCGCGCCGGCCGCAGCGCCTGCTTCGCGCCCGCGCAAGCTCGGCTACAGGGAAGCCCGCGAACTCGAGCAGCTTCCCGCGCGGATCGAGGCGCTCGAAACACGGCTCGCCGGACTGGCCGCGGCGATGCAACACCCCGGCTTCTTCCAGCGCGATGCGGTCGAGATCACGCGCGACAACGAGGCGCTGGCGCAGGTACAGGCGGAACTCGACGCCGCCTACGCGCGCTGGGCCGAGCTCGAAGGCTGAGCACTGCGCGAGGGAGCATGGCGCTGCGCCCGCTCAGGCGTCGTCCTCGAGCGCGGCGAAGGCGGTTTCCGGCAGCGCCACGAATACCCGGAAGGGGATGCCGCGGGCCGCCCAGGCGGTTGCGGCGTCCTCGAGGATGCCAAGCAGCACCTCGAAATCGGTTCCCGGCGCCTCGTGCAACGCGAGCGCGTCCTCGAGCAGCAGCACGTGGCCGTCGCCGCCGATCCAGGACAGGTCGCGCAGGTCGTCGGCCAGGCCGTCCCAGTTGCGGCCGCGGCCGGCGGGGATGTCCAGCGCCACCGCGAAGCGCGGCAGCAGGGCGCGCTTGTCGCGGCAGCCGGACAGGTCGACCCTGCGCAGCGCCAGCCCGGCGTCGCGCGCGGCCGCCGCCAGCGCGTCCAGGTCCGCGTCCTCGACGAAGTAGACGCCGTTGCGCGAGGGGTCCTCCAGCCCCAGCCCGAAACCCGCGCCGGTCATGGCGCGGGCTCGAAGCGGCGGAAGCTGGCGTAGTGGTCCTCGCTGTAGTACCACTCGCGCGGCGGGTCGCCTCCGGCCACGATCCGGCGCGCGCCGCGATGCCCGATCCCGGGCGTGGCCACGGTGTACTCGCGGTAGTGTCCGCGCGGGCGCTGCGGCAGCAGGTTCTCGCGGTTGCCGAACACGCCCCCGTCCTGCGGGTGCGGATGCGGGCCGCCGGCCAGGATCCGCCCGACGGTCGCGGCCGCCTCGGGCGGCAGGAACTCCGGGAGCGCGGGCGCCGGTGCCGGGGCCGCGACGGCCGGGGCCGGGGTCGGGGCCGGCGTGGCGGCGCCGGGCGAAGCCACCGGCCGCGGCCACAGCAGCCAGACCGCGAGCAGCAGCAGCGCCGCGATCCAGAGCCAGGGTTTGCGGAGGTGCCTGCGCATGTCCGGGCCGTGCGCCGCCCCTGCGGCGATGGCCCAAGCCTTCCACGGCCGGGCCGCCGGCGCAATGAGCGCGGCGTCAAGGCGGCCGCTGCCGGGCTGCCGGCGGGCGCCGGGGAACGCTGCCTAGCCGCGCAGAACCAGGCCGTGCTGCTCGTTGATGGTGCCGTCCTCCTCGAGCACGGCGAAGCGCTTGCCCTCGGCGTCCCGGACCACCACCGCCGGCGGCTGGAACAGCGGATGGCGCACGAAGGACAGCGCCCAGCCCAGGTTCTCGAGCGAAGCCAGCGCGCCCTGCTGGCGCGGGTTCAGGCGCGCGCGCACGTCCTCGCTGGCGGGCGGGACCTGCTTGCGGCGTTCGCGGATCGGCATGGCGGAACCTGTCGGGACGTGGTCTGACCGGGTAAACGCAAAACCGGACCGGAATCCGGCCGCCGGACGCCTGCGCCGGCGCGCGCGCATCGCCCGCGCCGCGGCCGGGACGGACCGCCGTCGGCGCAGCGCAGTGCGGTGGTTCAGTCGTCCAGCCAGGCGCCGCAGCCGCGGTACTGCGCGTCGCCCAGCTGCAGCCGCACCGCGGCCTCCAGCCGTTCGCCGCTCATGCCGTCGCCGCAGTCCCCGCGTTCGACGGCGACGGCGACCGCGGTGCCGTCGGCGGTCTGCCCGGTCCAGCCATCCCCGTCCGGGTCGAGGCCATGGGCCTTGACGACCCGTTCGCTGTAGTCGAGTTCCGCGTACAGGTCCGGGCGTTCGCCATGGCCGACCTCGAGCAGCCAGCCGGGTTCGTTGCCGATCGCGCGGAACCGGACCCCGCGCGCGGCCGCCTGGTACCAGGGCGAAGGCCGCGCGCTGCGGCTGCATTCGCGCGCCGGTTCGCCGGGCAGGGCGAGGATGGCGCTGTCGCCGCGTGTCCGGAATTCGCGGCCCTGGTCGTCGGCGAAACGCGCGCCGGAAGCCGAGACCGCGATCGGCAGGACCAGGCTGCGCCCGGAGAAGGACAGCTCGATCAGGTCGGCATGGCCCAGGTCATGCGCGGCTACCCCGAGTTCCCCGCACTGCCAGTGGACGGTGTCGGCGGACGGGGCCGCGGGTGGGGCGACCGGCCCGGCCGGCGGCTGCGACGGGCCCGGCGCCGGCGCCGGCGGCTCGGGGGCGCAGGCTGCCAGCAGCAGGGCGGCGAGGGCGGTCAGGGGCGGCCGGGGGATCCGCATGGCCAGGGCGCTCGGGGCGGGCTGTGCCCCAGACTAGGCGCGGCCGCGTCCACGCGACGTCAGCGCGGGCTCAGCGCGGCGCCTGCCCGGTGCGCAGGATCGGGTAGAGGTCCAGGCGTTCGTCCCAGGCGCTGTGGCGCCGGTAGAAGAACTCCAGCCGCGCCCGCGGGTCCGCGGCGAATTCCGGGTCGTCGCGCAGGCGGTGCTCGAACTGCGCGCGCAGGCCGGGATCGGCCGCCAGCATGTCCCGCGCCACCTGCTCGGCGACGTAGGCCTCCATGTATTCCTTGCGCTCGAAGTGGTTGTTGAACATGCCCCAGGCGGCCATCGAGTCGGGCGCCTGCGGTTCCAGCAGGTGTACAGCCAGGCGCGCGAGCGGCTGGGCGAGGGGCACGAACAGGCTGCCGGCGGGAAGGTCGTGGCGTTCCCCCTGCCAGCTGCCCGCCAGGGCCAGCCGCTGCCGGCCCTCGAACGAGGCGGCCGCGAACTGCGCCCGGTCCGCCCGGAAGGCCTCGACCGGATGCGCGGCCAAGGGCGCGTCCAGCCGGCGGAATACCACGCCGTGCACGCCCAGCAGGTCGGCGACGCGCTGCGCCTGCGCGGCAGGCACCAGGTAGCCGGCGCCCGGCGCCGCCACCTGCAGCGAGGGCCGGATGTCGTCGCACAGCGGCACCTGCCACGCCTGCGGGGCCGATTCGTCGTAGCGGGTCATCGGCGCGCCCGAGACCTGCGAGGGCGTGCGGGTCCAGGCGTAGCCGCGGAACCGGATCGTGCGGCAGTCGTCGCCGGCGGCGTAGTCGAGCGCGACCGGCGCCCCGCCGAGGGCGGCGGCGCGGGCGTCGGCGGCGCGGGCGACGGCCAGCCAGTCGCGGCCGTGCTCGGCGACCTGCTCGAGCACCGCCACGACCGTGTTGCGGGTCGCCCGCAGCCGCTGCGGGTAGGGCTTCCAGGAATGGGTCTCGACCAGCATGCCGAGCCGGTTGCGCAGCGCGGCGTAGCCGTGCGAGAAGCGCGGCGCGGCGACCCCGTCGCGGAAGCCCGAATCCGGATTGTCGTGCTCCACGAACGAGGGATAGAACGGCAGCGGCAGCGAGCCCTGCGCCGCCAGCCGTTGGAGGGTGCCGTCGCGCAGGGCCAGCCCGGCCTTCCTCAATTCCACGTCGGCGTCGGCGAAGGGCTGCACCTGGATCGAGATGTCGTGCTCGAACTGGGCGCCGTTGGTGGCGTGCAGGTCGATGTAGGCGATCGGGTCCCAGCCCGCCAGCAGGCCCAGCATCGCCCGCATTTCCGGGGCGTCGGCCTTCATGTAGTCGCGGTTGAGGTTGTAGTTCTGCGCGGTGGTGCGCCAGCCGGTCTCGCGCGGGCCGCGCTGGTTGGGGCGGTTCCAGGCGCCGAAGCGCTCGTGGCCGTCGACGTTGAACACCGGCACGAACACCAGCACCTGGGCGTCGAGCGCGCCCGGCGCCGCCTCGCCCGCGAGCAGCTCGCGCAGGGCCAGGAAGCCGGCGTCCTTGCCGTCGATCTCGCCGGCATGGATGCCGCCCTGGACCAGCACCACCGGGATGCCGCGCGCCCGCGCCGCCTCCGGGGTGAAGGCGCCGGTGCCGGTGACGACCAGCGCCAGCATCGGCCGCCCCTCCGGCGAGGTGCCGAAGCGCTCGCAGCGCACGCGGTCCGGATAGGTTTCGGCGAAGGCGGCGCACAGCGCCACGACCTCGTCGTAGCGCCCGGTCTCGGCGAAGCCGCTGCGTTCGGCATGGGTGGTCGGCGGCTGCGCGGGCGCGGCGGCGGCCAGGCCGGGCAGCAGGGCGAGGAGGGCGAGGAGGGCGAGTCGGGCGGGCAGCGCGATGCGCACGGGACGAACGGACATGGGCGGAGGCTCCTGCGGATCTCCCGCCATTCTAGTGACCGGTCCCGCGGCTTCCCCGGCCCGCGCATCCTTGCGTCCTCATTCCGGACGCAGTGGGCAATCCGCCTGCCACGCACCCGCAGGCCCGGCCGTGGCCGTGCGCACGGCGCATGGGTGGAATGCACCGCCCGCGCTGGGGGAAATCCCGGATGGCCGCTGGCGCCATCGGGGGTCTAGCTTGCAGACAGCGGTCCTCCGCCCGCGGCTCCCCCCGCCCGGTCGGCGTCGGACCGCATTCGCCATTGGCAGACGAGGTGTCCCATGTCCACGAATCCAACCCCCCAAGTCACGCCGCGCGGCGCCGGCGTCCGCAAGGCGCTGGCGGGCGCCCTGCTGGCGGCGCTGGTGATCGGCGCCGGCGTCCACAGCGCGACCGGCGATCCGCAGCCCGAACGCTACCTGGTGCGCTACGAGCCCGGCACCAAGGACCTGGTGCTCGCCAGCCTGGCGCCCGGCGCGACCATCCACCACGAGTTCGACGCGATCGGCATGATCGCCGTGAGCATGCTGCCCGACCAGGCCGACGCCCTTGCCGCGAACGGCAACGTCCTCAGCGTCGGCGAGGACCCGATCTACTACCCCTTCGCCCAGACCGTGCCCTACGGCATCGACCAGGTGCGCGCGCGCGAGGCCTGGGACGCCGACCGCGACGGCGTGGTCGACGCCGGCGCCGCGACCGGCAAGGGCATCCGGGTGTGCGTGGTCGACACCGGCATCGCCGCCCACCACGAGGACTTCGAGGGCGTGCCGATCGTCGGCGGCCGCAGCTTCGTCAACGAGGACTGGGCCGACGACCGCCAGGGCCACGGCACCCACGTGGCCGGCACGGTCGCGGCGATGAACAACAGCGTCGGCGTGGTCGGCGTGTCGCCCGGCGAGGTCGAGCTGCTGATCGCCGACGTGTTCAACGACGCCGGGGCCGGGCAGGCCAGCTCCACCATCCTGGCAGCCGCCAACTGGTGCGCCGACCAGGGCGCCAACATCATCAGCATGAGCCTGGGCGGCAAGGTGCCGGCCCTGGCCGACGGCTACCAGCTGCTGTACGACCGCGGCGTGCTGATCGTGGCCGCAGCCGGCAACGACGGCGCGCCGGTGATCAATTACCCGGCCGGCTATCCCTCCGTGGTATCGGTCGCCGCCACGGATTCGAACGAGGCGGTCGCCAGCTTCTCCACCTTCAATCCCGACGTGGAAGTGGCCGCACCGGGCGTGGCCGTGCTCAGCACCTATCCGTTCGAGAACAGCATGAAGATCGCGGGCGGCCCGGGCTACATGGCCAACTCGATCGCCAACGCCAATCCGTCCGGCACCGTGAACGGGGCGCTGGCCGACGGCGGCAATTGCAACACCGCGCCGGCGCCCGGCCAGTTCCAGGGCAAGGTCGTGCTGTGCGAGCGCGGCGGCGCCCCGTTCCGGCAGAAGATCGACAATGCCGCGGCCGGCGGCGCGGTGGCCGCCGTCATCTACAACAACGTCTCCGGCAACTTCAACGGCACCTACGGCGACCCGTGCTGCTCCTCGATCCCGGCGATCAGCCTGAGCCAGGAGGACGGCCGCGAGGCGCTGGGCTTCCTCGGCAGCGAGGTCTCGGTCAACGTCAACCTGCTCAGCACCTCGGGCTACGCCTTCCTGAGCGGCACCTCGATGGCCACGCCGCACGCCTCGGCTACCGCCGCGGTCATCTGGAGCGCATGCCCGTCCCTGAGCAACGACCAGGTCCGTTCGCACCTGGCCGCGACCACCCGCGACTCCAGGGCCAAGCTGCTGCCGGGCCGCGACGTGTTCTACGGCTACGGCATCGTCCAGGTGAAGGAGGGCGTGGACGCGCTGTTCGACGGCGTCGACCAATACGACGCGGCCACCGGCAACGCCGACGGCAACAATCCGGCCAACGTCGAATGCCCGGTCGGGCCGGCCAACGAGGCCACCGGCGGCGGTTTCGTCGGCAGCGGCAAGGCCAAGGCCAACTTCACCTTCGACGTCGAGGGCAACGCCCGCGGCGGTGCCGGCACGCTGAGCCTGCACGACCGCGCCAGCGGCGTGCGGATCGAGCTGTCGCAGGTCCAGTCGGTCTCGCGGCTGGCGTCGGACTGCGGTCCGGTGGCGGCCGGCGCCAATGCCGTGTCGATCAGCGGCACCGGCACCTTCAACGGCCGCTTCGCCGGCTTCCGCGCCTGCGTCGCCGACAACGGCAACCCGGGCCGGTTCAACGACCGCTTCTACCTGGAGTGCGTGGCCGAGTGCAGCTACGACACCCGCGCGGTGGCCCCGGACGGCCTGCTCGGCGGCGGCAACATCGCGGTGCGGACCTCCGGTTCGGCCAGTCCCTCCGGCTCCGGCGCCAACGTGCTGCAGCTCGATCCGGTCAACCTCTCCGGCGACCTGACCAGCAGCCTGCAGCTGTTCACGGTGCGCGCCTACGACACCGCGCAGCGGCCTCTGGCCGGGATCCAGGTGGCCATCCGCCGGGGCGACGGCAGCCTCGAGGGGACCGCCATCACGGACGACAGCGGACGCGCGCTGCTGAGCCTGAGCCTGCCGCTGGGCAGCGTCGAGTACCAGGCCGCGGCCGGTACGCTGGAATCGAACACGGTCTTCAGCGACCGCTGACGCCAAGCCGTGCGAGGGAAACGGGGCCGGTCGCACGACCGGCCCCGTGCTTTTGGGGCGCCCGCGCCGCAGGCCGGCAGCTGCGGCCCGAACCGTCCGGCCGGGCGTGCGCTCGGGGCGGCCGGCGGCTTCCGCGCGCGCGGCCGGCCCGCTACCCTGCAGGCGGCACAGACCGCCCGGGGAGGGCGACCGCATGTCGATGACGCTGCTGCTGATCCTGGCCACCGTGGGCCTGTCCTGGTACGCCTTCGAGCGCCCGCGGCTGCTCGACCGGCTGCTGCTGTGGCCCCCGGCGATCCGCCGCGACCACCAGTACGACCGCTTCGTGACCCACGGCTTCGTGCACGCCGACTGGCAGCACCTGGCCTTCAACATGATCACCCTGTACTTCTTCGGACGGCTGGTCGAGCGCTGGTTCACGCCCTACCTGGGATCGCTCGGATTCGTGCTGTTCTACCTGTCGGCGATCGTGGTGGCGATGCTGCCCAGCTACCTGAAGCACTACAACGACCCGAAGTACCGCAGCCTCGGCGCTTCCGGCGCGGTCTCGGCGGTGCTCTTCATCTTCGTGCTGGCCGCGCCGTGGTCGCTGATCTTCGTGTTCTTCGTGCCGATCCCGGCGATCCTGTACGCGGTGCTGTACGTCGGGTACAGCCTCTGGGCCGAGCGCCGCGGCGGCGACAACATCAACCACAGCGCGCACCTGGCCGGCGCCGCCTACGGCGTGCTTTTCACGCTGATCATGGAACCGGACGTGGCGGCCGGCTTCCTGGAGAAGCTGATGTCGCCCTCGTTCGGCTGAGCCGCCGCGCGGGGCGCGCTCACCCGCCGTGGATGCCGGGCGTGGTATCGGTGCGCCGATCCGCCGTGGTCCGGCCGCCCGCTACCCGGTCGCCGGCCGCGGCCCCGCCAGCCCCAGACGATCAGCCCCCAGACGATCAACGAGGACTCCCATGCCCCATACCCGCAAACAGGCCGATGCGCTGCTGACCCGGGCCGAGATGGCGCTGTTCGACGACAGCCGCGCGAACGCGGTGCGCAAGCTCGACGCCAAGGCGCTCGCCAGCCGGATCGAGCGCACGCGCAGGCTGCGCGACAAGGCCCGCGACCAGCTGCAGCGCCAGCGCCTGGCCTCGCGCAGCCGCACCGGCAGCAAGCGCGGCGCCAGCGGCGACGCCAACCGCCGCAGCAAGGACAAGGCCGAGCTGCTGGCCGACATCCTGCGCCGGTTCGAGGCGCAGGCCCGGACCGCCGGCGCCGCCGCGAACGCGACGTCGAGGAAGGCGGCCGCCGCG
>JBKHXI010000200.1:0-2775 GCA_046566095.1 Gammaproteobacteria bacterium | reverse complement strand
GGCACCGGCAGGTCCCAGCGCACCGTGTCCTGGCGCAGGCCGAGCGGCTCGCAGAAGCTGCCGATCGCGTCGAGCACGTGGATGCCGGGGCGGTCGGCGATGCGCTCGTCGACGAACAGGCCGTGCAGGTCGCGCGAACGGGCGCGGTCGTAGCCGATCCGCCGCCGCGCCGGCACCACCGCCGACAGCAGGTTGGCGCGCAGGGCCACCTGCATCTGCAGCAGGGCGTCGAAGCGGCGTCCGCGCAGCCGGCGGCGCAGCGCGCGCAGGCCGGCCAGGCCGCTGCGCTTGTCGTATTCCAGGAACTCCACGCCGGCCAGGCCCTCGAGCAGCCGGTGCTCGCCGCGGCCGATGATCCAGGCGATGGAACAGGCCGGCCAGGCCGCCTGCAGGGTGCGCACCAGCGGCACCACGTGGGTGACGTCGCCCAGGGCCGACAGGCGCAGCAGGCAGAGCGAGGCGGGCGGCGCGGGGGACGCGGGCATGGAGATTGCTAGACTCGCGGAATGGTCGCCTTCGACGCCGCAGAGAGCCTGACGCCCTTCCGCGACGGCCGCGGCTACGGCGCGATCCTGCACGACGTGGCCTACATGGGGCAAGCGCAGCCGGGCTGGTTCTCGCCGGCGTACTGGGACCGTTGCGCGCGGCCGGTCGACAGCGGCGGGCGCGGCGGAGCCTGGTTCGTCGACGCGCCGTTCGGCAAGGCGGTGCTGCGCCACTACCTGCGCGGCGGATGGGCCGCGAGCCTGAGCCGCGACCGTCACCTGTGGCGCGGCGCGGAGAAGGTGCGCAGCTTCCACGAGTTCCGGCTGGCGCGGAAGCTGCACCGCGAGGGGCTGCCGGTGCCCGAACCGATCGCGGCCTGCTACCGGCGCCACGGCGCCTGGTACCGCGCGGCGATCCTGCTGCGGCGGATCGAGGGGGTGCGCTCGCTGGCCGACCGCGCGGCGACCGCGGCCGGCGACGCGCCCTGGGAGGAGGCGGGCCGGCTGGTCGCGCGCCTGCACCGGGCCGGCTTCGACCACGCCGATCTCAACGCCCACAACCTGCTGTTCGACACCAACGGCCGCGGCTGGGCGATCGACCTGGACCGCGGCCGCCAGCGGATCCCGGCCACCGGCTGGCGCGAGCGCAACCTGGCCCGGCTCGAGCGCTCGCTGCTGAAGCTGCGCGGCGAACGGCCGCTGGCCCAGGTGCGCGCCGACATCGCCCGTCTGCGCAGGGCGTACGATGCGAGCTGGGCAAGGGGCTACTGACATGGGCTGGTCGCTGCGGCTGCACGGGGTGGGCAATGCGTCCGCGGTCGAGCTCGGCTCGGCGATGGCGACGATCGAGCGCGACGGCGCGCCCTGGCTGACCATCGACTGCGGCGCCGAGGGCCTGACCGCCTGCGAGGCGCACTACGGCCATCCCCCGCACGCGCTGTTCATGACCCACGCGCACATGGACCACATCGCAGGATTCGAGCGGCTGTTCGTGTCCTCGTGGTTCGACCGTGCGCGGCGCGGCGAGACCCGGCTGTACGCGCCGGTCACGCTGCTGCCGCTGCTGCACCAGCGGCTGGCGAGCTACCCGAACGCGCTGGCCGAGGGCGGGGTGAACTTCTGGGATGCGTTCCGGGTGGTGCCCGTGGGCGACCATTTCTGGCACGACGGCGTGCGCGTGGAGGTGTTCCCGACCCGCCACCACTGGCCCGACACCAGCTTCGGCCTGCGGCTGGTGCGCAGCCTGGTCTGGACCGGCGACACCCGCCCGATCCCGGAACAGCTGGCGAAATACGCCGGCGCCGGCGAGCTGGTCGCGCACGACTGCGCGCTGCACGGCAACCCCTCGCATTCGGGCATCGAGGACCTGGAGCGCGAGTATCCGCGCGAGCTGCTCGAGCGCTGCCTGCTGTACCACTACGCCAGCCGCGAGGAGGGCGAGGCGCTGGCCGCGCGCGGCTACCGGGTGGCGCGGCCGGGCGAGGCGGTGGCGCTGGCCGAGCCGCTGGCCTCGCCGGAGCTGCCGACGTGAACGCGGTGCTCCGGCCGGACGCGCCCGCCCTGCCGCGCGACGCGCTGGGGCGGCCGCTGCGCGACCTGCGGCTGTCGGTGATCGAGGCCTGCAATTTCCGCTGCCCGTACTGCATGCCGGCCGACCGCATCGGCGAGGACCACGGCATGGATGCGGCCGCGCGGCTGTCGTTCGAGGAGATCGAGGTGCTGGTGCGCGGCTTCGTGCGGCTGGGCGTGCGCAAGCTGCGCCTGACCGGCGGCGAGCCGCTGCTGCGTCGCGGCCTGCCGGCGCTGGTGGCGCGGCGGGCCGCGATCGACGGGATCGAGGATCTGGCGCTGACCACCAACGGCGCACTGCTCGCGCCGCTGGCCGCGCCGCTGCGCGCGGCCGGTCTGCACCGGGTCACGGTCAGCCTGGATGCGCTCGATCCGGCCCTGTTCCGCGAACTGACCGGTGGGCGCGGCGAACTGGGCGCGGTGCTGGCCGGCATCGAGGCGGCATGTGCGGCCGGATTCCCGCCGCCCAAGCTCAACTGCGTGATCCAGCGCGGCGTCAACGAGGACCAGCTGCTGCCGCTGGTGGCGTTCGCGCGCGAACGCGGGCTGGCGCCGCGCTTCATCGAGTTCATGGACGTGGGCACCTGCAACGGCTGGCGGCCGGAAGCGGTGGTGCCCTCGGCCGAGCTGCGCGACCGGATCCACGCCCGCTGGCCGCTGCGCCCGCTGCGCCCCGGCTACCGCGGCGAGGTGGCCGAACGCCACGCGTTCGAGGACGGCG
>JBKHXI010000199.1:0-2829 GCA_046566095.1 Gammaproteobacteria bacterium | reverse complement strand
GCCAGCTCGATCGGCGAGGAGCGGCGGTAGGCCTCCGGGTCGAGCTCGGGGGTGTTGAGGATGTTCGAGGTGTAGGGATGGTTGTACTGGGTCCAGTCGGTCACCGGGCGCAGCGCCGCGCCGGCCTTGAAGGTGCCGGGCTTCTTGAACAGCGCCATGAAGGTCATGAAGCCGCCGTAGCTGCCGCCGTAGATGCCGGCGCGGTCGCGGTCGCCCTGGCGGTTGTCCACCAGCCAGTCCAGGCCGTCCAGGTAGTCCTGCAGCTCCGGTTCGCCCATGTGCCGGTAGATCGCGGTGCGCCAGTCGCGGCCGTAGCCTTCCGAGGCGCGGAAGTCCAGGTCGAGCACGAGGTAGCCGGCGTCGACCAGCAGGTTGTGGAACATCTGCTCGCGGAAGTAGACCGGCCAGCGGTCGTGCACGTTCTGCAGGTAGCCGGCGCCGTGCACGAACAGCACCACCGGGTAGCGCCGCCCAGGTTCCGGCGCGCGCGGGCCGTAGAACTTGCCCCAGACCGTGCCGGCGCCGTGCTTCGACGGCACCTGCACGATCTGCGGCTCGATCCAGTCGATCGCGCGGAACGCCGCGCTGCGGGTGTCGGTGAGCGGCGTGGCGCCGTCGCCGTCGATGCCGACCACGGCCAGCTGTGGCGGCAGGTAGCTGTCGGAATGGCGCACCAGCAGCCGCCGGCCGTCCGGCGACAGCGCGAAGGATTCGACTCCGTCGAGCGCGGTGATCTCGCGCAGGTTGCCGGCGCGGTCGACCGCGCAGACCTCGTAGTCGCCGGGCCAGGCGCGGTTGCACAGGAACAGGAAGCCGCGGCCGTCCGCGGACAGCGCCACCTCCGAGGCCTCCCAGCGCCCCGAGGTCAGGGCCCGCGGCGCGGCCTCGCCCTCGACCAGGTACAGGTGCGAATACCCGCTCTCCTCCGACAGCAGCCACAGCGCGCCGTCGGCGGTCCAGCCGAAATCGTTGAAGTTCCAGTTGATCCAGGCCGGGTCGGTGAGCCGGTGGCGGACCCGCAGGTGCGCCTCGTCGAAGCCGCTGGCGGCGGGCGCGACGGTCGCGATCCAGCGGTCCTTGTTGTCGACCGCGCGCAGCAGCACCGCCGCGCGCGTGCCGTCCGCCGTCCAGTGGATCGCCGGGCCGGCGCCGGTGACGTCGGTCTCCACCCGCACCGCGCGGTCGCCTTCCAGCGGATCCAGGCCGGCCTCGCGGCGCAGCGCCGCCAGCGGGTCGTCGGCCACGCCCGGCAGCGCGTCGAACGGCAGTGCGCGCACGGCGGCCGCGGCCACGTCCACCAGCCACAGCCGGTGCGGCAGCGGCGCGCCGCGCCCGACCCGGGTGCGGACTTCCTCGAATTCCTCGTAGCCCGATTCGGTGATGTACTTGGGCATCTGCCCGGACTTGCCCTTGTCCGCGCCGGCGGCCTCGGTCACCACCAGCAGCCAGCGTCCGTCCGGGGACAGCGCGCTGTCGATGATCGCCACGTCCTTGCCCAGGTACACCGGCTCGGGCGCGCGGGTCGGATCGTCGCCGCGCCAGGCCTGGTGCTGGGCGCGCACCGCGTCGCGGCGCTCGCGCTCGCGGCGCAGGGTCTCGAACAGGCGCATCTGCTGTTCGCGCAGGGCGTCGGGCTCGGGATCCTTGTGCGGATCGTCCTCGGCGCGGACGTTGCTGGCCTGGGCGACGCCGCGCGCCGGGTGCCAGCGGTACCAGGTGTTGCCGACCCGCCACGCCAGCCCGCCGTCGGCGCCCCACTGCGGGCGCGATTCGGCGTCGTCGGTGCGGGTCAGCTGCTGCAGTGCGCCGCTGCGCAGGTCGCGCACGAACACATCGCCGTTGCGGACGAAGGCCATGCGCGCGCGGCCGGCGTCGTAGACCGGCCGCGCGCCGTCGAGGTTGGCGCGGGCGGCGCCGTCCAGGCGCAGTGGCAGGCCGCCGTCGATGTCCTGGGTCCAGACGTCGACGATGTCGCCGCCCTCGCGCTCGAGTTCGTAGTAGGCGCGGCGCCCGTCCCAGCGCCACCAGGCGTCGCGCACCGGCGGGCCGATCCATTCCGGGTCGGCCATCGCCTGGCTCAGGCTCACGCGCGCGCCGGGCGGCGAGGGATCGCTTTCGTGGCGGAGCATCTGCGCCGGCGCGGGGCCGGCCGCGGCGGCGGCCAGGGCGACGAGCGCCGGAATCAGGAACCCAATCGGGAACGGCAGGCGGGCGGTACGCATGGCAGGTGGCGGCGCTTCCGGAAAACCCGCGCAGGGTAGCAGCCCGCGACCGGCGTCGGCGCGCGCTGCGGGCGTGCGGCGGCTGCGGGGGCGGTGCCGTCTGCCGCGCGACGCGTGCCGTGCACGGCGCGCCGGCCCGGCGTGCCGGACGATCGCGCCGACGGCCGCGGATGCCGAAACCGCCGCGCCCGGCGCCGGCCGCGCGTTCGCAATGGCGGCGCCGACGCGCGACAATGGGATGCCATGGCGCGCCGCCGCGCGCCGCCACGGAGGACCCGGTGGACGCACTGCTGCTGTCGCGGATCCAGTTCGGCTTCGCGATCTCGTTCCACATCCTGTTCCCGGCCTTCACCATCGGCCTGGCGAGCTGGCTGGCGTTCCTGGAATGGCGCTGGCTGCGCAGCCGCGAGCCGGTCTGGCGCGACCTGTATTTCTTCTGGATGAAGATCTTCGCCGTGTCCTTCGGCATGGGCGTGGTCAGCGGCATCGTCATGAGCTTCCAGTTCGGCACCAACTGGGCGGTGCTCAGCGAGCGCGCCGGCGCGGTGCTCGGGCCGCTGCTCAACTACGAGGTGCTGACCGCGTTCTTCCTGGAGGCGACCTTCCT
>JBKHXI010000198.1:0-5206 GCA_046566095.1 Gammaproteobacteria bacterium | reverse complement strand
TCGTTCTCGTACTGCTCGCGCAGGCGCGCGTTGTCGGCGTACAGCGAGGGCACGGCGAGGTTGAGGTAGGTGTTGGCGGCCAGGCTGATCGCGGAAAACTGCAGGATCAGCGCGTCGTCGCCGGCGGGAAAGGCGGCGGCGATGCCGACCGTCAGCAGGGCGAAGGCGACCATGGCCGCCAGCGCCACGCCGCGGTCCTCGGTGTGCACGATCCACAGCTGCAGCACCACCGGCAGCACCAGCATCGCCAGCAGCACCTGGCCGGCGCCGGCGAGGTAGGCGGCCAGGATCGCGGCGGTGACGCCCAGCAGCAGCGCCAGCTTGGCCAGGGTGCGGGCGCCTGTACGCGGGCGGCCGAACGCCAGCGGTTCGAAGCCGGCCACCGGGTGCGCGGCGCCCTCGCCCACCGTGCGCACCAGCAGGGCGATCGCCAGCGGCGCCAGGGTCAGCAGCGCGGCGTAGTCGCCGATCCACCAGGCGGCGATCAGCGGCAGCAGCGGCGGGCCGGCCTCGAGCAGGCCGGTCGCGCGCAGCGCCAACGCCCCGCCGGCCGCGGCCAGCCCCGCCGCCAGCGCCGCCGCCAGCAGGAAGCCGGCGACCGAACGCAGCGATACGTCCGGCGCGGTCCGGCCCGCCGCCGCCCGCAGCAGCGCCGCTGGCAGCCCGTAGGCGCCGGCATGGACAGCCGCGAAGGCCAGGCTGGAGGCGAGCAGCACGTCGGTGCGCACGCTGGCGCTCACCGCCAGCTCGGTCCAGTAGGTCGCCAGCGCGCAGGCCAGCGCGATCGCCGGCAGCGCCCGCCAGCCGGCGACCAGGATGCCGGCGAAGGTCACCGCCGCCGGCGGGAACCAGAGGCTGGCGTGCGGCGCATGTTCGAGCAGACGCGCGAGCTGGAAGCTGCCCAGCCACAGGACCAGCAGCATGGGGTGCAGCAGCCAGCCGCGGGCGGATCGGTCCGTCACGGTTCGGCTCGTCGGGGGGTCGACGCGCCCATCATCGGCGCAGCCGCCGCGGCCGGCAAGCGCCGGGGCGGTGCGTGGGGGTGCGGCCCTCAGGCGTCGTCGGCGCCCTTGAGCCGCTTGAGCATCGGCTCCACCAGGTCCAGCGGCAGCGGGAAGATGATGGTCGAGGTCTTCTCGCCGGCGATCTCGGTCAGGGTCTGCATGTAGCGCAGCTGGATCGCGCGCGGGTCGGCGCCGAGCAGCTTGGCGGCGTCGACCAGCTTCTCGGCGGCCTGCAGTTCGCCCTCGGCGTGGATGATCTTGGCGCGGCGCACGCGCTCGGCCTCGGCCTGGCGGGCGATGGCGCGGACCATGACCTCGTTGATGTCGACGTGCTTGATCTCGACGTTGGCGACCTTCACGCCCCAGGCGTCGGTCTGCGCGTCGAGGATGGCGCGGATGTCGTCGTTGAGCTTCTCGCGCTCGGCCAGCATCTCGTCCAGGTCGTGCTGGCCCAGCACCGAACGCAGCGTGGTCTGCGCGAGCTGGCTGACCGCCTCGTAGTAGTGCTCGACGTTGATGATCGCCTTCTCCGGGTCGACCACGCGGAAGTAGACCACCGCGTTGACCTGGACCGAGACGTTGTCCCTGGAGATCAGGTCCTGCGAGGGCACGTCCATCACGATCGTGCGCAGGTCGACCCGCACCATCTGCTGGATCACCGGGATCAGCAGGATCAGGCCGGGTCCCTTGACCTTCCAGAAGCGGCCGAGCTGGAACACCACGCCGCGCTCGTACTCGCGCAGGATCTTGATCGCGCTCATCAGCAGCAACGCGACAACCAGCAGGATGGGCAGGTAGGCGAAGACGTTCATCGTGGGGCTCCTCGGTCGGTCGTGTCCGTTGCGGAAAGGTCCCGTGCGGGGGCGACGCGCAGCACCAGGCCGTCCATCGCCAGCACGCGTACCGGCTGGCCGCGGGACACCGGCTCGGCCGACTCGGCCTGCCAGGTCTCGCCGCGGATGTGCACGCGGCCGCGGCCGTGGAAGTCGTCCAGCGCGGTCGCCACGTGCCCGATCAGCTCGGCGGCGCCGGTGGTGACCGGGCGCCTGCGCGCGCGCGCCGCCAGCCAGACCACGCCCATGAAGGCCAGGCCGCTGGCGATGCCGATGCCCAGCACCAGCTGCCCGGGCACGCCGAAGCCGGGTACCTCGGTGTCGAACAGGATCAGCGAGCCGACGATCAGCGCCACCATCCCGCCGATGCCGAGCGCGCCGAAGCTGGGCATCGCGAATTCGGTGCCCATCAGGATCACGCCGAGCACGATCAGCCCGACCCCGGCGTAGTTCACCGGCAGCACCTGCAGCGCGTACAGCGCCAGCAGCAGGCTGATCGCGCCGACCACGCCGGGCACGATCGCGCCCGGGCTGTAGCCCTCCAGCAGCAGGCCGTACAGGCCGACCAGCAGCAGCAGGTAGGCGACGGTGGGGTCGGTCAGCACCGACAGCAGGCGGAAGCGCCAGTCGGGGGCGACCGCCACGACCTCGGCGCCGGCGGTGGCGAGGGTGATGCTGCCCTCGTGCAGCGCGATGGTGCGGCCGTCGGCCTGGCGCAGCAGGTCGTCGAGGTCGGCGCTGACGATCTCGACCACGCCGCGCGCCTTCGCCTCGCTGGCGGTCAGGGTGGCGGCGTCGCGCACCGCGGCTTCGGCGAACTCGGCGTCGCGGCCGCGCAGTTCGGCCAGGCCGCGCAGGTAGGAAACCGAATCGTTGACCGCCTTGCGGATGGAGGCGTTGCCGTCGTCGGTGGGGGCGCGATCGCGTTGCGGCTTCTCGTCTTCCCTGCCCTCGCCCCCGGCTTCTCCGTCTGCCCCTCTCTCACCGCCGGTGCCGCCCTCGCCGCCGGCCGGGTTCTGTCCGCTGTCGCTGTCCCGGCCGCCCTGCGGTGGCGCGCGGCCGGGCGGCGCGGCGGGGCCGGGCCCGCCCATCGACACCGGCGTGGCCGCGCCCAGCGAGGTCGCCGGCGCCATCGCCGCCAGGTGGCTGGCGTAGACGATGTAGGTACCGGCGCTGGCGGCGCGCGCGCCTTCCGGCGCGACCCAGCTGATCACCGGCACTTCCGAGGCCAGGATGGCGCGGTTGATGTCGCGGGTAGCGGCGTCCAGGCCGCCCGGGGTGTCGATCCGCAGCACGATGGCGGCGGCCTTTTCGGCGGCGGCGCGGTCGATGCCGCGCTGCAGGTAGTCGCGGGTGGCCGGGCCGATGCCGCCGCGGATGTCGAGCAGCAGCACCTGGCGACTGCCCGCAGGCGCCTCGCCCGCTGGAACGGAGGCCGGGGAATCCTGCACCTGCGACCCTGCCGCCCCGCCCGGGGGCGTGGCCTGCAGGGTCGAGGCCAGCAATACGATGCCGGCCAGCAGCAGGGCTTGTCCGAGTGCCTTCATCCCGCTCTCCATCCGGGAAGCCCCTCCACTCTAGCCCAAGCACCCGCCGCACGGCACCGCGCGCCTTCGGCGCGCGCCCCCACCCCAGCCCTCCCCCGCTCCGCGGGGGAGCGGTTCGTGGCGCGTACTGCTTCTTCCCCCGCTTGCGGGGGAAGTGCCCGAAGGGCGATGGGGGTGCGTCAGATCGCGTCGCCGCTTCCGCGCGCCTGTGGCGCGCGCCCCCACCCCAGCCCTCCCCCGCTCCGCGGGGGAGGGAGCAGTACGGGTGCGGAGAAGATCCGGACGTTACTGAAGTTCGAAGCGGTCCGCGTCGAGCATCGCCGGGAAGCGCTCGCGCCAGGCGAGCAGTTCGGCCGCCGGCAGCGTGGTCGTGACCACCACTTCCTCGTCGGTGCACTCGCTCAGCGGCTTGCCCTGGAAATCGAGCACAACGCTGTCGCCGGAATAGGCGATGCCGTTGCCGTCCACCCCCACCCGGTTCAGGCCGGCGACGAAGCACAGGTTCTCGATCGCGCGCGCGCGCAGCAGGGTCTTCCAGGCGTAGGCGCGGGCGGCGGGCCAGTTGGCGACGTACAGCTGCAGGTCGAAGTCGAGCGCGCCCGGCCGCTCGACGTCGTAGCGGTTGCGGGCGAACACCGGGAAGCGCAGGTCGTAGCAGACCAGCGGGTTGATCCGCCAGCCGCGCCATTCCACGGTCAGGCGCGCGCGGCCGGGCGCGTAGCGCTCGTGCTCGCGGGCGTAGCGGAACAGGTGGCGCTTGTCGTACTGCGCGAGCCTGCCGTCGGGAGTCGCGAACAGCAGCCGGTTGTAGACCTTCCCACCCTCCTGCCCCGGCTCCCGGATCTGCACGCTGCCGCAGACGGCGGCGTCGAGCGCGCGGGCCTGTTCGCGCATCCAGGCCACGGTCGGGCCGTCCATGGTTTCGGCCTGGTCGATGGCGTCGTTGGAGAAGCCGCTGGTGAAGGTCTCCGGCAGCAGCACCAGGTCGGTGATGCCGTGCAGCGGCGCGATCAACGCGCCGTAGTACTCGCGGTTGCCGGCCGGGTCGTGCCACAGGGTGGCACCCTGGACCAGGGAGATGCGCAGGTCGTCCATGGCGCGATTGTGCCGCAGGGACAGGCTGGCGTCGCAAGCTGCTGTTCTTCCCCCGCTTGCGGGGGGCGATGAGGCGCGCCTGCGAGCCATTGGCTCGCGCGCCGAAGAGCGCCCGGAGGCTGCGCCGGAGGGCCGGACAGTGCTCGAAGGGCGATGGGGGTGCGTCAGATGGCGTCGGATCTTCCGCGCGCCTGCGGCGCGCGCCCCCACCCCAACCCTCCCCCGCAAGCGGGGGAGGGAGCACAACGATCCCCTCCCCGCACGTCTGTTCCTTCCCCCGCAAGCGGGGGAAGGTGCCCGAAGGGCGGATGGGGGTGCGCGCCGCAGCTGCGCGTCAGAGGCGCTTCAGGCGCTCGATCGCCCGGTCGAGGGTGGCTTCGTGCTTGGCGAAGCACAGCCGGGCCAGGCGCTGGCCCTCGGGCGGGGCGGCGTAGAACGGCGACAGCGGGATCGCGGCCACCCCGTGCTCGGTGGTCAGCCAGCGGCAGAACTCCGCGTCTGGCAGGTCGCTGACCGCGGCGTAGTCGACCAGCTGGAAATAGCCGCCCGGCACCGCCAGCGGCCTGAGCTTCGTCTCCAGCAGCTGCGCGCGGAAGCGGTCGCGCTTTTCCTGGTAGAACGCCCCGAGCTGCTCGTAATGCCCGGGCTCGGATTCGATCATGTGCGCGAACGCGTGCTGGGCGGGAGCGAAGCTGCAGAAGGTGTTGTACTGGTGGACCTTGCGGAA
>JBKHXI010000197.1:0-19994 GCA_046566095.1 Gammaproteobacteria bacterium | reverse complement strand
CCCGCGCTCAGGCGCTGAAGCTGCTGCCGCAGCCGCAGGTGGTCTTGGCGTTCGGGTTGCGGATCACGAACCGGGCGCCGTGCAGGCTCTCGGCGTAGTCGACCTGGGCGCCCATCAGGTACTGCAGGCTGAGCGGGTCGACCAGCAGGGTGGTGCCCTCGGTGACGATCGCCAGGTCGTCCTCGGCCTGCTGCTCGTCGAACTCGAAGCCGTACTGGAAGCCGGAGCAACCGCCGCCCTGGATGTAGACCCGCAGCTTCAGCGCCGGATTGCCCTCGGCCGCGACCAGCTCGCGGACCTTGGCCGCGGCCGCGGCGGTGAAGTCCAGCGGCCGCTCGAGCGACTGGTAGCCGGGCTGCGGCGCGAGCGTGTCGAGGTCGATGGGCGTGTGCATCCGTACAGGATGGCGGCGCCGGCCCCGCGGTTCAAGGCGCAGCGGGCGCGGGGCGGCCGCCGGCCGGGCCGTGTTCAGCGCGCCGCGCCCGCCGGCGCCACCGCGGTGGCCTGTTCCCAGGGGAAGGACTGTTCCACCGCCCGCCCGCCCTCGGGCAGCAGGCGCGCGTGCACGCGCAGCGGGCGCATGCCCGGCGGCAGCACCAGGTCGCCCTCGAGCTGCTGGAAATAGCGGAACGAGTAGTCGATGCCCTCGGCATCGGCCTGCTGCCGCAGCGAAGGCCAGTCCAGCCGCTGCAGGCGCCCGCCGAGGGTGCCCTCGACCGCCAGCCGCAGTTCGCCCTGGTTGACCGCGCCGCGGTTGAGGTTCTGGGTGAGGGTGGCGGTGAAGTGCCAGACGTTGTCGCCGCGCGGCTGCAGCCGCAGCTCGTGCACGGTCAGGCCGCGGCGCTGGGCGGTGGAGCCGACGAAGCGCTCGTAGAAGTCGACGTCGGCGCGCAGCGCGGCGATCTCCTCGTCGCGCTCGGCCAGGGTGCTCTGCAGGTCGCGCATCGCGTCGCGGCTGATCTGGTCCGAGCGCGACAGGGTGGCCACGCGCTGCTCCAGTTCGGCCAGCCGGCGGCGCTGCGCGCCGAGCCGGCGGTCGCGCTCGGCGATCTGGGCGCGGGCGTCCTCGGGCGGCGGCGCGAACGTGCGCCACGCGCCCCAGCCGCCGAACAGCAGGCACAGCAGCACCAGGGCGGTCAGCGCCAGCCCCCGCTTCGCGGCCGCGGACAGGGCCGGCGGCCCGCCCGGGGCGGGGCCGGTCGCGCCGGGCCGGGCGGCGTGGCTGGCGCTTCCGGCAGCGGCCGCAGGGCCGGGTACTTCGGGTCGGGACGGGTCGGCGGACGTCATCGCGCCGAGTATGCCTGCTGCCGGCGTCGGCAAGGCCTGAAATGCCGGCGGCCGCGCAGGGCCCGATGGCCCGGGCGGGCCTGCCGCGGCTGGCGCCGCAGGCCGCGGGGCGACCGCGCCGGGATTCCGAGCGCCCCCACCGCCGTCACTCCGAACGCAGTGGGAAATCTGCGCCAGGGCAGCCGCTCCCGCCTTCGCCGTCGCCCCGCCATGCCTATACTCGGCGCCAGTCCCGGCGGGATCCGGCCATGTCCGAAGCGCACCTGTTCGCAGTTGGCATCGTCCTGGCCTGGCTGGCCGGGGTCCGGGTCTACCTGACGGTGTTCGGGGTCGGCCTTGCCGGCAGCCTGGGCTGGCTGGAGCTGCCGCAGGCGCTGGAGGTGGCGCAGTCGCCCTGGGTGCTGGGCGTGTCCGGGCTGCTGGCGCTGGTGGAGTTCTTCGCCGACAAGATTCCCGGGGTCGATTCGGGCTGGGACCTGCTGCACACGGTGGCGCGGATCCCGGCCGGCGCGTTCCTGGCCGCGGCCTCGCTGTCGCCGGACGGGGACCTGGGCGCGGGCATGCTGGCCACCGGCGCCGGGGTGGCGCTGGCCAGCCACCTGCTCAAGTCCGGCACCCGCGCGGTGCTCAACACCTCGCCCGAGCCGGTCAGCAACTGGACCGCCTCGGTGGCCGAGGACGTCGCGGTGGTCGGCGCGCTGGCGCTGGTATTCGCGCATCCCTGGCTGGCGCTGGGGCTGGCGATGGCGGTCGCCCTGGCGCTGGCGGCGCTGGTCTGGTGGCTGTGGCGGCGGCTGTTCCGCCGCGCGCCGCGCCCGCAGGCCGGCTGAAGCCGCCACCGGGCGCCGGGACCGGACCGGCGCGCACGTTTCCGCTGCCCGCTGTCCGCCCGCAGGCGCCGAATCCGTGTTTCCCCATGCGGCCGGAACGGAATGCGGCCGCGTGTCGCGACCGCGACCCCGGGGGACACCGATGCCGACCGAACGCCGCGCCCGCCCTACCGCACCGGCCCGGGAGCGGCCGCGCGCCGCGGCGGACGACCCGCCCGCCCCCGCCCGCTGCGAGACGCCGCCACCGCACTACTGGCGCCGCTGGACCGGCGACGCCGCGCCCGCCAACGCCCCGCCCCCCATCGCCATCGTCCACGTCATGCCCGATTCCGCCAACGTCCCCGAAGCCTCCCAGGTCGCCCCCGCGGCCGGCGAGCCCCCGTACCGGGTCCTGATCGTGGAGGACGACCGCGCCCAGGCCCTGTTCGCCGAGGGCGTGCTCAACGGCGCCGGGATCGAGGCGCTGGTCGCCTCCGAGCCCAACGACGTGCTGGCGACGATGGGCCGCTTCCGCCCGGACCTGGTGCTGATGGACCTGCACATGCCGGGCCTGTCGGGCACCGAGCTGACCGCGATGATCCGCGGGCAGGAAGCCTTCCTGCACACCCCGATCGTGTTCCTGACCGGCGACCCGGACCCGGAGAAGCAGTTCGAGGTGCTCGAATCGGGCGCCGACGACTTCCTCAGCAAGCCGATCCGCCCGCGCCACCTGGTGGCCGCGGTGCAGAGCCGGGTGCGGCGCGCGCGCGCGCTCGGCCAGCAGCGCCTGGGCGATGCCGGCCGCCATCCGCTGACCGGGCTGATGACCCGCAGCCACCTGCTGCAGCGGCTCGGCAACGCCCTGCCCAGCCGGCAGCGCGGCGGCGTGCTGTTCGTGGAGGTCGAGGGGTTCGGCACCCTGCGCGACCGCTTCGGCTACGCCGCGCTGGAGCGGTTGATGACCGAGGCCGGGCGGGTGCTGGCGGGCCTGGTCGGCGCCACCCCGGCCACCCGCCTGAACGACAACGCCTTCCTGGTGTTCGCGCACGAGGCCGAGTCCGAACGGCTGGAGGATCTGGCGCGCGGACTGCGCGACGCCATCGCCCGGCACGCCTTCGAGATCGAGGGCGAGCCGCTGAAGCTGCGCACCGCGATCGGCCACGTCGCCCTGCGCCACGGCTTCACCGAGGCCGGGACCGCGCTGGAGGCGGCCGAGCAGGCGCTGCGCCTGGCCCGGCTGTCGCCGATCGGCCTGGCCGGCTACCAGCCGCCGGCCAACCCGGACGCCGAACGCGGCCGCGAACTCGCCGCCGGCCTGCGCGCGGCCCTGGCCGAGGACCGCTTCGAACTGGCCTTCCAGCCGATCGTGGCGGTGGCCGGCGGCGAGGAGGCGCAGTACCAGGCGCTGCTGCGGCTGCGCGACGGCGACGGCCAGCTGCACACCGCCGCGCAGATCGTGCCGGCGGCCGAGGCCGCCGGCCTGCTCCACGACATCGACCGCTGGGTGCTGGAACGCGCGGTCGCCACCCTGCGCAGCCGCGGCGCCGAGCAGCGCCCGCTGCGGCTGTTCGTCTCGCAGTCGCCGCGCACCCTGGCCCGCGACTGCTACGGCGAATGGCTGGCCGCCTGCATCGCCGAGCACGGCGTCGACGGCCCCAGCCTGGTGATCGACGTGCCGATGGCCGACGCCCTGATCCATTCGGTGACCCTGCGCCAGTTCTGCGAGCAGATGGTCGCCAGCGGCGTGCAGTTCTGCCTGAGCCGCTTCCAGCACGGCGAGGAGGGCGACGCACTGATGGCGCAGCTGCCGCTGGGCTACGTGCGGCTGGCCGCGCGCTACTCCGACGGCAACGGCGACGGCGCGCTGCGCGACGAGATGCGGCTGGCGATCGACCTGGCGCATCGCCAGGGCCTGCAGGTGATCGGCCAGCAGGTCGAGGACCCGCAGGCCGCGGCGACGCTGTGGATGAGCGGCATCGACTACATCCAGGGCAACCTCGTGCAGCAGGCCGGCGGCGACCTGGACTTCGACTTCCAGCACGCGGTGCTGTGACGGTGGCGCGGGTGCCGACGGGCGGGGCCTGGGCGCGCGCGGCGGCGTTCGCCGCGACCGCCGGCACCTTCGCGGCGCTGGCGCTGGACCAGGCGGGGCTGGCCGGGCCCTGGCGCGCGATCGCGCTGCTGCTGGCCCCGCTGGCGCTGGCGGCGCTGGTCGCGCTGGCGCTGGCGATCCGCGGCCAGCGCCGCCAGTTCGAGCAGCTGCACCGGCACGCCCAGCGCGAGGAGGCCGAGGTGCAGGCGCTGCAGACCGAGCTCGACCGCCGCCACGCGCTCGAACGCGACCTGCTGGAAGCCAAGCAGGCCGCCGAGGCCGCGGTCATGGCCAAGGGCGAGTTCCTGGCCACCATGAGCCACGAGATCCGCACCCCGCTCAACGGCATCGTGCCGATGCTCGACCTGCTGCTGACCACCCGCCTGCAGCCCGACCAGCACGAGCTGGTGCGCACCGCCTACACCTCGTCGCAGCAGCTGCTGCGGATCGTCGACGACATCCTCGACTACTCGAAGCTGGAGGCCGACAAGCTCGAGCTGGAGACCACGCCGTTCAACCTGCGCGAGCTGCTGGAGGGCGTGATGCAGCTGATGGAGCGCGCGGCCGAGTCCAAGGGCCTGCGCCTGCACCTGCACATCGACCCGGCGGTGCGGCTGCCGGTGCGCGGCGACCCGGTGCGGCTGCGCCAGGTGCTGGGCAACCTGGTCGGCAACGCGGTCAAGTTCACCGACCGCGGATCGGTCTCGCTGCACGTGCGCCGGATCGGCGAGAGCGCGACCCAGCACCGGCTGCGCTTCGAGGTGCGCGACACCGGCATCGGCATCGAACCGGCGGCGCAGCAGCGGCTGTTCCACGCCTTCGCCCAGGCCGACACCTCCACCACCCGGCTGTACGGCGGCACCGGGCTGGGCCTTGCCATCTGCAAGCGGATCGTGGAACTGATGGGCGGCGCCATCGGCGTGCACTCCGAGCCCGGGCACGGCGCCACCTTCCACTTCGAGGTGCCGCTGATGAAGGTGCACGGCGACATGCCGGCGCCGGCCGGCGACCTCGGCGGCGGCCGCCTGCTGCTGCTGAGCAACGACGGCCGGCTGCGCAGCCGGCTGAGCATGCTGCTGCCGAACTGGGGCATGCGGGTGACCGCCGTCGACACCACCCAGGAAGCGCTCGACCGGCTGCGCGCTGCCGCCACCCAGGGCCCGCCCTGGACCTATTCGGTGGTGCTGGCCGACCTGTCGGGCATGCGCACCACCGCCCTGGCCCTGCACCGCAACCTCGGCCGCCACGCCGGCGTGTTCGGCCGGGTCCGCCAGGTCTACCTGTACGGCGACGACGAGGTGCCCGACGAGCTGCGCCAGAACGCGACCCTGCTGCCGCGCCAGGCCGCCGACGAGGACCTGCGCGGCGCCCTGTCGGAGCCGCGCCCGGCGGCGCCGGAGCCCGCCGTCGCGACGCTGGACGCAGCCCCGGGCTCGCTGCGCCACTACCCCGGCAAGGTGCTGCTGGTCGAGGACAACCCGGTCAACCTGCTGGTCGCGCAGCGCCTGCTCGGGGTGCTGGGGGTGGAATGCGACACCGCGACCAGCGGCGAGGCGGCGCTGCTGCGGATGTCCGCCGGCAACTACCAGCTGGTGCTGATGGACTGCCAGATGCCGGTGGTCGACGGCTACACCGCCACCCGGCGCTGGCGCCAGCGCGAGATCGAGGCCGGCGGCAGCACCCACCTGCCGATCATCGCCATGACCGCGAACGCCATGGCCGGCGACCGCCAGAAGTGCCTGGACGCCGGCATGGACGACTACCTGGCCAAGCCGGTGACCCGCGGCCAGCTCGAGAGCTGCCTGCACCGCTGGCTGCCGGCCGCGGGCGCGCCGGGTGGCGGCAGGCGCAGCGGCGACCGCGCCGAAACGGCCGATGCTGCGTCCGCCACCCCCGCGCCGGCCGCGGCCGCAGGCGCCCCCGCTATGCAGCCCGCGGCGGGCACCGAAGCCGCGGCCGCCGCCGAGCCGGCGCCGCCGTCCGGAGCGGCGCCGTCCACGCCCCGCGCAGCGCCCGTGCCGGCCGCCGCGCCGCCGCCCGCCCCCCTGCCCCCCGCAGCGGCGCCGGTGCCGGCCGCCGCCGGCGCGCCCGCGCCCGCCGCCGAGCCGGTACTGGACGCGGCAGCCCTGGACGAACTGCTGGAAGTCATCGGCGACGACGCCTACCACATCGTGCGGGTGTTCCTGGAGGACACCCCGCGCCTGCTGCGCGAACTGGAACGGGCCGCGCTCGCCCCGGATTACGCGGCGCTGCGCGACGGCGCGCATTCGCTCAAGTCCTCGGCCGCCAACCTCGGCGCGATGGCGCTGTCGGCGTCCGCGCGCCGGCTGGAACTGGGCGCACGCACCCAGACCCTGGACCGTCCGGCGGTGGCGGTGGCGCTGCTGCTGCAGGAGTTCGCGCGCGCGCGGGTGGCGTTGCGGGCGCGGCTGCCGGCCAACGGCACCGCCGCCGTCACCTAGCGCACCGCGCCGCCCTCACTCCTCGAGCTTCTGGCTCAGGTAGTTCTGCTCGCCCAGGCGCCCGATCAGCTCCAGCTGGGTCTCGATCCAGTCGATGTGCTCTTCCTCGGACTTGAGGATGGCGGCGAACAGGTCGCGGCTGACGTAGTCGGCCGCCGACTCGGCGTGCGCGATCGCCTCCTTGAGCAGCGGCACCGCCTCCAGCTCCAGCGCCAGGTCGCATTCGAGCACCTCGCGCGGGCCCTCGCCGATGCGCAGCTTGCCCAGCGCCTGGAAGTTAGGCAGGCCCTCGAGGAACAGGATGCGCTCGGACAGCCTGTCCGCGTGCTTCATCTCGTCGATCGATTCCTTGTACTCGTGTTCGGCCAGTTCCTTCAGCCCCCAGTTCTTCAGCATCTTGGCGTGCAGGAAGTACTGGTTGATCGCGGTCAGCTCGTTGTAGAGCGCCTTGTTGAGGAATTCGATGACCTTGGCGTCGCCCTTCATGGCCGCTCTCCGTTGCGGGAATGGGCGCACTCTAGCGCCGTCGCGCGGACGATGACGGAACGCGAATGATCTGCATTGCGCAGTGCGCCCGCATCGCGGCCGACTGCGGGCCGGGCCGCCTGCGAACGCGTGGGGAAAGCGCCGTCAGGCGCGGCTCAGGCGGCCTGCGACAGCAGCGGCAGCGGCAACGGGACCGCGCGCGCCTGCTCGAGCACTTCGGCGGCCATGTCGATGCAGCTGCCGCAGTTGGCGCCGCAGCCGGTGCGCATGGTCAGCTCGGCGACCGAACGGCAGCCGGCGTCCGCGGCCTCGCGGATGTCGCGCTCGGTGACGCCGTTGCAGATGCACACGTACACGGTCCGCTCCGCCCCGCCGGTGGGGATCACCGGCACTGGATGGGATTGGACCGCGAATGCGAATGATTGTCAATCGGCCCCGGGCGGGGGCGGGGGCCCGTTCAGCGCGGAGCGCGGCGGCCGGCTCCGGCCCGGGCCGGCGGGCGCCCGCGGGGCGCGGCATAGCGGCGCAGGTCCGGTCCCGGCTGCGGCACCGCCCGCGGCCCGGCCACGGCCCGCGCGAACGGCGCCAGGTGGGCCAGGGCGCTGGCGTAGACCGCGCGCTTGAAGGCCACCACGTGCTCGACCGGGTACCAGAAATCGACCCAGCGCCACTGGTCGAACTCGGGGGTCTCGCTCAGGTCCAGGCGCAGGTCCGACTCCTGCCCGGCCAGGCGCAGCAGGAACCAGACCTGCTTCTGGCCGATGCACACCAGCCGGTCGTTACGGCGGATCGCGCGCGGCGGCAGCCGGTAGCGCAGCCAGCCGGGGGTGGTGCCGAGCAGCTCGACGTGGGCGGGCAGCAGCCCGGTCTCCTCGCGCAGCTCGCGGTACATCGCCTCGACCGGCGTCTCGTCGCTGTTCATCCCGCCCTGCGGGAACTGCCAGCCGTCGCGGCGCACCCGCCGCGCCCAGAACACGCGTCCGTCGCCGTGCATCAGCACGATGCCCACGTTGGGGCGGTAGCCGTCCGGATCGATCACGATGCGGACCTCGATGGGTTCGACGTCCCGCGGGACGTCACTGCCCCGACTGTGCCACGCGGCCCGTGCGCGGACAAGCATGGCCGGCCACGCGATTGACGGCGCCGGGCCGCGCATGGACAATTCCCGGTTCCCCGCGCCACGCGCGGCGGCGCCCGTTGGCTATGTAGCTCAGCCGGTTAGAGCACAGCACTCATAATGCTGGGGTCGGTGGTTCGAGTCCACCCATAGCCACCATCCGCGCGCTCGCGGGCGCAATGCCCGACGCGACGCCCGACAGGTCGACGAGCGCCATGGACATCTTCAAGGTCTTCACCCTCGAGGCCGCGCACCGGCTGCCGAACGTGCCGCCCGGGCACAAGTGCGCGCGCATGCACGGGCATTCGTTCCGGGTCGAGATCCACGTCACCGGCGAACCGGGCGCCGACAGCGGCTGGGTGATGGACTTCGCCGACATCAAGGCCGCGTTCCAGCCGCTGTTCGACCGGCTCGACCACCATTGCCTGAACGAGGTCGAGGGCCTGGAGAACCCGACCAGCGAGCGCCTGGCGGTGTGGATCTGGGAGCGGCTCAAACCCGCCCTGCCGCAGCTGAGCGAGGTAGTCGTCCACGAGACCTGCACCTCCGGCTGCCGCTACCGCGGCTGAGACGCGCGGCCCCGGCCGCTCCCGCTGTCATTCCGAGCGAAGCGAGGAATCTGCTTGAAGATCCCTCCGCGTCGCTCGGGATGACGGCTTTCCTGCGGGAGGCGGCTCATCGATGGCTGTCCCGGGGCTGCCGGGGCCTCGTACATCGCTGGCTGAACGCTTCCCGACGAACGGTCGGCGCCTGATGTTGCACTGCAACAATCCTTGGGCTATGCTGCGCCGCACAAATCCGGGAAACCGCCCGGATGAGCCCTCGGAGCCAGACCATGTACCAGCAGATCAACGAACAGTTCGCCGCCGCGTCGCGCCAGTTCGCCGACGCTGCCGTCCGCGCCCAGCGCCTGGCCCTGGACAATGCCGAGGCCGTCTTCGGCCTGCAGCTGTCCACCTTCGAGCAGAACCTCGACGCCAGCCTGTCCTGGCTGAACGAGGTCGGCGCCGCCCGCGATCTGGAAGGCCTCAAGGCCGTGCTGCCCAAGGGCGTCCAGGTCGCCCGCGAGAACGTCGAGCGCAGCCTCGGCACCGGCCGCCAGGTGATCGAGCGCAACCTCAAGACCACCGAGGCCCTGGCGGAGATCGCCAAGGCCCAGGCCGAGACCAGCGTGGCCCAGGCCAAGGAAGGCGTCGAGCAGGCCACCCGCGCCGCGACCAAGGCCGCCAAGGGCGCCTGATCGCGTTGCACAGGACAGGGCCGGCGCGAACCGCCGGCCTGCGCGGCCTCTCTCCCCGCGCGGTCACCAAACCCGGCAGCCCCGCTGCCGGGTTTTTTTGTTGCGAGTTCCGCCGGACAGGCCGGATCTGCACCGGCTCAGCAGCCTGCCGACGGTACGTTCCACGGCGCCGGCAGCCGCAGGCAGCCGGCCAGGGCGGCCGGGTCGGGCCGCGGCGCATGCGGCAGCCGGCCCCAGCACGGCGCCGGCAGCCGCGCGGCGAGCAGGGCCATGTTGTCGTCGGCGCGGTCCATGCCGGGATCGATGCCGCTGGCGATCCATCCGGCCAGTGCCAGTCCGTCGGCGGCGATCGCGCGCGCGCTCAGGATCGCGTGGTTGATGCAGCCCAGGCGCAGCCCGACCACCAGCAGCACCGGCACGCGCAGCGCCCGCGCCAGATCGGCCTGCATCAGCTCCGCGGCCAGCGGCGCCGCCCAGCCGCCGACGCCCTCGACCACCACCGTCTCCGCGCGCGCGGCCAGGCGCGCGTACGCGGCCAGCAGCGGTTCCGGCCGCACCTCCACGCCGGCGTCGCGGGCGGCCAGTTCCGGCGCCAGCGGCAGCGGCAGGGCATAGGGATTGACGTCGGCATAGCCGGGCCGCGGCTCGCTGGCGCGCTGCAGGGACAGCGCGTCGTCGTTGCGCCAGGCGCCGCCGCTGCGCTCGCAGCCGCTGGCCACCGGCTTCATCCCCACCGCGCTGCGCCCGCCCGCGCGCAGCGCGTGCAGCAGGGCGCAGCTGGCCACGGTCTTGCCGACCCCGGTGTCGGTGCCGGTGACGTAGATGCCGCGCGTGGCCGTCCCGGCCTCGTGTCCGCCCATCTGGATCGCGTCCCTCGTGCAGGAAGCCCGCAGGGTAAGGCGGGCGCGCCGCGCCTGCTAGACTTGCGCGATGTTCGCAGCCACCGCCCCCGCCGGCACGAAGCCGGAACGCTACGCCCAGCTGCTCGCGCAGGCGCGGGCGCTGATGGCCGGCGAAGGCGACCGCATCGCCAACGCCGCCAACCTCTCGGCGCTGCTCTACCACGGCGTGCCGGACCTCAACTGGGCGGGCTTCTACTTCTTCGATGGCCGGGAACTGGTGGTCGGTCCGTTCCAGGGATTGCCGGCCTGCGTCCGCATCCCGCTCGACCGGGGCGTGTGCGGGGCGGCGGCGCGCAGCGGGCAGACCCAGCGCATCGCCGACGTGCACGCCTTTCCCGGGCACATCGCCTGCGATGCGGCATCGCGCTCGGAGCTGGTGGTGCCGCTGCTGCGCGCGGACGCGCTGGTCGGCGTGCTGGACCTGGACAGCCCCCTGCCGGACCGCTTCGACGCCGACGACCAGGCCGGCATCGAGGCCATCGCCCGGGCCTGGGTCGAGACCCTCGGCTGAGCACCCCGCCGCCCCCGCGGCGCGAAGGAGGCAAGACGATGGACAACGGCGCACCCAAACTGCGCAACATCGGCCCCAAGTCCGCGGCCTGGCTGCGCCAGGTCGGCCTGCACACGCCGCAGGACCTGGCCGGGGCCGGCCCGGTCGAGGCCTTCATGCGCGTGCGCCGGGCCGGCTTCAAGCCCAGCCTCAACCTGCTGTACGCGCTGGAAGGCGCGCTGCTCGACTGCCACTGGCAGGAGGTGCCCGAGCCGCGCCGGCAGCAGCTCGCGCAGCAGGTGGAAGCCGCGACCGCCGAGCTGCCGGCGCCGCGTTACAAGCCCGCCGCGGCGCCGGTGAAGACCACCTTCGTCGCCGACGCCGGCGATTGAAGCCTCCGCGCGCGGCGCGGGCGGCTATCGCCCGCCCCGTCGCTCGCGTACACTGCCCGCGCTTCGAGGTGACCCGACGACGTTGCGTCCGAGGGTTGAAACGGGAAGCCGGTGACGCCGTCCGCACGCAACGTGCGACGCCCATTCCGGCGCTGCCCCCGCAACGGTAAGCGAGCGGATCCCCAGGGATCCGGCCACGGCATCGGCCACTGTGCTCCGGCATGGGAAGGCGCCACGGCCCGCGGCAACCGGCGATCGCCGGCTGCCCCGCCCCGCAAGCCCGGAGACCGGCCTCGGAGTCGACTGGTTGCGATGCGGAGGGCGTCGCGGCGGCGGCGTCGCCTTCGCGGCCCCTCGCATGCGCGTCCTCCCTCGCGATCCCACCCGACCCACGCACACGGGTGTGTGCGCGATGGAGATCCGAGATGCCGATGCTGTCCGCTGCGAAGCTGCGCGTTCCCGCCCCCCTGCCTTTCCCCCTTGCCGCCCCTGCCCGTCCGGCGGCGGCCCTGCCGCACCGCGCCGCGCTGGCGGCCGCGCTGGTGCTTGTCCTGTCCGGCCCGGCGCTGGCGCAGGACGGGGACCCCACCGAACTGGACCGCGTCCAGGTCACCGCCACCCGCACCGCGGTTTCGGTCGAGCAGACGCTGGCGCCGGTCGAGGTGATCGACCGCGCCGCGATCGAGCGCAGCCAGGCGCGCGACCTGCCCGACCTGCTGCGCGGCCGCGCCGGCATCTCGCTGTCCAACCAGGGCGGGCCCGGCAAGCTGACCACACTGTTCCTGCGCGGCGCCGAATCCGACCACGTGCTGGTGCTGGTCGACGGGGTGCGCGCCGGCTCGGCGACTTCCGGCCTGTTCTCGTTCCAGGACCTGCCGCTGGAACTGGTCGAGCGGATCGAGATCGTGCGCGGGCCCCGCTCGGCGCTGTACGGCTCGGAGGCGGTCGGCGGGGTGATCCAGATCTTCACCCGTCGCGACCGCGGCGTGCCGGCCGCGCGCGCCAGCGCCAGCCTCGGCAGCCAGGGCCGTGCCGCGGGCAGCGCCGGGATCGGCGGGGCCCTGGGCGCCGGCTGGTTCGGTGTGGACGCGGCCTACCGCAACGAGGCGGGCATCGACGCCTGCGAGGTGGCCACGCCCACGCCGTTTTCCGGCGGCTGCTTCATCTTCGCTCCCGAGCCCGACCGCGACGGCTACCGCAACCGCTCGCTGTCGGCGCGCGGCGGCCTCGACGGCGAGGCCTGGTCGCTCGATCTGCACGCCCTGCACGCCGACGGCCGCAACGCCTACGACGGCGACTTCGTGAACCTGTCCAAGGTCAGCCAGCAGGTGTTCGGCGGCACGTTCCGGGCGGACCTGGGCGAGCGCATCGACCTGCGCCTCACCGGCGGACGCAACCACGACGCCTCGGACAACTACCTGGACAAGAACGCGGCGTTCGTCGACCGCGGCCGCTTCGAGAGCGACCGCGACAGCGCCGGGCTGCAGGCGGACATCGCGCTGGCCGACGGCCACCTGCTGACCCTGGGCGGCGACTGGCTGCGCGACCGGGTCGGCGGCACCACCGCCTACGCGCGCACTTCGCGTCGCACCGTTGCCGGTTTCGCGCAGTACCTCGGCACGTTCGGGCCGCAGTCGCTGCAGCTGGGGCTGCGCCACGACGACGACAGCCAGTTCGGCGGCCATGCCACTGGCAACCTGGCGTGGGGGCTGTCGTTCGGCGACGGCTGGCGGGTCACCGCCGGCGCCGGCAGCGCGTTCAAGGCGCCGACCTTCAACGAGCTGTACTTCCCGTTCTTCGGCAACCCGGACCTGCGGCCGGAGGAGTCGCGCAGCGTGGAGCTGGGCCTGCGGCGTTCGGGCGCGCGATTGGACTGGCGGGTGGACGCATTCGAGACCGAGGTCGACGACCTGATCGCCTTCGATGCCGCGCTGTTCAGGCCCAACAACATCGAACGCGCGCGGATGCGCGGCGCCGAGCTGGGCCTGGGGACCGCATTGGGAGAATGGCGCCTGGACGCCAGCGCCAGCTGGCTCGACACCGAGCAGCGCGCCGGCTTCAACGCGGGCCGGGAGCTGCCGCGCCGCGCCCGCCACGGCGCGCGGGTCGAACTCGACCGCGCGCTCGGCGACTGGCGGCTGGGCCTGACCGGCGTGGCCGAGGGCGCGCGCTGGGACGACGTCGCCAATACCCGCCGCCTGCCCGGCTTCGCCACCCTGGACCTGCGCGCGGAATGGGCGCTGGCGCCGGCGTGGACGCTGCAGGGGCGGGTCGCGAACCTGTTCGACCGCGACTACCGGACCGCCTCGTTCTACCGACAGCCCGGCCGCGCGTGGCTGCTGACACTGCGCTACGCGCCGCGCTGAACGCCCCTGGGCGCCGCCGGTTGCCGCGTCGCCGGGGGTCGCGGGGAAGGCCATCGCGGGCAAGGCCCGCTCCTACGGGTTGACCGCATCCGTAAGAGCGCCCCTTGGGCGCGATCCCGCGCGGTCTGGGGGCGCGGGGAAGGCCATCGCGGGCAAGGGCCGCTCCTGCGGGTCGACCGCGTCCGTAGGAGCGCCCCTTGGGCGCGATCCCGCGCTCAGGCGCGGCCGGCCGCCGGCAGGCGCCACCAGTCGCCGGCGGGCGCGCCGCGCATCGCCTCGAGGGTGCGCACCAGGCCGCGGTAGCCCTCCTGCAGCTGCGCGAACAGGGCGGCGTAGCCGGCCCGGTTGCAGGCGGCGACCTCGCGCCAGGCGCCGCGCCCGAGGTCGACGAAGTAGTCGACGCTGACCCGCCGGCGCTCGGCCAGCCCGGGGAACAGGCCGGCGACCAGCAGGCAGCGGTCGCCGACGTCGCGCAGGGCGTCGCTGCGCGCGGACGGCGGCAGGCCGAAGGCGTCCAGCCAGTCCAGCGCCTGCACCCGCGCCAGCAGCGTGTCGTCGCCCTGGTAGCGCAGCAGCACCAGCACCAGGTAGCTCTCCTGCAGCTCGTCCAGCGCCACCCCGCCCGCGCGCGCCGATTCGCGCACCAGCGCCTGCCACAGCTCGGCCGGCGCCCCCGATCGAAGTTCCCCGCCCGTTCCCGCCATGCGATGCCTCCACCGTGTCCGCACGGCCGAGACTAGGACAGCCGCGGCGACAAGTGTTGGCAGCCGGCCGCACCGGCTGCCAACGCCGGCTCACTCGACCGTGACCGACTTGGCAAGATTGCGCGGCTTGTCGACGTCGGTGCCGCGGGCGAGCGCGGCGTGGTAGGCCAGCAGCTGCACCGGGATCGCGTGCATCACCGGCGACAGCAGGCCGATGTGGCGCGGGGCGCGGATCACGTGCACGCCCTCGGAGGCGCCGAAGCTGCTGTCCTCGTCGGTGAACACGTACATCTCGCCGCCGCGGGCGCGCACTTCCTGGATGTTGGATTTCACCTTCTCCAGCAGCCGGTCGTTGGGCGCGATCACCACCACCGGCATGTCGGCGTCGACCAGCGCCAGCGGCCCGTGCTTGAGCTCCCCGGCCGGATAGGCCTCGGCGTGGATGTAGGAGATCTCCTTGAGCTTGAGCGCGCCTTCCAGCGCGATCGGGTAGTGCACGCCGCGGCCGAGGAACAGCGCGTGGTCGCGGGCGGCGAAGCGCTCGGCCCAGCGGGTGATCTGCGGCTCCAGGTTGAGCGCATGCTGCACGCTGCCGGGCAGGTGGCGCAGCGCATCCAGGAACTCGGCCTCCTGCGCCGCGTCGAGCCGCCCGCGCAGCTTGGCCAGGGTCGCGGTCAGGGTGAACAGCGCCACCAGCTGGGTGGTGAAGGCCTTGGTCGAGGCCACGCCGATCTCGGCGCCGGCGCGGGTGTAGTAGACGAGGCGGCTGGCGCGCGGGATCGCGCTCTCGGGCACGTTGCAGATCGACAGGGTGCGCTCCTGCCCCAGGGCCCTGGCCTGCTTGAGCGCCTCCATGGTGTCGAGGGTTTCGCCCGACTGCGAGATGGTCACGATCAGCTGGCCCGGATCGGCGACCGCGTCGCGGTAGCGGTACTCGCTGGCGATCTCCACGCTGCAGGGCAGTCCGGCGAGCGCCTCGATCCAGTAGCGCGCGGTCAGACCCGCGTAGTAGCTGGTGCCGCAGGCCAGGATCTGCACCGCGCTCACGCCTTCGAGCACGGCGGCCGCGTCGGCGCCGAACAGCTCGGCCGAGAAGCCGCCGTTGTCGATCACCGCCTCGATGGTGTCGGCGATGGCGCGCGGCTGCTCGTGGATCTCCTTCTGCATGAAGTGCCGGTAGGGACCGAGTTCGAGCGAGGCCAGCGAGACGTCGGACACGTGCACCTCGCGCGCGACCGCGGCGCCGTCCGCGTCGAACACGCGCACCGCGTCGCGGGTGACTTCGGCGGTGTCGCCTTCCTCCAGGAAGATCACCCGGCGGGTGGCCTGCAGGATCGCCGAGACATCGCTGGCGACGAAGTTCTCGCCCTCGCCCAGGCCCACCAGCAGCGGGCAGCCCATGCGCGCGGCGATCATCCGGTCCGGGTCGCGGCGGTCGATCACGGCGATGGCGTAGGCGCCGTCGAGCTCGCGCACCGCCGCCTGCACCGCCGCCAGCAGGTCAAGGCCCTGCGACTGGTGGTGGTGCACCAGGTGGGCGATGACCTCGGTGTCGGTCTGCGAATCGAAGGCGTAGCCCAGCGCGGCCAGGCGCTCGCGCTGCGCTTCGTGGTTCTCGATGATGCCGTTGTGCACCAGGGCCAGCGTGTCGTGGCTGACGTGCGGATGCGCGTTGCCTTCGGTGACGCCGCCGTGGGTGGCCCAGCGGGTGTGGCCGATGCCCAGCGAGGCCCGGAAGCCTTCCGCCTCGGCGGCCTGGGCCATCTCCGCCACCCGCCCGGTCCGGCGCACCCGGCGCACCCGCTGCCCGTCGAACACGGCGATGCCGGCCGAGTCGTAACCCCGGTATTCGAGCCGCTTCAGGCCCTCGACCAGGACCGGGACCACATCGCGATCCGCGATCGCGCCGACGATGCCGCACATGGACGGGCTCCGAATTCGACCCGGCCATTGTACCGGCGCCGGAACCGGGCGCAGCCGGGAAGAAGGGCCAGGTTCATGTCGCGCGGTCGGGAATGAACCCGGCCTCCCGGGTCATCTTTTCCCGGGCCGCTGCCAGCCTTCGATGGTGGTCTGGCGGGCGCGGGTCAGGGTGAGCTTGCCGCCGGGCGCGTCGCGGGTCACCACCGAGCCGGCGCCGATGGTCGCCCCCGCGCCGATCGCCACCGGCGCCACCAGCGCGCTGTTGGAGCCGATGAAGGCGCCGTCTCCGATCGTCGTCGTCGACTTGTTCACGCCGTCGTAGTTGCAGGTGATGGTGCCGGCGCCGATGTTGGCATTCGCACCGACGACTGCATCGCCCAGATAGCTCAGGTGGTTGGCCTTGCTGCCCGGCCCGAGCACCGCCTTCTTGGCCTCGACGAAGTTGCCCACGTGCACGCCCTCGGCCAGTACCGTGCCCGGGCGCAGGCGCGCGAACGGGCCGATCGTGGCCGCGCCGGTGCTGCGCGCGCCCTCCAGGTCGCAATGCGCGCGCACCACGGTGCCGGCGGCCAGGTCCACGTCGCGCAGCCGGCAGAACGGGCCGATTCGCACCCCGTCGCCCAGCCGCACCTCGCCCTCCAGCACCACGTCGACGTCGATCTCGACGTCGCGGCCCACCTCCACCCTTCCGCGGATGTCGATCCGGGCCGGATCCGCCACCCGTGCGCCGGCCGCGCACAGCAGCTCGCGCACGGCGCGGCGCTGGAACGCGCGCTCCAGCAGCGCAAGCTGCCAGGGATCGTTGGCGCCCTCGACCTCGACCGGATCGGCGACGCGCACGATCCGGGCCGCCGCATACTCGTCCGCGGCCATGGCGAAGACGTCGGTGAGGTAGTACTCGCCCTGGGCGTTGTCCGCGGACAGGCGCGACAGCCAGGCCTTGAGCGCGTTGGCGTCGGCGGCGATGACGCCGCTGTTGACTAGGCCGATGCGCCGCTGCTCGTCGCCGGCGTCCTTGTGCTCGACCACGGTGGCGACATTGCCTTCGGCGTCGCGCACGATCCGCCCGTAGCCGGCCGGATCCGCGGGCTCGGCCGCCAGCACCGCCAGCCGCCCGGGCGTGGCCAGCAGCTCGCGCAGGGTCTCGGCCCGGATCAGCGGCACGTCGCCGTAGAGCACCAGCACCCGGGCGTCGTCCGGCACGTCCGGCATCGCCTGCCGCACCGCGTGGCCCGTGCCCAGCTGCTCGGCCTGTTCCACCCAGCGCAGCGCGCCGCCCGCGCCCGCCGGCCAGTCCGACGCCTCGGCCCGGACCTGCGCCCCGCCGTGGCCGTGCACCACGTGGATCGCCGCCGGTTGCAGCGCGCGTGCGGCGTCGACCACGTGCGCGAGCATCGCCCGCCCGGCCAGCGGCTGCAGCACCTTGGGCCGGTCGGACCGCATCCGTTTGCCCTCGCCGGCGGCGAGGATGATCACGTGCAGGGGCGAGGTCATTTCAGGGTCCGTGCGATGGCCTGCGGTTCGCGGGATTCTAACGGGCGGCGCTGCTAGGATGCCCGTGCCGCGGCCGGAGGCCGCCGGATCGCACCCTGGGAGACTGCATGAGCCTGACCCGGCAAGGTCGCCATTACCTGACCATCGGCGCGCTGCAATGGCTGGTGGACTGGGGGGTGATGGTCCTGCTCAGCCACGCCGGCATGCTGGTGGCGCCGGCGAACGTCGCCGGGCGGATCAGCGGCGCGATGCTGGGCTACTGGCTCAACGGCCGGATCACCTTCGCCGGCGCCGACAGCGCGCTGGGACGGGTCCAGTTCGCCCGCTTCGCGATGATGTGGCTGGCGATGACCGCGCTGAGCACCCTGCTGATCGACCGGATCGACAACCACCTGGGCCTGCAGTGGGCCTGGCTGGCCAAGCCGGCGGTGGAGGCCGCGCTGGGCCTGCTGGGCTTCATGATCTCGCGGCACTGGGTGTACAAGGCCTAGCCGCGTTGTGCCGCAAGTTCCTTGGATCATTACCCCGGATGTCATTCCGAACGAAGTGAGGAATCCGCTTGAAAGCAGATCCTTCGCTTCGCTCAGGATGACAACTTGCTTGTGGAAGGTCTCTCCGGGACGGCGCACCAGCCGCGCAGGCCGGAAAACGTAACGCCGGCATGCGCCGGAGTTCGCGTTCGCGGACCGGAAGGTTGCCGGACCGGGTTGATGTTCCTCAATGCTTGAGGTTCTTGCGCAGGCGCTCGAGCGCCTGCAGCTGGGCCTGGACCTCGGCAAGCTTCGCCTGCGCCTCGGCCACTTCCATCGCCTCGCCGCGGCCGGCCAGGATCCGCTCGGCCTCTTCCTTGGCGGCGCGGACCGCGGCCTCGTCGATGTCCTCGGCGCGCACCGCGGTGTCGGTCAGCACGGTCACCACCTGCGGCTGCACCTCGAGGATGCCGCCGGACACGGCGAAGTCGAGCTTCTCGCCGCCTGGCAGGGTGACCACGACCTTGCCCGGCTTGAGCCGGGTGATCAGCGGGGCGTGGCGCGGCGCGATGCCGAGTTCGCCCATCTCGCCGGTGGCCACCAGCAGTTCGGCCTCGCCGTGGAAGATCTCCTCCTCGGCGCTGACGATGTCGCAACGGAAAGTGCTCATGGCGCCTCGCTATGCTCGTCGGGTGATTGGTGATTGGTGATTCGTGATTGGCAACAGCCAAAACACATCATCAACCGCTGCGGCAGACCCGCTTTACCCAATCACGAATCACGAATCACGAATCACGAATCACTGAAGATTTCCGCTCAAGCGGAAATCTTCTGCCCCTTCTCGATCGCCTCGTCGATGGTGCCGACCATGTAGAAGGCCTGCTCGGGCAGGTGGTCGAGCTCGCCGTCGACGATCATCTTGAAGCCGCGGATGGTCTCCTTCAGCGTCACGTACTTGCCCGGCGAACCGGTGAACACCTCGGCCACGTGGAACGGCTGCGAGAAGAAGCGCTCGATCTTGCGCGCGCGGGCCACGGCCTGCTTGTCCTCCTCGGACAGCTCGTCCATGCCCAGAATCGCGATGATGTCCTTGAGCTCCTTGTACTTCTGCAGCGTTGCCTGCACCCGGCGCGCGGTGTCGTAGTGCTCGTTGCCGATCACGTTCGGGTCGAGCTGGCGCGAGGTGGAGTCGAGCGGGTCGACCGCCGGGTAGATGCCCAGCGAGGCGATCTGGCGCGACAGCACCACGGTCGCGTCCAGGTGCGCGAAGGTGGTCGCCGGCGACGGGTCGGTCAGGTCGTCGGCGGGCACGTACACCGCCTGGATCGAGGTGATCGAACCGGTCTTGGTCGAGGTGATGCGCTCCTGCAGCACGCCCATCTCCTCGGCCAGCGTGGGCTGGTAGCCCACCGCCGACGGCATGCGGCCCAGCAGCGCCGAGACCTCGGTACCGGCCAGGGTGTAGCGGTAGATGTTGTCGACGAAGAACAGAACGTCCTTGCCTTCGTCACGGAAGGCTTCCGCCATGGTCAGGCCGGTCAGCGCGACGCGCAGACGGTTGCCCGGCGGTTCGTTCATCTGGCCGTAAACCATCGCCACCTTCGAGTTGGTCGGGTTTTCCAGGTCGACGACCTTGGCGTCCGCCATCTCGTGGTAGAAGTCGTTACCTTCACGGGTACGCTCACCCACACCGGCAAATACGGACAGGCCTGAGTGCGCCTTCGCGATGTTGTTGATCAGCTCCATCATGTTTACGGTTT
>JBKHXI010000196.1:0-19122 GCA_046566095.1 Gammaproteobacteria bacterium | reverse complement strand
CTTCCTTGACCACCACGCGGAACCAGTCGTGGGAGTCGCTGCCGCCGATGCGCTCGACTTCGTCGAACTTCGCCGGGCCGTCCTCCAGCGCCACGCCGCGGGCGAGGCGGTCGACCAGGTTGTCGGGCACCTGCTCCTGGCCCTCGGGCGCGCGCACGCGGCAGACGTACTCGCGCTCGACCTCGAACGAGGGGTGCATCATCGCGTTGGCCAGCTCGCCGTCGGTGGTCAGCAGCAGCAGCCCGCTGGTGTTGATGTCCAGCCGGCCGATCGCGATCCAGCGCGCCCCCTTGAGCGCGGGCAGGCTGTCGAAGATGGTCGGGCGCCCCTCGGGATCCTCGCGGGTGGTGACCTCGCCCTCGGGCTTGTTGTAGAGCAGCACGCGCGGCGGCTCGGTCAGCGCGCTGGCGACGAACTGGCGGCCGTCGATCTCGATCCGGTCGCCGCTGCCGACCGACTGGCCGACCTGCGCGACTTCGCCGTTGACGCGCACCAGGCCGTCGGCGATGCGCTGCTCGAGCGCGCGCCGTGAGCCCAGCCCGGCCTGCGCGAGCACCTTGTGCAGGCGTTCTTCCAGGCGCGGGGCGGCGGGGGCGCCGTTGTCGCCGCGGCGCAGGGTGAGCTTGCGGCCGGATTCGCCTGGGGCGCCGCCGTGGGGGCGGGGGGGGTTACTCATGGGGCTTGGGCTCGGGCGAGGAAAGGGCGGAAATTGGTTCGGAAATGGGGTCAGAGTCGGAAATGGCGGAAATGGGGTCAGAGTCATTTTCCGAAGGGGGATCGCCGGATGGGATGGATGCGGGGTCGGAAAATGACTCTGACCCCATTTCCGACCCCGCGCCGGCGGGGATCGGCGCGTCTTCGAACTTGAACTGCGGCTCCAGCTCGCCGATCTCCTTGAGCTCCGACAGCGGCGGCAGTTCGTCCAGGCGCTTGAGGCCGAAGTAGTCGAGGAAGGCCTTGGTGGTGGCCAGCAGTTCCGGCTTGCCGGGCACGTCGCGGTGGCCGACGACGCGGATCCACTCGCGTTCCTCCAGCGCCTTGATGATGTTGCTGCTGACCGCCACGCCGCGGACCTGCTCGATCTCGCCGCGTGTGATCGGCTGGCGGTAGGCGATCAGCGCCAGGGTCTCGAGCGTGGCACGGGTGTAGCGGGTCTGGCGCTCGGTCCACAGCCGCGCCACCCAGGGGTGCACGTCGGCCCGGACCTGGTAGCGCCAGCCGGAGGCGACCTGGACCAGCTCCACGCCGCGGTCGGCGCAGGTGGCCTGCAGTTCCTCGAGGGCGCGCTCGACGCTGCCGTCGGGGGCGGGTTCGTCGAGGGTGAACAGGCCGTGCAGTTGGGCCAGCGTCAGCGGCTGGTTGGCGGCGAGCAGGGCGGCTTCGACGATGCGGGTGATGAGTTGCTGGTCCATTCGGTGGCGTTCTTGGATTGTGGCGTCGTTTGCGCGGGGGTGCGGGAATCGGTGCTTGCCGCGTCTTCGAGGTTGCGGTGGCGTCGGGTGCTGCCGCTCCGTTGGCCCCCACCCCAACCCTCCCCCGCAGGCGGGGGAGGGGGCGGTCACGCCGGCCTGGAGGCACGCCGTCGTCAGGAGACGTCGTCGTTGGCGGCGTCGTCGTCGAACTCGCTGGCGAGGTCGAGGGCGGCGACGTCGGTGTCCCTGCTGGCCAGCGACTTGACGTAGATCAGGCCGACCTTCGCCGGCGCGACCGGATCCTCCTGCACGATGTCCAGCAGGTGCTCCTTGGCCAGCTCCAGCAGGCCGAGGAAGGTCACCACCACGCCCAGCCGGCCCTCGCGCGGTTCGAACAGGCTCTCGAAGCGGTGGAAGCGCCCGTCCGCCAGCCGCGCCAGCAGCTCGCCCATGCGCTGGCGCACGCTCAGCGCGTCGCGCCTGATCGCCACCTGGGTGTACAGCTCGGCGCGCTTGAGCACGTCGTGCAGGGCCAGCAGCATCTCGCGCAGGTCCACCGGCGGCGGCAGCCGCACCGCGGCGCGGTCGGGCACGAAGGCCGCGGCCGGCGCGGTGTCGCGCTCCATCCGCGGCAGCGCGTCGATGTCCTCGGCGGCCTGCTTGAAGCGCTCGTACTCCTGCAGCCGGCGCACCAGCTCGGCGCGCGGGTCGCCTTCCTCGTCCTCGTCGACGACCGAGCGCGGCAGCAGCATCCGCGACTTGATCTCGGCCAGGATGGCGGCCATCACCAGGTACTCGGCGGCCAGCTCGAAGCGCATCTCGTGCATGGCCTGGATGTAGTCGACGTACTGGCGGGTGATCTCGGCCACCGGGATGTCGAGGATGTCCAGGTTCTGGCGGCGGATCAGGTACAGCAGCAGGTCGAGCGGTCCCTCGAAGGCGTCGAGGATGATCTCCAGCGCGTCCGGCGGGATGTACAGGTCCTGCGGGATCTGCAGCACCGGCTGGCCGAGCACCATCGCCAGCGGCATCTCGTGCTGCTGCGGCGCACGCTGCTGGGGGTGCATGGACGGGTTGTGCGGTGGCGCGGCCTGCGCGCTGGGTTCGCTCATCTGGTCACGTGCCCGGGCGGGCTGGGCGGCGCCTGGGGGACGGCGGCGCGGGTTGCGGCATGCGCGACGCGCGCGGCGTCGGCCGCTGCGGCGCAGGTGTTCGGTGCGGCTCGAAAACCGGTGGGACCGTGCCTGGACCATGGCCGCTGCGCGGGCGCCTGCGGGCGGCACGCGGTGGGAGGCGGCTGGTGCGGTGGCCGCGCCTCGGGCGGGCGGCGGCTGCGTGGTTCCCTCTCTCTCGCGTCGCAGCCTACGGGATGGCAGGGGCGCTGTCTACTGGCCCGCGGCTGCGGGCGCGCCGCCGGGGCGGGGCGGGCGGCGGCAGGCGGGCGGGTTTCGCCTGTGGGTGTGCCGCGCCTACCATTGCCGCATCGTCGCCGGCGCAGGCTCCGGCGGGTGGAAGGGGAAACGGATGCGAAGCGCCGGCATGCGGGCGTGGTATGCGATCGAGGGGCACGACGCTCCGGGCACGCTGGACCGGCGCCGCGCCGCGCGCGAAGGGCATCTGGCGCGGCTGCGGGCGCTGTGCGACGCCGGGCGGCTGCTGGTGGCCGGGCCGTGCCCGGCGATCGACGCCGGCGACCCGGGCCCGGCCGGTTTCAGCGGCAGCATCGTGATCGCCGAGTTCGCCTCGCTGGAGGAGGCGGTCGCCTGGGCGCAGGACGACCCCTACGTCGCCGCCGGCGTCTATTCCCATGTCGACGTGCGCCCGTTCAATCCGGTGCTGCCGTGAGCGGGGGCGAAGGCCGGGTCGCGCGCATGCGCGCCGCGCTGGAGGCGGCGCTGGCGCCCGAGTCGCTGGAGATCGTCGACGACAGCGCCCGCCACGCCGGCCATGCCGGCGCGCGCGACGGGCGCGGCCATTTCAACGTGCGCATCGTCAGCCGCGCCTTCGCCGGGCTGACGCCGCTGGCCCGCCACCGCCTGGTCTACGCCGCGCTCGGCGACATGATGCAGACCGACATCCACGCCCTGTCGATCTTCGCCCGCGCCCCCGGGGAAATACCGACCTCGTAGGAGCGGGCCTTGCCCGCGATTGCGCTGGCGGGCGGCGCAGTCGAATCGCGCCCAAGGGGCGCTCCTACGGGCAACGGAGGCCATACAGGCCGTTATACTCGCCTGAATCGCGGCGTACCTGTCCGCATTGCGCCTATTAAATACAATTAGTTAGGCAAATAATCTAATCCTGATCATCATCATGGCCCGCGCGCATCGCGCGGCCCGGGGTCCGACCAGCGCATGCGCCTGTCCACCATCAAGCTGTCCGGCTTCAAGTCCTTCGTCGACCCGACCACCCTGCACCTGCCCACCAACATGACCGGCGTGGTCGGTCCCAACGGCTGCGGCAAGTCCAACATCATCGACGCGGTGCGCTGGGTGATGGGCGAGAGCTCGGCCAGCCGCCTGCGCGGCGACTCGCTGACCGACGTGATCTTCTCCGGCAGCTCGGCGCGCAAGCCGGTCTCGCAGGCCACCGTCGAGCTGATCTTCGACAACTCCGACCGCACCATCACCGGCGAGTACGGCGCCTTCGACGAGATCTCGGTCAAGCGCACGGTCAGCCGCGACGGCCAGAGCATCTACTACCTCAACGGCAGCAAGTGCCGCCGCCGCGACATCACCGACCTGTTCCTCGGCACGGGCCTTGGCCCGCGCAGCTACTCGATCATCGAGCAGGGCATGATCAGCCAGATCATCGAGGCCCGGCCCGAGGACCTGCGGGTGTACCTGGAGGAGGCCGCCGGCATCTCCAAGTACAAGGAGCGACGCCGGGAGACCGAGACCCGCATCCGCCACACCCGCGAGAACCTGGACCGCCTCAACGACCTGCGCGAGGAGGTCGGCAAGCAGCTGCAGCACCTGCAGCGGCAGGCGCGCCAGGCCGAGCAGTACCAGGCGCTGCAGGGCGAGCGCAGGATCAAGGACGCGCAGTGGAAGGCGCTGGAATACCGCGCGCTGGACGCGAAGCTGCAGCGCATGCGCGAGAAGCTGGGGCAGGAGGAGACCACGCTGCAGCGGCTGGTGGCCGAGCAGCGCGAGGCCGAGCGCCGGATCGAGGAGGAGCGCGCGCGCCGCGAGCGGGCGGCCGAGGACCTGGGCCGGGTGCAGGCCGAAGGCTACGAGGCCGGCGGCCGGCTGGCGCGGATCGAGCAGCAGATCGCGCACCAGAAGGAGATGGCGCAGCGCCTGCAGCGCGCGTGCGAGGAGGCGCAGACCGCGCTGGCCGAACTGGGCGTGCACATCAGCGGCGACGAGGGCCGGCTGGCCGAACTGCGCGCTTCGATCGAACGCGCCGAGCCGGAACTGGCCGGGCTCCAGGCGACCGACGAGCAGCGCCAGGAGGCGCTGCGCGAGGCCGAGGCGCGCCTGGCCGACTGGCAGCAGCGCTGGGACGCGCACAGCCGCGAACAGGCCGAGGCCGCGCGCGCCGGCGACGTCGAGCGCACCCGCGTGGACTACCTCGACCGCCAGGCCCTGGACGCCGAGCGCCGCCGCGAACAGCTGGCCGCCGAGCGCGCCGGGCTGGACCTGGCCGCGCTGTCGGAGGCGTTCGAGGCGGTGCGGGCCAGGCACGACGAGCAGAAGGCCGCGCTCGACGGCCTGGCCGCCGAGGTCGAGACCCGCAAGCAGGCGGTCGCCGACCTGCAACAGCGCCAGCGCGACACCCAGGGCCAGCTGGCCGAGGTGCGCAAGGACGCCCAGGCCGCGCGCGGCCGGCTGTCCTCGCTGGAGGCGCTGCAGCACGCCGCGCTCGGCCAGGAGCAGGGCGCGGCGCTGGAGTGGCTGCGCCGGCGCGGGCTGGATTCGGCGCGCCGGGTCGGCGAGTCGCTGCAGGTCGAGGCCGGCTGGGAGAACGCGGTCGAATCCGCGCTCGGCCAGCTGATCGAGGGCGTGCTGGTGGAGGCGCCGGAGGCGCTGGTGGATGCGCTCGGCGAACTGGGCGACGGCCGGCTGGCGCTGGTGGCGGGCGGCGACGGGCCGGACGCTGCGGCCGCTTACCCGGCCAGCTCGCTGGCGGCGCGGGTGCGCGGCCCGGCGGCGATCCGCCGGCTGCTGGCCCGGCTGCACGCCGCCGACACCCTGGCGCAGGCGCGCGAGCTGCTGCCGCGGCTGGGCGAGGGCGAATCGGTCATCACCCGCAGCGGCGAGCGCCTCGGCGCCGGCTGGGTGCGGGTGCTGCGCTCGGGCGCCGCCCAGCAGGGCGCGCTGCTGCGCGAGAAGCAGATCCAGGCGCTGCGCGCGGACATCGAGGCGCTGGCCGCGCGCGAGCGCGAGCTCGACGCGCAGGCCACCGCCCTGCGCGACCAGGCCCTGGCCGCCGAACAGCAGCGCGAGGACGCGCAGCGCACGCTGTACCTGGCGCACCGCGGCGTCTCGGAGCTGGCCGGCCAGCTGCAGGGCCAGCAGGGCCGGCTGGACGCGGCCCGCGGCCGCATCGAGCGGATCGACGCGGAACTGGCGCAGCTGGCCGCCACCCTGGAGACGAGCGCTGCGCAGTCGCGCGAGTCGCGCGCCACCCTGGAATCGGCCGTGGCGCGGATGGGCGAGCTGGAAACCGCACGCCAGGCGCTGGAGGCGGAGCGGTGGGCGCTGTCGGAGGCGCGCGACACGGCGCGACAGGCCGCGCGCGAATCGGCCCAGGCGGTGCACGCCCTGGCGCTGTCGCTGGAGTCGCAGCGCGCCCAGGTCGTGGCCCTGGTGCAGGCGCTCGAACGCATGGGCGGCCAGCGCGGCCAGCTCGACGCGCGCCTGGGCGAACTGGCCGCGCAGCTGTCCGAGGGCGACGCCCCGGTGACCGCCCTCGAGCGCGAGCGGCAGGCGGCGCTGGAGGAACGGGTCCGCAGCGAACAGGCGCTGGCCCAGGCGCGCTCGGTGCTCGAAGGCATCGACCACGCCCTGCGCGAACTGGAGCAGACCCGCCACCAGCGCGACGAGCAGGCCATCGCCCAGCGCGAGGCCATCGCCCAGCGCCGGCTCGACCAGCAGGCGCTGGTACTGCGGGCCGAGCAGCTGGCGGCGGCGGTCGCCGAAGCGGGCTTCGCGCTCGAGGAAGTGGTGGCCGGGCTGCCGGAGGAAGCGGAACCGGGCGCCTGGGAAAAGGCGGTCGGCGACCTCGACGCGAAGCTGCGGCGGCTGGAGCCGGTCAACCTGGCCGCGATCTCCGAACACGCCGAGGCGGCCGAGCGGATGCAGTACTTGGACGCGCAGAACGCCGACCTGACCGCTGCGCTGGAGACCCTGGAGGATGCGATCCGGCGCATCGACCGCGAGACCCGCGGCCGCTTCAAGGACACCTTCGACCGGGTCAACGCCGGCGTGCAGGCGATCTATCCGCGCCTGTTCGGCGGCGGCCACGCCTACCTGGAGCTGACCGGCGAGGACCTGCTCGACACCGGCGTGACGATCATGGCGCGGCCCCCGGGCAAGCGCGTGTCGAGCATCTCGCTGCTGTCCGGCGGCGAGAAGGCGATGACCGCGGTGGCGCTGGTGTTCGCGATCTTCCAGCTCAACCCGGCGCCGTTCTGCCTGCTCGACGAGGTCGACGCGCCGCTGGACGAGGCCAACGTCGGCCGCTTCACCGCGCTGGTCACCGAGATGAGCGAGCAGGTCCAGTTCCTGTTCGTCACCCACAACAAGGCGACGATGGAGGCCGCGCACCAGCTCTCGGGCGTGACCATGCGCGAGCCCGGCGTCAGCCGCCTGGTCTCGGTCGACCTCGCCGAAGCCGCGCGCCTGGCCGGCGCCGCCTGACCCCCACGCACCGCCCCCTCGTAGGAGCGGGCCTTGCCCGCGATCGCCGCACCGGCAATCTCCGCCGTGCGCGATCGCGCCCAAGGGGCGCTCCTACGGATCCGACCGGCGTGTCGTCGTCCCGGGCGCAGCGAGGGACCTGCTTCTCGACAGCCGGGCAAGCAAGCCGCACGACACCGGCTGCGTCCGCAACGACAGAGGCGTTATCCTTCCGCAGACGCCCCGTCCGGCGCCCAAGGAGCCACCCGATGTCCGACGTGACCCTGCTGCGTATCGGAATCCTGGTCGCCGGGCTGCTGCTGCTGGCCGCGATCTGGTTCTTCGGCCGGCCGGGCAGGCCGGGCCAGGGCCGCCGGCTGCAGGCGGGCGGCCGCGACGGCCGGGTCGAACCCTCGCTCGGCGCGCAGCTGGAGGACGAACTGGCCGCCGACCCGTCCGCCCCGGGCGAGGCCACGCTGCAGAGCGAACTGGACCTGTTCGAGCGCACCCTCGAAGGCGATGCCGCGGCCGGCGCCAGCGAGCTGGGCAAGCGCGCCAGCGAGGATTTCGACAAGATCGTGACCCTGTACCTGGCCGCGCGCGCCGGCGAGCAGCTGCACGGGCCGGACATCGTGGTCGCCGCCGAGAAGGCCGGGCTGGTGTACGGCCACATGAACGTGTTCCACCGCCTGGTCGAGGGCCATCCCGAGCGCGGGCCGGTGTTCAGCGTGGCCAACATCGTCAAGCCGGGCAGCTTCGACATGGCCTCGATCCAGGAGCTGCGCACGCCGGCGATCGCCTTCTTCCTGACCCTGCCGGCGCCGCTGCCGGCGCTGGACGCCTGGGAGACGATGCTGCCGACCGCGCAGCGCATGGCCGAGCTGCTGGACGCGGTGGTGCTCGACGGCGACCGCAACGCCCTCGGCCGCCAGCGCATCGCCCACATCCGCGACGAACTGCGCGCCTACGACCGCCAGCACGAGGCCCCGCCGCTGACCCGTCCCGGCCGTTGGTGAGCCCATGGACGCGCGGGCCTGGCCCGCGATGTTGTTCCGCGGCGCCGTGTCGCGCCCAAGGGGCGCTCCTGCAGGCGGGGCGCCATCGCGTAGGAGCGGGCCTTGCCCGCGATGGTCTTCCGCCGCGCCGCATCGCGCCCGAGGGGCGCTCCTACGTATGATGCGGCTCGCATGGCCACCGCTCCCGCCACCGACCCCGCCACCCGCATCGCCGAGCTGCGCGCCGCGCTCGAGGACGCCAACTACCGCTACCACGTGCTCGACGACCCGGCGATCCCGGACGCCGAGTACGACCGCCTGCTGCGCGAGCTCGAGGCGCTGGAGGCCGCGCACCCGGACCTGGCGGCGGAAGACTCCCCGAGCGCCCGCGTCGGCGCCCCGCCATCGGCGGCATTCGCGCCGGTGCGCCATGCAGTGCCGATGCTGTCGCTGGGCAACGCCTTCGACGATGCCGAGGTCGCCGATTTCGTGCGCCGCATCGAGCAGAAGCTCGGCCGACCCGACCCGGCGTTCTCGGCCGAGCCCAAGCTCGACGGCCTGGCCATCAGCCTGCGCTACGAGGGCGGCCGGCTGGTGCAGGGCGCGACCCGCGGCGACGGCGCCACCGGCGAGGACGTCACCGCCAACCTGCGCACGATCCGGGCCATCCCGCTGCGCTTGCGCAGCGGGGGGGAGGGAAGTGGGAATCGGGAATCGGGAATCGGGAGTAGCAAAGGCAAGGGCAAGGCCGAGGCTGTTCCGATTCCCCATTCCCCATTCCCCATTCCCGATTCCCCATTCCCGATTCCCCGCGTCCTGGAAGTGCGCGGCGAGGTCTACATGCCGCTGGCCGCGTTCGCGGCCTGGAACGAACGTGCACGCGCCGAGGGCGGCAAGGTGCTGGCCAACCCGCGCAACGGCGCCGCCGGCTCGCTGCGCCAGCTCGACCCGCGGGTCACTGCGCAGCGGCCGCTGGCCTTCTATGCCTACGGCGTGGGCGCGGTCGAGGGAGGCGAACTGCCGGAGACCCACTCCGGGACCCTGGCCCTGCTGCGCGGCTGGGGCTTCCCGGTCAGCGCGCTCAACGAAGTGGTGACCGGCCTCGACGGCCTGCTCGACTACTACCGCCGCATCGGCGAACGCCGTGGCGCCCTGCCGTTCGAGATCGACGGCGTGGTCTACAAGCTCGACGACTACGCCGGCCAGCGCGAGATGGGCTTCGTCTCGCGCGCGCCGCGCTGGGCCATCGCCCACAAGTACCCGGCGCAGGAACAGTCGACCGTGGTCGAGGCGATCGAGGTCAACATCGGCCGCACCGGCGCGGCCACGCCGCTGGCGCGGCTGCGGCCGGTCCAGGTCGGCGGGGTGGTGGTGAGCAACGCCACCCTGCACAACGCCGACCAGGTCGCGCGCCTGGACGTGCGCATCGGCGACACCGTGATCGTGCGCCGCGCCGGCGACGTGATCCCGGAAATCGTGCGGGTGGTGCCGGACCAGCGCGCGCCCGGCACGCCGCCATGGTCGATGCCGGAATCCTGCCCGGTCTGCGGCTCGGAACTGGTGCGCGAGGAAGGCGACGTGGTCTGGCGCTGCTCCGGGGAGCTCACCTGCGCCGCCCAGCGCAAGGAGGCGATCGCGCACTTCGCCTCGCGCCGGGCGATGGACATCGAGGGTCTGGGCGACCGCACCATCGAGGACCTGTCGGACTTGGGCTTGGTCGAATCGGTGGCCGACCTCTACCGGCTTACCCTCGACGACCTGCTGGAGATGAAGCGCCGCGCTGACGAGCGCGACGGGACCACGCCGGAGACGGTGAAGGCCGGCAAGGTCGCCACCAAGTGGGCCGAGAACCTGCTCGAATCGATCGACCGCAGCCGCGCGACCACGCTCGAACGCTTCCTGTACGCGCTGGGCATCGCCCACGTCGGTGAGAGCACGGCCAAGGCGATCGCCGCCTGGTTCGGCGACCTCGACCTGGTGCGGCGCCTGCCCTGGCCGCTGTTCAAGCTGGTGCCGGACATCGGCGGCGAGGTCGCGCGCGCGATCGGCCATTTCCTCGACCAGCCGGGCAACCAGCGGGTGATCGACGAACTGCTGGCGCGCGGGGTGGCGATCGGCGACGCGCACCCGCCCTCGCCGAAGCTGCGCGAGGCATTGGCGCCGGGCCACCTGCTGGTGCAGCTCGAGATTCCGAAGATCACGCCGTTGCGCGCCGGCCAGCTGGCGGCGGCGTTCGCGGACGCGGAGGCGCTTCTCGCCGCGCCGGCGCAGGCGCTGACCGCCGCAGGCCTGCCGGAAGACACCGCGGCCGCGTTCGCGCAATGGCGCGCGGACCCGGCCTGCGCGCGCCTGCTGCGCGCCAGCTTCGATGCCGCGGCGCGCATCCACGCGCTGCTGCCCGACGAGGACGCGGTGCCCGCCGGGCCTTTGGAGGGCATGACGGTCGTGCTCACCGGCACGCTGTCGGCGATGACCCGCGACGAGGCCAGGGCGCGGCTGGAGGCCCTGGGCGCCAAGGTCGCCGGCAGCGTGTCGAAGAACACCGGCTTCGTGGTTGCCGGCGAGGCCGCGGGCTCCAAGCTGGCCAGGGCCGAGCAGCTCGGCATCGACATCTGGGACGAGGCGCGCCTGCTCGCATTCCTGGAGCGTCACCGGTGACCCCCGTAGGAGCGCCCCTTGGGCGCGATCGCGCGATGGTCGGAGGCGAGCGGCAGGCCATCGCGCGCAAGGCGCGTTCCTACGGGTTCTGTGCGGCGGGGCGGCGCGGGGTCGCGCCCAATGGGCGCTCCTGCGGGGGGATGGTGTGAGCGGCTGGCGTTCCGGCGCGGATTGGCCCGATGGGGTCGACGCATCGCGGCCGTGGGCGCCGTCGGCCACCCGCGACGCGCTGCGGCTGCGCGCCCGGCTCAACCGGATGGTGCGCGAGTTCTTCCACGCGCGCGACGTGCTCGAGGTCGAGACGCCGGTGCTGTCGCGGGCGGGCAACACCGATCCGAACATCGCTTCCTTCGCGCTCGAGTTCTCCGGCCGTACCGACGGCGCGCCGCGCACGCGCTGGCTGCGCACCTCGCCGGAGTTCGCGCTCAAGCGCCTGCTCGCCGCCGGCGTCGGCGACTGCTACGAGCTCGGCCGCGTGTTCCGCGACGGCGAGGCCGGCGGCCGCCACAACCCCGAGTTCACGATGCTGGAGTGGTACCGCGTCGGCTGGGACCACCACCGGCTGGCCGAGGAGGCCGCCGAGCTGGTCGAGGCCGCGCTGGCGCTGGTCGGCCGCCGCGCCACCCGTGCGACGACCACCTGCCACGCGCTGTTCCGCGACCGCCTCGGGCTGGACATCGCGACCTGCGGCGAGGAGGCGCTGCGCGCCGCACTCGGCGCGGTCGCCGTCGACCCGGGGGGCCTGACCCGCGACGACTGGCTGGACCTGCTGATGACCCACCGCCTGCAGCCGGCGTTCCCGCCCGGCCAGCTGCTGGTGCTGCACGACTACCCGGCCTCGCAGTGCGCGCTGGCGCGGGTGCGGCCGGCCGACCCGGCGCGCGGCGCGCCGGCGGTGGCCGAGCGCTTCGAGCTGTTCCTGGGCCCGCTGGAACTGGCCAACGGCTACCACGAGCTGTGCGACGCGGCCGAGCAGGGCGCACGCTTCGAGCGCGACCTCGCGCTGCGCGCCGCGCGCGGCGCGCCCGCGTCGCCGCGGGACCAGGCCCTGCTGGACGCGCTCGCGCACGGGCTGCCGGCCTGCGCCGGCGTGGCCCTGGGCATCGATCGCCTGCTGATGGCGATGCTCGGGACCGACCGCATCGCCGACGTGCTCGCCTTCGACTTCGCCCGCGCCTGATCGCAGGGTCGCCTAGTCCTGCGCCGCCGCGACCGCGACCTCCACCCGGTCGCGGCCGGCGCGCTTGGCCCGGTACAGGGCCTCGTCCGCGAGCCGCTGCAGGGTCGCGCCGTCGCCTGCGTGATCCGGCGCCACCGCCAGCCCGATCGAGGCGGTGAGGCCGCCCAGTTCGCGCCGCAGGTGCTGCACCCGCAGCGCGGCGACCGCGCTGCGGATGTCCTCGGCGCGACGGCGCGCCGCTGCCAGGTCCGCTTCCGGCAGGATCAGCAGGAATTCCTCGCCGCCGTAGCGGCAGGGGATGTCCTCGGCGCGGGAGTGGGCCTGCAGCACCCGGCCGAACGCGGCCAGCGCCGCGTCGCCGCCGTCGTGGCCGTGCTGGTCGTTGAAGGCCTTGAAGTGGTCGACGTCGATCATCATCAGCGCCAGCGGCAGGCCGCGGCGTTCGCAGCGGGCCAGTTCGCGCGGCAGCGATTCCTCCAGGTAGCGGCGGTTGAACAGCCCGGTGAGCGCGTCGCGGATCGACTGCTGGCGCAGCGTTTCCTGCAGGTGCAGGTTGGCCAGCGCCAGCGACAGCTGCTCGGCTGCGGCGGTCGCCGCATCCAGGCCCGGGAGTGTGCCGCGCTGCGGCGCGGACAGGTAGAGCAGGCCGAGGTTGATGCCCTGCGCGCTCAGCGGCAGACAGGCGGTAGCGGCGTCGCCCGCGGCGGGGCGGTCGCAGTGGCTGCAGGCCATGCCCTGGGCCAGGTCCTCGACCAGGTGCTGGCGCGCCCGCCGCAGGGCCCAGCATTCGTGCGGCGCAAACAGCGCATGCGCGGCGGCGGCATGGTCGCCCCAGCCCGCTTCCGTCTCGAGGTAGTCCTGCGAGGCGCGGGTGATGTAGAGGGTGCCGGCCACCCCTGGCAGCAGCGCCTGCAGGCTGCGACGGGTGACGTCGAGCGCCTCGGGCACGTCGCGGCAGCTCTGCAGCAGGCCGCCGTAATGGCGCAGCTGGCGCAGTTCGTCGCTGGCGCGCTGCACCCGATCTACCGTCCGCTCCAGCTCCACGTTGGCCTGGTCGGCCAGGTCCTGCGCGGCCGCGCGCTGGCGTACCTCGCGCGCGAGCAGCGCCAGGATCCAGCCCAGGATGCCCAGGCTCAGCGGGATGCCGAGGATTCCCAGCCCCTGCAGCAGCAGCGAACTCTGGCGGCTGGCCTGCTGCCATTCGGCCAGCAGCGCGCGTTCGGCCTCGACGAAGGCCGTCATGCGTTCGATCACCAGCCGCATGATGCCCAGGCCGCGGTTGTCGCGGGTGTATTCGCGCGCGGCTTCATGGCCGGCCTGGTCGTGCACGCGGATGCCCTCGGCCGCCGACTCCATGCGCTCGTCGACCAGCCCGGCGATCTCGGCCACCAGGGCCGACTGCGACGGTTTGTCGGCTACCCGCGCCTGCAGCTCGGCCAGTTCCCGGCGCAACAGCGGGCGCGCCGCGCGGAAGGCGTCGCGGTAGTCGGTCTGCGCGGTGAGCAGGTAGCTGCGCTGGGAAACCAGGGCATCGAGCAGCATCGCGTCGATCCGCTCCAGCCGGGCGATCACCTCCTGGCTGTGCACCACCATCCGGCTCTGGGCCTCGAAGCGCTGCGTCGTCAACAGGATCGCGAGGCCGACCAGGACCAGGATCAGCGCGGCGAAGGCGAACCCCAGCAGGTAGCGGTGGCGCGGCATCCGGCGCATGCCCGGACTGTAGCCGATCGCGTCCGCCGCGGGCAGGACCGGATCCGGTTTTCCGGACATCGGACGGCTGCGGCGGCGCGGCGCGGGGGGCGGCGGGGAAGGAGGGCGCTGGAGGCGGCCCCGCGCGAGCCACTAGACTGGCGCGATGGAAACCGCCGACTACGATCGCTACGACCGGGTGCGCCCGCTGCGCTGGACCGGGCAGGCGCTGGAGATCCTGGACCAGCGGCGTCTGCCGTTCGCCACCGAGTACCTTCGCGCCGGCGACAGCGATGCGGTCGCCGCTGCGATCCGCGACCTGGCCGTGCGCGGCGCGCCGGCGATCGGCATCGCCGCGGCCTGGGGCGTGGTGCTGGCGGCGCGCGCGGTGGCGGCCGCCGACGGCGCCGCCGCGGTCGCCGCGCTGGAACCCGCGCTGCAGCGGCTGAACGCGGCCCGGCCCACCGCGGTCAACCTGGCCTGGGCGCTGGCGCGGATGCGCGCCGCGCTGCATGCCGCCGGCGCCGACTGGCGCGCGGCGCTGGAACGCGAGGCCGAGGCGATCGCCGCCGAGGACCTGGCGGCCAACCGGCGCATGGGCGCGCTCGGCGCCGCGCTGATCGCGCCGGGCAGCGGGGTGCTGACCCACTGCAACACCGGCTCGCTGGCCACCGCCGGCTTCGGCACCGCGCTGGGGGTGATCCGCGCCGGGGTCGCCGACGGCCGCATCGAACGCGTGTTCGCCGGCGAGACCCGGCCCTGGCTGCAGGGCGCGCGCCTGACCGCCTGGGAACTGGAGCAGGACGGGGTGCCGGCGCGGCTGATCGCCGATTCCGCGGCCGCGCACCTGATGAAATCCGGCCAGGTGCAGTGGGTGGTGGTCGGCGCCGACCGGATCTGCGCCAACGGCGACGTCGCCAACAAGATCGGCACCTACCAGCTGGCGATCGCCGCGCGCCACCACGGCATCGGCTTCATGGTGGTCGCGCCGTCGTCCACGGTGGACATGGACACCGCCTCGGGCGAGCTGATCGAGATCGAGGAACGCGACCCGGGCGAGCTGTTCGGCGTCGGCGGCCACCGCACCGCGGCAGAGGGAATCGAGGCCTGGAACCCGGTCTTCGACGTCACCCCGTACGGTCTGGTCGACGTGCTGGTGACCGAACGCGGCGTGGTCGAAAGGCCCGACGAGGCGAAGATGCGGGCGGCATTCGGCCGCTAGCCCTGCCTACGGCGCGCATCTCCACCGCTGTCGTCACGAGCGCAGCGAGGGACCTGCTTCCTTGTTGCTCGCGAAGAGGGGAAAGCAGGTCCCTCGCTGCGCTCGGGACGACAGGGGGCGGGGGTAGGAGGCGCTGCGTTGCCGGTCCGGCAGGGATCCGCCAGCAGCTCCGGCGCGGCGTTGGCGGCGGCTGCCGCCGATGGCGTTCGAAACAGGCCGCAAGTGCTTGTTTTTTGCGGGGAAACGGGCAGGCGTCAGGCCCCGTTTCGTGCTAGGATTTCGCGTCATTCCGACGACGCCCCCGGCGGGCCGCGGTCGCGGCCCGGAGCGGAGCTTTTGCGGCCCGTCGCCGCCGCTGCCGCGCCCGGCGGATCCACCCAACCAACGGAAGCCCGATGGCCGAAACCGCCAAGGAAATCATCCCGGTCAACCTCGAGGACGAGATGCGCCGCAGCTACCTGGATTACGCCATGAGCGTGATCGTGGGGCGCGCGCTGCCGGACGTGCGCGACGGCCTCAAGCCGGTGCACCGCCGCGTGCTGTACGCGATGAACGAGCTCGGCGCGCACGCCAACAAGCCGTACTACAAGTCGGCGCGCATCGTCGGCGACGTGATCGGCAAGTACCACCCGCACGGCGACTCGGCGGTCTACGACACCCTGGTGCGCATGGCGCAGCCGTTCTCGCTGCGCTACCTGCTGGTGGACGGGCAGGGCAACTTCGGCTCGATCGACGGCGACAATGCCGCCGCCATGCGCTACACCGAGGCGCGGATGTCGCGCCTGGCGCACGAGCTGATGGCCGACATCGACAAGGAGACGGTCGACTTCCAGCCCAACTACGACGAAAAGGAACTCGAGCCGACGGTGATGCCGGCGCGGGTGCCGAACCTGCTGGTCAACGGCTCGGCCGGCATCGCCGTGGGCATGGCCACCAACATCCCGCCGCACAACCTGGGCGAGGTGGTCGACGCCACCATCGCCCTGATCGACGACCCGGCGATCGACATCGAGGGCCTGATGCAGCACGTCCCAGGCCCGGATTTCCCGACCGCGGGCATCATCAACGGCGTCGGCGGCATCCACCTGGCCTACCGCACCGGGCGCGGCCGGGTGCGGATGCGCGCGCGCGCCGAGATCGAGGTCGACGACCGCACCGGGCGCGAGGCGATCGCGGTCACCGAGATCCCCTACCAGGTCAACAAGGCGCGGCTGATCGAGAAGATCGCCGAGCTGGTCAAGGAGAAGAAGCTCGAGGGCATCAGCGAACTGCGCGACGAGTCCGACAAGGACGGCATGCGCATCTACATCGAGGTCAAGCGCGGCGAGTCGGCCGAGGTGGTGCTCAACAACCTGTACTCGCAGACGCCGATGGAAGCGGTGTTCGGCATCAACATGGTGGCCCTGGTCGACGGCCGCCCGCAGCTGCTCGACCTCAAGCAGATCCTGGAGGCCTTCGTCCGCCACCGCCGCGAGGTGGTGACCCGCCGCACCATCTTCGAGCTGCGCAAGGCCCGCGCCCGCGCCCACGTGCTCGAGGGCCTGACGGTCGCGCTGGCCAACATCGACGAGATGATCGAGCTGATCAAGACCTCGGAGAATCCGCAGGTCGCGCGCGAGCGGATGCTGGCGCGGCGCTGGCAGCCGGGCCTGGTCGGCGCGCTGCTGGAGGCGGCGGGGGCGGAGGCCTCGCGGCCGGAGGACCTGCCGGACGGCGTCGGCCTGCTGGCCGACGGCTACCAGCTGACCGAGGTCCAGGCCCAGCAGATCCTGGAGATGCGCCTGCACCGCCTGACCGGGCTGGAGCAGGAGAAGCTGACCGAGGAATACCGGCAGCTGCTCGACGCGATCCGCGGCCTGATCGCCATCCTCGAGGATCCGGACCGGTTGCTGGAAGTGATCCGCACCGAGCTGCGCAACCTCAAGGAGGAGTTCGGCGACGCCCGCCGCAGCGAGATCCGGCAGAGCGAGGAGGACCTGGACATCCTCGACCTGATCGCGCCGGAGGACGTGGTGGTGACCCTGTCGCACGCCGGCTACGCCAAGCGCCAGCCGGTCACCGCCTACCGCGCCCAGAAGCGCGGCGGCCGCGGCCGCAACGCCGCGCGCACCAAGGACGAGGACTTCATCGACCAGCTGTGGCTGGTCAACACCCACGACACCCTGCTGACTTTCACCAGCGCCGGCCGCGTGTTCTGGCTGCCGGTGCACCAGCTGCCCGACGCCGGTCCGCACGCGCGCGGCCGGCCGATCGTCAACTGGATCGCGCTGGAGCCCGGCGAGCAGGTGCAGGCGGTGGTGCCGGTGCGCGAGTACGAGGAGGACCGGTTCGTGTTCTTCGCCACCCGCAACGGCACGGTCAAGAAGACCCCGCTGACCGAGTACGCCTACCGGCTGCAGCGCGGCAAGATCGCCATCAACCTGGACGAGGGCGACGCGCTGGTGGACGTGGCGGTCACCGACGGCAGCCGCGACGTGATGCTGTTCGCGAGCAACGGCAAGGCGGTGCGCTTCGCCGAGGACGAGGTGCGTCCGATGGGCCGCACCGCCACCGGCGTGCGCGGCATGCGCCTGGCGCCGGGCGAGCAGGTGGTCAGCATGGTGGTGGTCGAGGGCGACGGCGACATTCTCACCGCCAGCGAGCGCGGCTACGGCAAGCGCACGCCGCTCGAGGACTACCCGCGCAAGGGCCGCGGCATCCAGGGCGTGATCGCGCTCAAGACCAGCGCCCGCAACGGCAGGCTGGTCGGCGCGATCCAGCTGTCCGACCACCACGAGGTGCTGCTGATCTCCGACGGCGGCACCCTGGTGCGCACCCGCGCGGCGGAGATCTCCCAGGTCAGCCGCAACACCCAGGGCGTGACCCTGATGCGGCTGGCGGCGGACGAGTCGCTGCAGGCGGTCGAGCGCGTCGACGCGTCGCTGGACGACGAAGAAGAGGAGTCGCCGGTCGCCTCCCGCGATGCCGGAGATGAACTTGTGCGCACCCCGCCGGTCTGAGCAGGTGCATTGCCTGGCCACTGAAGCTCGAGGCCGCCGACCGGCTGTCCTGCCGGCGACGTGAACCCCGATCACCTACGAAAAACGGAGTTGCCGATGAACAAGACGGTCGTGGTCGTTGTGGGAACCATCCTTGCCTTCGCGTTGCCCGGATGTTCGCGCGAAGCGCCCCAGCCCGAGGTCGCGCCGCAGAGCGAGACCCCGGCGCCGGCGGTCGCCGAGCAGGAAGGCGAGATCCGGCCCATCCCGATGGACTACGAGGAGCCGGTCGTGGGAGGCGCCAAGCTGCTCGCCGGCGACGACATCTTCAGCAGTCTGACCCGGTCGGGTGACCACAAGCTGATGGTGCGGGCGATCAGGCACGTCGGGCTCGAGGAGATCTTCGGCGGCAATGGCCCGATCACGGTATTCGCGCCGACCGACGCCGCGTTCCGTCGGATTCCCGGCGGCTTCGAGCGCCTGCTCGAACCCGCCAACGAGCAGGAGCTGATTTCCCTGCTGTCCTACCACGTGGTTCCCGAGCGCCTCGACGACCATGCCTTCGCCCAGAAGGTCCTGGCCGGGAACGACCAGGCGCAGCTTGCGACCGTCCAGGGCGGCACCATCAAGGCGACCGTGGGCGACGGTGCCGCGATCCTCGTGGACCAGAGCGGCGCGGTGGCCAAGCTGACGGTGCCGAACGTGCTGCAGAGCAACGGTGTACTGCAGGTGATCGACAAGGTTCTGCTTCCCGCGAAGTGAGCAAGCTGTCCAAGCATGCCTGCCCAGGCGGCGCTGCAACGATGCGTCCGGGAATGCGGGGGCCTGAACCTGCGATCATCGACCGCAGGACGGCAGCCGGTAGGTGCGCGCGCCGGCGCTGAAAAAGACGGCGGCGCCCAGGGGGCGCCGCCGGTTTGCGTGTTGCCGCTGATCGGTGTGGGCGATCAGAGATCGGCATCTCCGCCGATCGGCGGGGCCAGGTACGGGAAGCGGCCCAGGAAGTCGAGGGCGGACACCGTCGCACCGTCCGTGTAGGGCAACGAGCGGGACGGAGCTTCCGCATCGGTCAGGAGAACGCCCATCGCGACCCGGAGCGAGGCGTCGACGACGTCGTCGCCGGGACGACGGCCGTTGGGGAAGCC
>JBKHXI010000195.1:0-12328 GCA_046566095.1 Gammaproteobacteria bacterium | reverse complement strand
CGGCACCGCGCCGGCGCGCGGCAAGCTCTTCATCCAGACCCACGGCTGCCAGATGAACGAGTACGACTCGGCGCGGATGGCCGACCTGCTGGCCGCGGCCGAGGGCCTGGAGCTGACCGACGACGCCGGCGAAGCCGACGTGATCCTGGTCAACACCTGTTCGATCCGCGAGAAGGCCCAGGAGAAGGTGTTCAGCCAGCTCGGCCGCTGGAAGCAGCTCAAGCAGGGCGACCGCCCGGTGCTGATCGGGGTGGGCGGCTGCGTGGCCAGCCAGGAAGGCGAGGCGATCGTGAAGCGCGCGCCCTTCGTCGATCTGGTGTTCGGCCCGCAGACCCTGCACCGGCTGCCGGAACTGCTGCGCGCGCGCCGCCAGAGCGGCCGGCCGCAGGTCGACATCCGCTTCCCGGAGATCGAGAAGTTCGACGCCCTGCCCGCGCCCCGGGCTGAGGGCCCGACCGCCTTCGTGTCGATCATGGAGGGCTGCTCGAAGTACTGCAGCTTCTGCGTGGTGCCCTACACCCGCGGCGAGGAGGTCAGCCGGCCGTTCGAGGACGTGCTGGTCGAGGTGGCGCAGCTCGCCGCGCAGGGCGTGCGCGAGGTCAACCTGCTCGGACAGAACGTCAACGCCTATCGCGGGCCGATGACCGACGGCGACGGCAACGACGCGGGCACCGCCGACCTCGGCCTGCTGATCCGCACCCTTGCCCGGATCGACTGCATCGACCGGATCCGCTTCACCACCTCGCACCCGCTGGAGTTCTCCGACTCGCTGGTCGAGGCCTACCGCGACGTGCCGGAACTCCCCGACTACCTGCACCTGCCGGTGCAGTCGGGCAGCGACCGGGTGCTGGCGGCGATGAAGCGCGGCTACACCGCGCTCGAGTTCAAGCAGAAGATCCGCAGGCTGCGCGCGGTCCGGCCCGGCATCTCGATCAGTTCGGACTTCATCGTCGGCTTCCCGGGCGAGACCGATGCCGACTTCGAGAAGACCATGCGCCTGATCGAGGAGGTCGGCTTCGACCAGAGCTTTTCCTTCATCTACTCGCGGCGGCCCGGCACCCCCGCCGCCGACCTGCCCGACGACACGCCGGCCGCGGTCAAGCACGCCCGGCTGGAGCGGCTGCAGGCGACGATCAACGCCAACGCGCGCCGGATCTCCGAGGCCATGGTCGGCAGCGTGCAGCGGGTGCTGGTCGAGGGCCCCTCGCGCAAGGACCCGGACGAGCTGACCGGCAAGACCGGCAACATGCGTTCGGTGAACTTCCCCGGCGATCCGCGGATGGTCGGGCAGTTCGTCGACGTCGTGATCACCCAGGCGATGAGCAACTCGCTGCGCGGGCGCGTGCGGTCGGCCGGAGAACGGGCCGCCTGAGCCCCGCGCCCGGCATTGCTGCAGGAGCGGCTTCAGCCGCGACCATCGGCGAGATCTCCCCTCCCTCACCCGATGCGCTTCGGAGGTCGGGGCTGAAGCCCCTCCTGCATGGGAAGCCGGGTGGCGCAGGCCGACAGCTGATCCCGGGAACCGGCCTAGTCGAGCCGCTTGCGGAAACGCAGGATCGCGGCGGTCATCATGATCGCGGTGAAGGCCGCCAGCGCCAGCACCTCCGGCCACAGCTCCCACAGGCCGGCGCCGCGCAGCATCACCCCCCGCACCAGGCGCAGGAAATGGGTCAGCGGCAGGACTTCGGCCAGCCATTGCGCCGGCGCCGGCATGCCGGCGAACGGGAACATGAAGCCCGACAGCAGGATCGAGGGCAGGAACACGAAGAAGGTCATCTGCATCGCCTGGAACTGCGACCGGGCGCGGGTGCTGATCAACAGGCCGAGGGTGAGGTTGGCCAGGATCAGCAGGGTCGCGGCGACATAGACGTCGAACACCCCGCCGCGCACCGGCACGTCGAACAGCCACAGGCCGAGCAGCAGCACCACCGTGGTCTGGACCAGGCCGATCGCGGCGTAGGGCAGCACCTTGCCGAGCATCAGCTCGCCGCGGCTCACCGGTGTCGCGATCAGCAGTTCCATGTTGCCGCGCTCGCGCTCGCGCACGATCGCCACCGCGGTGAACAGCACCATGGTCATGGTCAGGATCACCCCGATCAGGCCGGGCACGATGTTGACCGCGGAGCGCCTTTCCGGGTTGTAGAACGCGACCACGCCGATCGGCGGCTCCCTTCCGGCCGCGGCCCGTGCTGCCGGCGCAGCGCCGCCATCGAGCGGCATCTGCGCGAGCTGCACCGCGGCCGCCTGCACCACCGTGTCGCTGCCGTCGACCAGCACCTGCACCGCCTCGCGCCCGTCCAGGCGCCGCCGTTCGAAGTCGGGCGGGATCGCGACGCCGACGCTGATCTCGCCGCGCCGCAGCAGCGCCATCAGTTCCTGCGGCGTGCCCGCCTCGCGCCGCACCTCGATCACCCCGGTCGCCAGCATGTCCATCGCCAGCGCACGCGAGCCGGCGGTATGCGCCTGGTCGGCGATGGCAGCGTCCAGCCCGCGCAGGTTGAGGTTGATCGCATAGCCGAACAGCACCAGCTGCAGCACCGGGATGCCGACGATCATCGCCAGCGTGATCCGGTCGCGGCGCAGCTGCCGCAGCTCCTTGAGCATGACCGCCCACAGCCGGCGCCCGTTCACGCCGCGCGCTCCCGGGGGTCGGCCGGCCGCGCCCGGGTGGCGGCCACGAACACGTCCTCCAGGTCCGGCGCCGCAGGCCGGGCTTCTCCCCCCAGCCCGGCGGCACGCAGGACGGCGTCGAGGTCGCGCGCATCGACGCCTGGCCCTGCGGCCAGCACCCGCAGCAGGTTGCCGATCTGGGCCACGCTCAGCACGCCCGGCGCGTCGGACAGCGCGCGCTGTGCACGGCGCGGCTGGGACGAGCGCACCTCGAACGTACGCCCGGCCAGCGCGCCCGCAAGTTGCGCGGGGCTGCCGTCGGCGACCAGCGCGCCGCGATCCAGGATCGCCAGCCGGTGGCAGCGCTCGGCCTCGTCCATGTAGTGGGTGGAAACCAGCAGCGTGGTGCCGGCATCGGCCAGCTCGAACAGCGTCTCCCAGAAGTCGCGCCGCGACTGCGGATCGACCGCGCTGGTCGGCTCGTCGAGGAACAGCAGTTCGGGCTCGTGCAGCACCGCCCCGGCAAGCGCCAGCCGCTGCTTCTGGCCGCCGCTGAGGGTGCCGGCGAGCTGGCGCTGGCGGTCGCCGAAGCGGTACCGCTCGACGAGCGCATCCACCCGGCTGCGCGACGCGGCGCGCGGCAGTCCCTGCACCGCGGCCAGGAATTCCAGGTTCTCGCGCACCGACAGGTCCTCGAACAGCGAGAAGCGCTGGGTCATGTAGCCGATGCGGCGGCGCAGCGCCTCGGCCTGCTCGGGGATCCGCAGCCCCAGCACCTCGATCTCGCCGGCGCTCGGCGTCAGCAGGCCGCAGAGCATGCGGATCGTGGTGGACTTGCCGGAACCGTTCGGCCCGAGGAAACCGTAGACCTGCGCGCGCGGCACCGTGAGGTCGACGCGGTCGACCGCCACCAGCTCGCCGAAGCGGCGGGTCATGCCGCGCGCGCGGATCGCCGGCGCCGGTTCGCCGTTGCGGGCATCGCCCGCGGCTGCATGCACGCTGGCCATGGCCCTATTCGCCCCGGGCATCCGCACCGGGAAAGGCGACCCGCACCGGCAGGCCCGCGGGCAATCCGGTCGCCTCGGCGCCGGTCAGCTCCACCTCGGCCAGCCAGCTCAGGCGGGCCGCGTCCTCGCCGCTGAGCGCGTAATACGGCGTGAACACCGGTTCGCTGCGGATCGCGCGCACCCGGCCCGGCAACGGCCGATCGCGACCGTCGATCCGGACCTGGGCCGCGCTGCCGACCGCGACCCGCGCGCGCAGGGCCGCCGGCAGGTACACCCGCGCATGCGGCGCCTCGCCCACCAGCAGGATCGCAAGCGGGGCGCCTGCCGGCGGCCGGTCGCCGGCTTCGTAGGGCAGGCTGTCGACGATGCCTGCGCGCGGGGCGACCACCGCCAGTTCCTCCAGCGCGACGCGCTGCGCATCGGCGCGCGCGGCTGCGGACTCGAGCGCAGCCAGGCCCTGCGCGAGCTCCTCGCCGCGGGCACCGCGTTCGAGTTCCTCCAGCGCCGCGGCCGATGCCCGCACCTGGGCCTGCGCCTGCGCGGCCGCGGCGCGGGCACGGTCGACTTCGACCGCCGCGACCAGCCGTTGCCTGCCCAGCGGCTCCAGCCGGGCGGAATAGGCCTGCGCGTCGCGCGCCTGCGCCCGCGCCGCGGCCAGCTGGGCGCGCGCCTGGGCGATGCGCTCGGCGCGCGGGCCGGATTGCAGTTCGTCGAGGACGGCGCGCTGGCGCCTGGTCTCGGCATCGGCGGCGGCGGCGACCGCGCCGGTACGCGCATCCTCCAGCCGGGCCACGACCTGCCCGGCCACGACCCGTTCGCCCTCCCGCACGGCGATTTCGGCGATGCGCTCGGACGCCGGCGCCGGCAGCGCGACACGGTCGTACTCGAGCGCCCCCAGCGCGTCCGCCGGAGCACGCTGGCAGCCGGAGGCCGCCCACGCCAGCGCAAGCGCGGCCGCGACAACGAGGATCCTGCGGCTTGCCCGCTCATGCCTCATCGGTCAGCTCCAGTCCCCGGTCGAGCAGGGCGATGGTGTGGTCGCGCAGCGCCGACGCATCGATGTCGCCGGCATCGAACAGTTGCCGCCAGATCGGGGCGCCGGCGGCCGGGAACAGGGTCAGGCCGACCAGCGAAACCACCAGCAGCCGCGGGTCCAGGTCGGGGTTGAGCGTGCCCTCGCGCTGGGCATGGGCGAAGCGCGCGGCCATCGCCTGCGGCAGCGTCGGCCCGACTTCGCGAAGCAGGAAGTCGCGCAGCGCCCCGCCCTCGCACAGGACCTCGCGTACCCAGAGCGAGGGCAGCCAGGGATGCGAGGCGACCACCGCGTCCACGCCGCGCACGAAGCCGGCGACCATGCCCGCCGGATCCGCGCCGCCGCGACCCACGTGCTCGCGCAGCAGTCCGATCGCCGGGCGCAGCCGCTCCTCGACCACCGCCGCCTGCAGCCGGGCCTTGTCTCCGAAGTAGTAATGCAGCAGCGCAGGGGTGACCGCGGCCTCGTCGGCGATGGCGCGCATCGAGGTGGCGGCGATGCCGGTGCGCACGTAGCAGGCCAGCGCGGCGTCCAGCACCCGCTCGCGCAGGTCGGGCGCGGGGGCGTCCGCACCGGGCCGGCCCGGTGCACGGATGCGGCGCTGTGCGATCGCGCCGTCTGCGGGCGCGCCGGGCCGGACCCTGGCTGGTGCTGCGGTCGCTTGCGGTCGGCTTGGTCGTGGCCTGCGAGCTGGCATGCCCATAAATTAATTGATCAATTAATTATTTTTCAAGCGCATCCCGACGGACGGCGGTTCCGCGGCTGGAAGCGCCATGCGACAGGGTTGGGATGGGGCTGCGACACGGTCGTCCAAGCGGCGGGGGCGCAGCTTGCGCAGCTCCTGCAGCCGATATTTGCAGGACGCGGGGTCGGGGCTGAACCCCTCCTACATGGGCACGCTCGGGGGTTATGGGGCGTCGGGGCGCTCGTAGACGGAGCGGCCGTCGACCCAGGTGGCGAGCACCTGCAGGGCGGGCAGGTCGGCGGGCGGCACCGCCAGCGGGTCGCGGTCGAGCAGGACGAAGTCGGCGCGCAGGCCGGGGGCCAGGGTGCCGACCTCGTCCTCGGCGAAGCCGGCCCAGGCCGCGTCGCGGGTGAAGCCGCGCAGCGCCTCCCAAGCGGTGAGCTTCTCCTGCGGCAGCCAGCCGCCGGCCGGATGGCCGTGCAGGTCGGCGCGGGTGGCCGCGGCATGCAGGCCCAGGCGCGGATCCACCGACTCGACCGGGAAATCGGAGCCGAACGCCAGCCGCGCACCGCTGTCGCGCAGCTGCCGCCAGGCGTAGGCGCCGACGATCCGCAGCGGGCCGACCCGGTCCTGCGCCCAGGGCATGTCGGAGGTGGCGTGGGTCGGCTGCATCGAGGCGATCACGCCGAGCGCGGCCAGCCGCGGCAGGTCCTCCGGCGCCAGCAGCTGCGCGTGTTCGATGCGCCAGCGCAGCGCCGCGGCGTCCTGGCCGGCGAGCAGCGCCTGGTAGGCGTCGAGCACCACCCGGTTGCCGCGGTCGCCGATCGCATGGGTGGCGACCTGCACCCCGCAGCCGCGGGCGCGGCCGGCGACTTCCCGCAACGGCGCGGGCTGCAGCAGCAGCAGGCCGCGGTTGCCCGGGTCGTCGCTGTAATCCTCCAGCAGCGCGGCGCCGCGGCTGCCGAGCGCACCGTCCACGTAGAGCTTGACCGTGCGCATCCGCAGCCGGCCGCCCGGGTGCCGGTACGGGCCGTGCTCGCACAACCAGGCCAGCGCGGCGCCGTCGCCATCGGCCATGGCGGTGATCCGCAGCGGCAGCGCGCCGCGGTCGGCCAGGCGCCGGTAGGCTTCCAGCTGCGCCAGCGACACGCCGGCATCGTGCACCCCGGTCAGCCCGTTGGCGACCGCGGCGCGCATGCCCAGTTCCAGCGCGCGCTCGGTGGCGGCGGCGTCCAGCGGCGGGATCGCGTCCTCGACCAGGGCCATCGCCGCATCGACGAAGACGCCGGTGGCCTGGCCGCGCGCATCGCGCTCGATGCGGCCGCCGTCCGGCTGCCAGTCGCCCGACAGGTCGCGCGCGACGGTGCGCAGCGCCGCCGTATTCGCCCAGCCGGCATGGCCGTCGATCCGCTCCAGCCAGACCGGACGGTCCGGGAAGGCGGCGTCCAGGTCGGCGGCGGACGGGAACGCGCGCTCCGGCCAGCGGTTCTGGTCCCAGCCGCGCCCGAGCAGCCAGGCGCCCGGGGGCAGTTCGGCGGCGAAGGCGCGCAGGCGCTCGAGCACCTCGGCCTTGCTGGCGGCGCCGGCCAGGTCCACCCGCATCCGGGCAAGGCCGAGGTTGGCGACATGGCCGTGCGCGTCGATCAGGCCGGGCACCACGGTGGCCTGCCCGGCGTCCACCCGCGCCGCGCCCGGATAGCGCGCGAGCAGCTCGCCGCGATCGCCCACCGCCAGGATCCGGCCCTGCGCGTCGAAGGCCAGGGCCTCGGCCAGGGGCCGCGCCGGGTCCAGGGTGTGGATCCGCGCGGCGCTGAGCACGGTCGTTTCCCGTGCCGCGCCCGCGGGCGCCGCCATCGCCGTCGCCGTCGCCAGCAGCGCCGCCATCACATGCCGCTTTCCGCGCATCCGTACACTCCTGCCCTTCCCGTCCGCACTGTGCGAAAAAGCCGGCGCCGGCGCAAGCAAGCCATGCGCCGCCCGGGTCCGACCGATGCCCGACACCGCCACGTCCGAGTTCGTCCTCGACCCGCCCGATGCCGAGCGCCTGGCCAACCTCGCCGGGCCGTTCGACGCGCACCTGCGCCAGATCGAACTGCGCATGGGCGTGCAGCTGGGCAACCGCGGCCAGGTGTTCCGGATCACCGGCCCCGAAGCGGCCGTGGTTGCCGCCGAACGGCTGCTGCGCCGGCTCTGGGACGAGACCGCCGGCGTCACCCTCGACCCGGCGGCCATCCACCTGCACCTGAGCGAGGCCGGCGCCGAGCGGGTCGCGGCCGACGGCATCGAGCCGCAGGAGGTCGCGGTCCGGGTCAAGCGCGGCACCATCCGCGGGCGCGGGCCGAACCAGGCCCGGTACCTGCACGCGATCGCCACCCACGACATCAACTTCGGCATCGGCCCGGCCGGCACCGGCAAGACCTTCCTGGCGGTGGCGATGGCGGTCGAGGCGCTGAACGAGGCGCGGGTGCAGCGGCTGATCCTGGTGCGGCCGGCGGTGGAGGCCGGCGAGAAGCTCGGCTTCCTGCCCGGCGACCTGGCGTCGAAGGTCGATCCCTACCTGCGCCCGCTGTACGACGCGCTGTACGAGATGCTGGGCGTGGAGAAGGTGGTCAAGCTGCTGGAGAAGAACGTGATCGAAGTGGCGCCGCTGGCCTACATGCGCGGGCGCACGCTCAACGACGCGTTCGTGATCCTGGACGAGGCGCAGAACACCTCGATCGAGCAGATGAAGATGTTCCTGACCCGGATCGGCTTCGGCTCGACCGCGGTGGTCACCGGCGACCTGACCCAGGTCGACCTGCCCAAGCACCAGAAGTCCGGCCTCAAGGATGCCCTGGACGTGCTGCGCGGGGTCGAGGGCATCGGCTTCACCTTCTTCGACGCGCGCGACGTGGTGCGGCATCCGCTGGTGGCGCGGATCGTCGGCGCCTACGACGCGCGGGGACAGGATCCGTCCGCCCGTGAACCGTAGGACGCGACCTGCCGCCATCGCGTCCGGCGCGCCCCCGGCGGGCGCGCCGCGGGCGCCCGCGGCCGCGACCGCCGCTGCGGGTAGAATCCGGGTTCGCGCATCGGGAGAAGCGCCGCGATGACCCGGGGTCCGTGCCGGCTCGAAGTCGCCGTCAGCTACGGCCTGCCGCGCGCGGGCCTGCCCGCGGCGGCCAGCTTCCGGCGCTGGGTGGCGGCCGCGCTCGACGGCCGCATCCGCCAGGCGGACCTGGCGATCCGGATCGTGGACGCGCGCGAGGGCCGCGCGCTCAACCGCCACTACCGCGGCCGCGACCAGGCGACCAACGTACTCAGTTTTCCCGCCGAGCTGCCCGCGGGGCTGCCCAAGGGGGTGACCCTGCCGGTGCTCGGCGACCTGGTGCTGTGCGCGCCGGTGATCGCCCGCGAGGCCCGCGAGCAGGGCAAGCCACTCAACGCCCATTACGCGCACCTCACGGTGCACGGCGCCCTGCATCTGCTGGGCTGGAACCACGCCGACGACACCGAGGCCGAGTGCATGGAGCAGCTCGAGCGCGAGATCCTGGCGGGCCTGGGCGTCGACGACCCCTATCGGGAAGACTGAGCCCGGCGGGTAACGTCGGGCACGCCGGCGCCGCGTCCGCGGCCGGCCCGCGCTCCCCGCCCCGCCCCGCGGCGCCACGGGAAGGACGTTTCACCGGACCGCCGCGCATCCGCGCTAGACTGCACGGCGACCGCCCCGGCCCCGGGGCCGCTCCGCCCACGAGATGCCCGAAGACGACAGTAGCCCGCCGGACGGCGGCGACAAGCGACGCAGCTGGATCGAGCGCATCGGCGCCGCCCTCTCCGGCGAACCGACCACCCGCCAGGACCTCGTGGAACTGCTGCGCGACGCCCAGGCCGACGGCCTGATCGCGGCCGACACCCTGAGCATGATGGAGGGCGCGATCGCGATCGAGGACCTGACCGTGGGCGACGTCATGGTGCCCCGCTCGCGGATGGTCGCGCTGTCTGGCGACGCGCGCCTGATCGACCTGATGCGCGAGGTGGTCGAATCCGGCCATTCGCGCTTCCCGGTGCACGGCGAGGACAAGGACGAGATCCTGGGCGTGCTGCTGGCCAAGGACCTGCTGCGCGGCGTGGTCGCCGACAACGGTCCGCGCAGCGTGCGCGAGCTGCTGCGGCCGGCGGTGCTGATCCCCGAGTCGAAGAAGCTCAACGTGCTGCTGCGCGAGTTCCGGCAGTCGCGCAACCACATGGCGATCGTGGTCGACGAGTACGGCGGGGTGGCCGGGCTGGTCACCATCGAGGACGTGCTCGAGCAGATCGTCGGCGAGATCGACGACGAGCACGACGAGGCCGAGGACGTCACCAAGCTGATCGCCGCGCAGGCCGACGGCCAGTACGTGGTCGACGCGCTCACCCCGATCGGCGACTTCAACGAGCGCTTCGGCGCCGACTTCGACGACGACGAATACGACACCATCGGCGGCCTGGTGACCGCCGCGATCGGCCACCTGCCCGACGCCGGCGAGGAACTGACCCTCGGCCGCTTCAGCTTCCGCGTGGCCCGCGCCGACGCCCGCCGCCTGCACGCCCTGCACGTGAGCGTGCATGCCGATGCGTAGGAGCGGGCCTTGCCCGCGACCGCGCGCGGCAACCGGGGCGCGATCGCGGGCGAGGCCCGCTCCTGCGGTGCTGGTGCTGGTGCTGTGGCTGTGGCCGCTGCTGGCGCTCGCCCAGGCCGCGCCGCGGATCGGCGTGATGACGATGCAGCCGGGCGAGATCTTCTGGGAACGCTTCGGCCACAACGCGATCGTGGTCGACGACCCGGCCGCGCCCGGGCCGGTGTCCTACAACTTCGGCTACTTCGACCTGGAGGAGCCCGGCTTCGTCGGCCGCTTCGTGCGCGGCCGCATGCAGTACATGCTGGTGGCCCTGCCGCTGGAACAGGACCTGGCGTACTACCGGCAGACCGGGCGCGGCGTGGCGATCCAGTGGCTGGACCTGGACCCGGCGCAGGCGCGCGCGCTGGCCGCGGACCTGGCGGCCAACGCCCGCCCGGAGAACGCGCGCTACGGCTACGACTATTTCCTCGACAACTGCTCGACCCGGGTGCGCGACGCGCTCGACCGCGCGCTCGGCGGCGCCCTGCGGCCGCAGCTGGCGCACGACGCCGGCGGGCTGACCTTCCGCGGCGAGGCGGTGCGGCTGGCGCGGCCGGCGCGGTGGATGGCGCTGGGCTTCGACCTGGGCCTGGGCCCGCGCGCCGACGCGCCGCTGGACCGCTGGCAGGCCGGCTTCGTGCCGATGCGCCTGGCCGACGGCCTGCGCGCCGTGCGGCATGCCGACGGCCGGCCGCTGGTCGTGGCCGAGCAGGCGCTCCTGCCGCACCGGATCGCGCCCGAACCCGCTCCGCTGCCGCGGCGCTGGTGGCCGCAGCTGCTGGCGGGCCTGGCCCTGGCCGGCGGCGCGCTGCTGCTCGGGCGCGCGCGGCCCCGGGCGCTGGCGGCGCTCGCCCTGCCGTTCTGGGCGGCGTGCGCCACCGCGGGGCTGCTGCTCGCGTTCCTGTGGTGCTGCACCGCGCACTGGGCGGCCTGGTCCAACCACAACCTGCTGCTGCTGAGCCCGCTGTGCCTGCTGGCGCTACCCGGCGGCTGGCGGGTCGCCCGCGGGCAGGCGCCCGGGCGATGGTTCACCCGCGCGCGCTGGCTGGTCGCCGCCAGCGCACTGGCCACCCTGCCGCTGCAGCTGCTCCCCGCCGCGCAGGACAACCTGCCCTGGATCGCGCTGCTGCTGCCGCCGCACCTGGCGCTGGCGATCGCCTGGCGTTGGCGTCTGCCTGCCGCAGCCACGGGCCAGCGGCCGTCACACTGATCGGGATCGGGATCGGGATCGGGACCGGGACAAGGGGGTGCTGGCGCGACCTGGTGCCTGTCAGGACCGACCGCCTCACCACTCGTCTTGCATCTCGCGCCGTCCGTCGCCACGTTGGCCGAAATTTGCGTTGACCTGCGTCCTTTCCGGCACGGCTTCATTCATGCGGTACTGCCACCACCAGGTGCAGGAGGCGGAAGTCGGACTCCGCAACCCTTGAGCAGGTGGCCACATGAACCGCACTCCCAGTTCCTGGCCGCGGCGTGCCGCGGCGAATCTTCTGTTGTTGCTCGCCAGCCTCTGTGCAGGCGCCTTGTGGGCGCATGCCATCAACGGCGCGATCTATACCAGCCTGCCCGGCGGGACTACGGTCAACGCCAACAACTATGCGTTGAAATCGGACGTATACCTCAATGGCGGGCCGAACAACGCGCAATGCAGTTCGGGCTCTCTCGACGACGGGCAGTACTACTTCCAGGTCACCGACCCGTCCGGGTCCACGCTCCTGTCCAGCGATGCGATCGGCGAACGCGCCTTCACGGTCAGCGGCGGCGTGATCGCCACGTATGACGGCGGCACCCATGCGACCGCAAGTAACACGGGGCTTTGCGGCGGCATCTCGATCCAGCTCATGCCCTACGCCGACACCCCCAACAATGGCGGCGTCTACAAGGTCTGGATCACGCGCATCAGCGACTACGCGCCCGGCAACGGCACCTTCGGCTTCGTGTCCGGGCATACCAAGACCGACAATTTCCGCACTCAGGACCGCGACGTACCGCCGCCTCCAGATCCCAGCGGCAATCTCGAAGCTTTCAAGTACTACGATGCGGATGCCAACGGCGCCTACAACCCGGCTGTCGATCTCAGCCTGGAAGGCTGGCCGATGACCATCGATCCGCTCGGCGGGTCGCCGGATCCGCAGACCCAGTCCACCAACAGCGGCGGCACCGTGCTCTGGACCGGCCTGGCGCCTGATCTGTATACGGTGACCGAGGGCGAACCGAACGAGAGCAACTGGTTCAACTCCGAACCCGGCGACATCCTCGGCCCCGTCGCCCTCGATGGCGATACGGTGACCACGCCTGTACAGCAATCCGCGGTCGTGGTGTCGGGCGGTTTCTCCCGCGTCGAGTTCGGCAACTTCTG
>JBKHXI010000194.1:0-12058 GCA_046566095.1 Gammaproteobacteria bacterium | reverse complement strand
CCGTCCAGGCCGATGAAGATGCCGAAGTCGGTGATCGACTTGATCTGGCCCTCGACCTTGTCGCCCTTCTTGTGGATGGCGGCGAAGGTCTCCCACGGGTTGGAGCTGACCTGCTTCATGCCCAGCGAGATGCGGCGGCGCTCCTCGTCCACGTCCAGGACCATGACCTCGACCTCGTCGCCGACCTGGCAGACCTTGGACGGGTTGACGTTCTTGTTGGTCCAGTCCATCTCCGACACGTGCACCAGGCCCTCGACGCCCGGCTCGATCTCCACGAACGCGCCGTAGTCGGTGACGTTGCTGACCTTGCCGAACACGCGGGTGGTGGCCGGGTAGCGGCGCGCGATGTTGTCCCACGGATCCTCGCCCAGCTGCTTGAGGCCGAGCGACACGCGGTTGCGCTCGCGGTCGTACTTGAGCACGCGGACTTCGAGCTCCTGGCCGACCTCGACCACCTCGGACGGATGGCGCACGCGCTTCCAGGCCATGTCGGTGATGTGCAGCAGGCCGTCGATGCCGCCCAGGTCCACGAACGCGCCGTAGTCGGTGAGGTTCTTGACCACGCCCTTGAGCTTGGCGCCCTCGACCAGCTTCTCCATCAGCTGCTCGCGCTCCTCGGAGTGCTCGCTCTCGACCACCGCGCGGCGGGAGACGACCACGTTGTTGCGCTTGCGGTCGAGCTTGATCAGCTTGAACTCGAGTTCCTTGCCCTCGAGGTAGGCCGGGTCGCGCACCGGGCGCACGTCGACCAGCGAGCCCGGCAGGAACGCGCGGACGTCCTTGATGTCGACGGTGAAGCCGCCCTTGACCTTGCCGCTGATGCGGCCGGTGATGGTCTCGTTGTTCTCGAGCGCCTGCTCGAGCTCGTCCCACACCATGGCGCGCTTGGCCTTCTCGCGCGACAGCACGGTCTCGCCGAAGCCGTTCTCGAGCGCGTCGAGGGCGACCTTGACCTGGTCGCCGATGCCTACGTCGATCTCGCCGTCGTCGTTGCGGAACTGCTCGATGGGCACGATGCCCTCGGACTTGAGCCCGGCGTTGATCACCACCACGTCGTTGCGCACGTCCACGACGGTACCGGTGACGATGGCGCCCGGCTTGAGGTTGGCCAGGTGCGACTGGCTCTGTTCGAACAGTTCGGCGAATGATTCGGTCATTGAAGATGGTCTCGGTTGACGACACGGACCGCGGCGCTGGCGCCCTGGTCCACCCGTTGGTCGGCCTGCGGGATTGCGTACGGCCGGTTGGAAGGTGTGCGTGTTGTGGGATGGCCCGCGGGCGGATGCGCGCGGGGACTGCCTGCCGCGACGGCGCGGGCTACCGGGCGCCCGGGACGTGTCCCCCGGAGCGCGCCAGCGCCAGCACGCGTTCGACCACCTCGTCGATGGGCAGGCCGGTGGTGTCGACGGTCACGGCATCGGGGGCCGGACGCAACGGCGCCACCGCCCGGCTGGCATCGCGGGCGTCGCGCGCGAGGATCTCGCGCAGCAGACCCGCCAATGTAACCGAAACCCCTTTGTCGCTCAACTGCTTATAACGCCTCTCGGCACGTTCCTCGGCGCTGGCGGTGAGGAACACCTTGGTCGCGGCGTCCGGGAAGATCACGGTCCCCATGTCGCGGCCGTCCGCCACCAGTCCCGGCGGGCGCCGGAAGGCGCGCTGGCGGGCCACCAGCGCGGCCCGGACCTCGGGAATGGCGGCGATCGCCGAGGCCGCCGCGCCCGCGGTCTCGGTGCGCAGCTCGTCGGTGGCGTCGTGGCCGTTGACCAGCACCCGCGGCTCGCCCCCGGGCGCCTCCCGGAACGCGACCTCGGCATCGAAGGCGCAGCGCACCAGGGCCGAGGCGTCCGAAAGGTCGATGTCGTTCCAGCCGGCGGCCACCCCCACCGCCCGGTACAGCGCGCCCGAATCCAGGTAATGCCAGCCCAGGCGCGCGGCCACGGCCCGGCTGATGGTGCCCTTGCCGGAGCCGGAGGGGCCGTCGATGGTCAGGACCGGGACCTGCCCCGGGGGGGCTGTGGGATCGTTGTCGGACATGGCGGCTCGCTGGCGGCTGCGGCGCGGCGGGGCGCGGCAGCCGGGAGTGGAAGGGGCGTCGGGGCGGGCGCATGGCCCGGACCCGCGGGGATTGTACCCCCGCGGCTGAATCCCGCCGCGGGCAAGCGCTTGAATGGGCCGGGTTTTGCGCGCTATCATGCGCGGCTTGCTATCCCACTATTCATTCCGCCGAGGTTCCCGTCATGAAGGTCCTGTCCTCCCTGAAGTCGGCGAAGACCCGCCACCGCGACTGCAAGGTGGTCCGCCGCCGCGGCAAGGTCTTCGTGATCTGCAAGTCCAACCCGCGCTTCAAGGCGCGCCAGCGCTGAAGCCGCGGCCGGGCCGGGCCCGGCGCCGCCAGACACCCGGGGGCCGCAGCGATGCGGCCCCTCGGCTTTCCGGGCAGCGGCCACGCGCGGCCGCGATCTGGTAAAACGCGCGCATGGGTTCGCCGAACCCGCACCAGGAGACGTGCCATGACCCGCATCCACCCCTGCGCGGCCGCGCTTGCCGTCGCCTTCGGCTTGGCCGCGACGCCGCTCGTCGCCAGCGCCGAGATCCTGCTGATCGAGCGCGTCGCCCGCGAAGCGCCGGTCGCCCTGCCCGCGCGCGGCCTGAGCATGGCCCAGGTGCAGGCGCGGTTCGGCGCGCCCACCAGCCGCCTGGAACCGCGCGGCGGCCAGAAGCCGCAGTGGCCGGTGATCCACCGCTGGAGCTATCCGCAGTTCACCGTGTACTTCGAGAAGGACAAGGTGATCGATGCGGTGCTCAACCGCGCCGCGCCCACCGAGGTCGGGCCGAAACCGCCGATCCGCTGACGCCGGGCGCGGTCGCGCCCCTTCCCCTGCGCCCGCGCGGGCGCCCGGACCGGCCCGATCGGCCGGGCCGGACGCGAGCCCGCGCGCCGGCCGATGCGCGCCCGCGCCAGGCCCGCCTCCCAGCCATCGCCAGCACCCCCGGATGACCGACGCCGATTTCCGCCTGCCCGCCGAGTGGGAACCGCAGTCCGCGGTGCTGCTGGCCTGGCCGCACGCCGGCACCGACTGGGCGCCGCGGCTGGGCGAGGTCGAGGACAGCTACGTGGCCCTGGTCGCGGCGATCGCCCGCTTCCAGCCGGCGCTGGTGGTGGTCGCCGACGACGACCTGGAAGCCTACGCCCGCGCGCGCCTGGCCTCGGCCCGGATCGACATGGACCGGGTCCGCTTCGTGCACGCCGAGTACGACGACACCTGGCTGCGCGATACCGGCCCGATCACCCTGGTGGCCGCCGGCGCCGACATCGATACCGAGTCCGACGCCCGGGCCGCGGCCCCCGCGCCCCGCTTCCGCCTGCTCGATTTCCGCTTCACCGGCTGGGGCGGCAAGTTCGAGGCCGGGCGCGACGACCGCCTGGTCGCGCAGCTGCAGGCGGCCGGCCTGTTCGCGGCGGCCGAGCGCCGGCCGCTGGACTTCGCCCTGGAGGGCGGCGCGATCGACACCGACGGCGCCGGCACCCTGCTCACCACCTGGCAGTGCCTGCGCCAGCGCCATCCCGACGCCGACCGCGCGGCGCTGGCGGCGCGGCTGCGCGACTGGCTGCGCCAGGACCGGGTGCTGTGGCTCGACCACGGCCACCTGGAGGGCGACGACACCGACGCGCACGTCGATACCCTCGCCCGCTTCGCCGCGCCCGACGCCATCGTCCACCAGGCCTGCGACGACCCCGCGGACTCCCATTACCCCTCACTGCGGGCGATGGCCGGCGAACTGGCCGCGCTGCGCACCGCCGACGGCCGCCCGTACCGGCTGTTCCCCCTGCCCTGGCAGCGGCCCATCCACGACCCCGACGGCCGCCGGCTGGCGGCCAGTTACGCCAATTTCCTGATCGTCGACGGCGCGGTGCTGATGCCGGCCTACGGCGCCACCGACCAGGAACGCGCCATCGACGACCGCGCCGCGCAGGTGCTGGCGCAGGCCTTCCCGGACCGCGAGATCGTGCCGGTGCCCTGCCGCCCGCTGATCTGGCAGAACGGCAGCCTGCACTGCGTGACCATGCAGCTGCCGCGCGGGGTGCTGGCGCCGGCACCGGCCGCGGCCTGAGCGGCGCGGCGCCCGCGCGCCGCACAATGCGCCCGACGAGGCGCCCACGCGAAGGGCCGCCACCCGCGTCCCGGCTGGCCCGCGCCTGTACCGCAGCCGCACGCCGCCGGCTGCCGGCGGCCCCGGCGCGCCCGGCCGCCTACAATGTCCCTTTCGCCACCGAGCCGGGAATGAACAAGACCACCCTGCCCGTCGCCCTCGTCCAGGAGCGCGCCGTCATCGACCGCGGCGCCGGCAACGCCGCGGCCAACCTCGACCGGATCGCCGACCGCGTGGCCGAAGCCGCCAGGCGCGGGGCGAAGCTGGTGCTGCTGCAGGAACTGCACAACGGCCCGTACTTCTGCCAGCACGAGTGCGTGGACGAGTTCGACCTGGCCGAACCGGTCCCGGGCCCGAGCAGCGAGCGCCTCGGCGCGCTGGCGAAGGCGCACGGGGTGGTGATCGTCGGCTCGCTGTTCGAGCGTCGCGCGCCTGGCCTGTACCACAACACCGCGGTGGTGCTGGAGCGCGACGGCACGCTCGCCGGCCGCTACCGCAAGATGCACATCCCCGACGACCCCGGCTTCTACGAGAAGTTCTACTTCACCCCGGGCGACCTGGGCTTCGAGCCGATCGACACCTCGGTCGGCCGGCTCGGCGTGCTGGTGTGCTGGGACCAGTGGTACCCCGAGGGGGCGCGGCTGATGGCGCTGGCCGGTGCCGACCTGCTGCTCTACCCCACCGCCATCGGCTGGGACCCGGGCGACGACCCGGACGAGAAGGCGCGCCAGCGCGACGCCTGGATCGCCAGCCACCGCGGCCACGCCGTGGCCAACGGCCTGCCGGTGCTGTCGTGCAACCGGGTGGGACACGAGCCCTCGCCGCTGGGCACCGCCGGCATCGACTTCTGGGGCGCGAGCCACGTGCTCGGCCCGCAGGGCGAGTTCCTGGCCGAGGCCGGCGGCGAGCCGCAGCTGTTGCTGGCCGAGGTCGACCTGGGCCGCAGCGAGCAGGTGCGCCGCATCTGGCCGTTCCTGCGCGACCGCCGGATCGACGCCTACGCCGACCTGCAGCGCCGCTACCGTGACTGACCCGACCGTGGCCGACGCCGCCCCGGTCGCCGCGGCCGGCTGGCGCTCGCAGCCGCACGCCATCGTCGAACGCGACGGCGTGCGCTACACCCTGCTCGGGACGGCGCACGTCTCGCGCGCTAGCGTCGAAGCCGTCGAGGATGCCGTCCGCGACAACCGGTTCGACACCATCGCGGTCGAACTGGACAGCCAGCGCCTGCAGGCGCTCACCGATCCCGATGCGCTGGCCGGGCTCAATCTCGTCGACGTGCTGCGCAAGGGCCACGGCGCGCTGTTCGCCGCCAACCTGGCGCTCGGCGCCTACCAGCGCAGGCTGGCCGAACAGTTCGGCATCGAGCCCGGTGCCGAGCTCGTGCGCGCCGTCGCCCTGGCCCGCGAACACGGGCTGCGGATGGAGCTGATCGACCGCAACGTCGGGCTGACGTTCCGCCGCGCCTCCAGCCGCCTGGGCCTTGCGGGCAAGCTCAAGCTCGCCGCCAGCCTGATCCTGGGCGTGCTGAGCAGCGACGAGATGGACGAGTCGGAGATCGAGAAGCTCAAGCAGGGCGACATCCTCGAATCGAGTTTCGGCGAATTCGCCCAGGACAACCCCGAACTCTACGAAACCGTCATCGCCGAACGCGACCGCTACATGGCCGCGCGGCTGCGCGAGCTGCCCGATGGCGCGCGCAACGTCCTGGCCGTCGTCGGGGCCGGCCATCTCGCCGGACTCGCGCGCCACCTGCAGGAAGACGCCACGCCGCCCGCGCAGCTGCGCGCCGAGCTGGAGGCGGTGCGCAGGAGCCATGCGATGCGCTGGATCACGACGGGCTTCATGGCCCTGGTCCTGCTGGCGATCGGCTGGGGTTTCTGGAAGGGGGGCGCCGACCTCGGCCGGGAACTGGTGGCCCAGTGGGTGGCGATCACCGCCGGCCTGGCCGCGCTCGGCGCCCTGCTGGCCGGCGGTCATCCGCTGAGCGTCCTGGTCGCGGCCGTCGCCGCGCCGCTCAAGCCGATCCGTCCGCCCGGGCTTTCGCCCGGCCTGTTCAGCGCGATGGTGGAGGCGCACCTGCGCAAACCGGCCTATGGAGACTTCCTGTCGCTGCGCGACGACGCCCAGACGCTGAAGGGCTGGTACCGCAACCGCGTATCGCGCACCCTGCTCAACTTCGTGCTGACCAACCTCGGTTCCAGCATCGGCGTCTGGATCGCAGGGCTGCGGGTCTTCGGCAGGCTGCTGGCCTGACGGCGGCGCGGCCCGCCGCGCTCGGGGCGGGCGCCGGGGCCCGTGCCGCCTACGGACGTGGCGGTGCCGCGATCGCCGCGACCGCGCCGGCAGGAACCGCGCCGGAAGTTCCCCCCCGCGCCCGCCGGATCGCCCGCGCCGTGCCGTGGCGCAGGTCGTCCAGGATCGCGTAGATCGTGGGCAGGAACAGCAGGCTGACCACGGTGGAGAACGCCAGGCCGCCGGCGATGGCGCGCGCCATCGGATAGTACGGCGGGCCGTCGCCGCCGATCTGGGTGTTGGACAGCGCGATCGGGATCATCGCCAGCACCGCCGTGCCCATGGTCATCAGGATCGGGCGCAGGCGCTCGCGGCTGCCCTCGACCAGCGCGTCGGTGCGGCTGAGCCCGCGGCGCCTGAGGTTGTTGATGTGCTCGACCATGACGATGCCGTTGTTCACCACCACGCCCATCAGCACCAGGATGCCGATGAAGGCCATGATGTTGAAGGTGGTGCCGGTCAGCGCGAACAGCCAGAACACGCCGAGCACCGAGAACAGCACCCCGCTCATGATCGCCGACGGGAACAGCAGCGACTCGAACACCGCCGCCATCACCACGTAGATCATCACCAGCGCCAGCAGCAGGTTGAACAGCATCTGCCCCATCGCCTCGTCGTCGCGCTGGAACGCGCCGTCGAAGGTGTAGGTGTAGCCGGGCGGCATCGCCACCGCGGCCAGGGTCGCGTCCATCAGCTTGCGCGCATCCGGCACGGTCACCCCGTCGGCGAGGTTGGCGCGGATCGTCAGCGTGGTCTGGCGGTCGGTGCGCTGCACCTGGTTGGCGGCCTGCTGCAGCGAGACGTCGACCAGCCCCAGCAGCGGCACCTCGCGGCCGTCCGGCGCGCGCAGCATGAACGAGGACAGGTCCTGCACCCCGAACGCGTCGTCCCCGGCGAAGCGCAGCCAGACCGCGACCTCGCCGTCGCCGCGGCGGAACTCGCGCAGCGGCGTGCCGCGGATCGCCACGCCCACGAAGCCGGCCACCTGCTGCGCGTCGAAGCCGTAGGCGCGCGCGCGTTCGCGGTCCACGCGCACGGCCAGCTCGGTGTTGCTGTCGCCGGTGTCCACCCGCACGTCCCGCAGCTGCCGGTGGCGCGCCAGCAGGGGCACGACCGAGGCGGCGATCTCGGCCAGCGCGGCCGAGGAATCGCCGACCAGCTGGACCTGGACGCCGTCGCCGCCGCCCGGCCCCTCCTGGTTGCCGATGCCGATGTTGGCGCGTGCCGACTTCGGCAGCTCCTCGCGGATCGCCTCGACCAGGGCGGCGGTCCGGGCGATCTCGCCGGTGTCGAACTTGACCTGGGTGCCGCCCCAGCCCTGCTCGCTGAACCAGGAATACACCTGGACGACGTGGAAGCGCTCGCGGTTGGCGTCCAGGAACGCCTCGACCCGCCCGACCTCCTCCGACATCTGCTCGCGGGTGTAGGCCCCCTTCCACTGGTAGTAGATGTTCGCCTCGCCGCCCTGTTCCTCGTTGAACATGTCCTTCTTGGTCATCATGACCGGGACGATGCTCACCGCGATGATCAGCACGATCCCGGTCACGCTCCAGCCGCGGTGCTCGAGCGTCCAGCGCAGCAGCCGCGCGTAGCGCGCCTGCATGCGGTGGATCAGGCTGGACTCGTCCAGCACCTTGGGCGGGGTCTTCAGCCTTGCCGAGATCATGGGAATCAGGCTCACCGCCACCAGCCAGGAGGCCAGCAGCGAGACCGAGATGGTGATCGCGACCTGCGCCAGGTAGATGCTCAGGAAATTGCGGTCGCCGAACAGGTTGGGCAGGAACACGATGCAGTGGCACAGGGTGCCCGCCGTGAGCGCGATCGCGACGTGCCGGGTGCCCACGATCGAGGCGTGCCGCGGGTCGCCGGGCAGGCGCTCGCGCTCCTGGTAGATGCTCTCGACCACCACCACCGCGTTGTCGACCAGCATGCCGACCGCCAGCAGCAGCCCCATCATCGTCAGCACGTTGAGGGTGACCCCGGCGAAGTACATGAAGCCCAGGGTGATGGTGAAGCAGATCGGGATGGCCAGGGTCACCATCGCGGTCGAGGGCCAGTGCCGCAGGAAGAAGTACAGCACCAGCACCGACAGCCCGAAGCCGATCGCGCCGGCCTCGGCCAGCGAGGCCAGCGAACTGGTCACGCTGTCGCCCTGGTTGTCGATCACGTTCAGCTGCAGGTCCGACAGCTGCGGCTCGCGGCCGATCGCCTCGACCTCGGCCAGCGCCGCGCGCGAGACCTCGACCAGGTTGGCGTTGCGCTCCTTGAACACGTCGATGCCGACCGCCGGCACGCCGTCCAGGCGCCGCCCGTAGTCCATGCGCTGCGGCTTGAAGCGCACCTGGCCGATGTCCGACAGCCGCAGCCCGCCAGGACCGACCACCAGGTCGCGCAGCTGCTGCAGGTCGGTGAGCTCCCCGACCGGCTGCACCCGCAGGCGCCGTCCGCCGTCGTCGATCAGCCCGGCCGAGACCGAGAAGTTGACCGCGCGCAGGCGTTCGGCCAGCTCGTTGAGGGCGATGCCGTGGGCGGCGATCCGGTCCGGGTCGATCGCGATCTCGACCTCGCTCGGGGCCGCGCCGGTGATGTCCACCCGGGCCACGCCCGGCAGGCGCTCGATCCGCCGCTTGAACTCGCGTTCGATCAGCGGGTACTGGCCGGTGAGGTCGCCGGACTGGCTGGCCAGCCGCACCCGCAGCACCGGCTGGTCGGTGGTGGAGAACTTGAAGACGAAGTAGCGCTGGAAGTCGTCGGGCAGCTCGCCGCGGATCGCGTCGATCCGCTCGCGCGCCTCCGAGGCCGCGATCGCCACGTCGCGGTCCCAGTCGGAGAACTCGATGAAGACGTTGGCGCCGTCGGCGCGCGCGCTGGCGCGCATCGACTTGATCCCCGAAAGCGTGGACAGCGCCTCCTCCACCGGCCGCAGTACGGTCCGCTCCACTTCCTCCGGGGTGGAGCCGGCGTACGGTAGCTGCACCATGATGAAGGGCGGCGAGACCTCCGGGAACTGCTCCAGCGGCAGCCGCGACGCGGCGATCAGGCCGATCACCAGCAGCGAGACGAAGAACATCGCCACCGTTACCGGCCGCTTCAGGCTGAATTCGGCGATCGACACGGTGCGTCCTCAGGCCGGCTCGACGGCCGCGTCGCCGGCGTCGTCGCGCCCGAAGCCGCGCCGCGCCCGCTGCCCGCGTTCCACGTACCAGGCGTCCGGCCGGCGGTCGAGCAGGTCGTAGACCACCGGGATGACCAGCAGGGTCAGCAGGGTCGAGGTCACCAGGCCGCCGATCACGGTCAGCGCCATCGGCGCCCGCACCTCGGCGCCCTCGCCGCCGAGCAGCACCAGCGGCAGGAAGCCGAAGATCGTGCACAGGGTGGTCATCGCGATCGGCCGCAGGCGCGCGTGCGCGCCCTCGACCAGGGCCTGGCGCCGGGGCAGTCCCGCCTCGCGCAGCTGGTTGACCTTGTCGACCAGGATGATCGCGTTCTTGGTCACCAGCCCGACCAGCAGGATCAGGCCGATGAACACCACCACCGAGACCGGCGAGCCGGTCGCCAGCAGCATCGCCACCGCGCCCACGATCGCCAGCGGGATGGTGAACAGGATCACGAACGGGTGCAGCAGCGATTCGAACTGCGAGGCCATCACCAGGTACACCAGGAACACCGCCAGCGCGAACGCGAACAGCAGCGAGGCCACCGATTCGGCCAGCTCCTCGCCCTGACCGCCGACGTGCATGCGCACCCCGGCGCCGAGCCCGGCGCCTGCGGCGGTGTCGCGTTCCACCATCCGCCGGACCTCGCGCACCGCGCCGCCCAGGTCGATGCCGCGCAGGTTGGCCGACACCACCGCCACCCGCACCTGGTCCACCCGGTGGATCTCCCCGGGGCCGGTGGTGGCCACCACCTCGGCCACCGAATCCAGGGTCACCGGCCGGCTGCTGGCCGGGTTGACGATCAGCTTGCGGATGTCGTCGACCGAGGCGCGGTCGGATTCGCGCGCGCGCACCAGCACGTCGATCTTGCGGTCGCGGAAGCTGTAGCGCGTGGCCACCTCGCCGCGCACCTTGCGCACCACCAGGTCGGCGATCTGGCGGGTGGTCAGGCCCAGCGACGCCGCGCGCTGCTGGTCGAAGCGGATCTGGACCTCGGGGAAGCCCTCCTCCACCGTCGACTTGACGTCGACGAAGCGCCCGTCGCCGCGCAGCAGCGCGGCCAGGCGCCGGCCGGCGCCCTCGATCGCGTCCAGGTCCTGGCCGCGCAGCTCGATTTCCAGCGGCGTGGAGAAGCTGAAGAGCTCGGGCCGGCTGAAGTCGACCGTCGCCTGCGGATGCGCCTGCATGCCGGCCCGCAGCCGCTCGGTGATGGCGGCCTCGTCGTCGCCGTCGCCGCCGGCGGCCATGACCACGGTGAGCTTGCCGATGTTCTCGCCGGACTCGGTCGGGTTGGCGTCCAGCCGGGTGCCGCTGCCGCTGACCCCGTACAGGGCGCGGATCGAGCCGTCGTCGGCGTGCCGGCGCTGGACGTCGCGCACCAGCGCGTCGGTCTCGCGCAGCGGCGTGCCGGCCGGCAGCTTGACGGTCATCTCGAAACGATCCTGCGCCAGCTGCGGGATCAGGTCGGTGCCCAGCAGCGGCACCGCCAGCAGCGCCAGCACGAACGCGAGCGCAGCGCCCGCCAGCACCCGGCCCGGACGCTCGATGGCGGCCGGCAGCAGCCGCAGGTAGGCGCGCTCGGCGCGGTGGTAGGGGCCCATCGCCAGGTCGCTGGCCCTGCGCATCGCCGGCGCCACCAGCCGCACCAGGGCGCGCGCCGCGCGTACGGACAGCCAGGCGACGCCGAAGAACAGGCCGCGCAGCGCAGCGCCGATGCCGCGCCAGCCCGCGGCGACCGGCCGCTGCCAGCGCCGCGCCGGCTGCCAGCGCGGGTGCGGCGGCTCCTCGGGGAAGGCCAGCGGCGGACGGCCCTGCAGCGAGGCCAGCATCGGCACCAGGGTCATCGCCACCACCAGCGAGATCGCGATCGCGATCGACACGGTCAGCGCCTGGTCGCGGAACAGCTGCCCGGCGATGCCTTCCACGAACACCAGCGGCAGGAACACCGCGATCGTGGTCAGGGTCGAGGCGACCACCGCCATGCCGACCTCGCGGGTGCCGGAGATCGCCGCCTCCAGCACCCCCAGCCCGCGCTCGCGCGCCTTGGCGATCGCCTCCAGCACCACGATCGAGTCGTCGACCACCAGCCCGGTGGCCAGCGCCAGCCCGCCGAGCGACATCACGTTGAGGCTCAGTCCCATCTGCCCCATGAAGAAGAAGGTGGCGACGATCGAGACCGGCAGCGACAGCGCGATCACCATCGTGCTGCGGGCGTTGCGCAGGAACAGGAAGATGACCAGGATCGCCAGCAGTCCGCCTTCGAGCGCGGCGTTGCGCACCTGGCGGATCGAATTGCGGATGAACACCGACTGGTCGTCGATGGTCGTGAGCGTCATGTCCGGCGGCAGTTCCTTTTCCAGCTGCCGCAGCCGCGCCTTGACCGCGTCGGCCACCGCCACGGTGTTGGCGTCGCCCTCCTTGTAGACCGCCAGCTCCACCGCCTCCTGCCCGCC
>JBKHXI010000193.1:0-5452 GCA_046566095.1 Gammaproteobacteria bacterium | reverse complement strand
AAGGAGGAGGCGAAGGCCGAAGGCCGTAGCCGGGGGACATTCGCCCCGAGCGCCAAGCCCCCGGGCCATCCCCGTCCTCCAGCGCGGTTCCTTGCGCGTGCGCCCGGGTCACGACGGCCAAAGCGGGGGCGCGGTTGGGCGATAATCAGGGGATGGCCATTTCCATCAAGACCCCGGACGACATCGAGAAGATGCGCGTGGCCGGGCGGCTGGCGGCCGAGGTGCTGCAGGTGGTGGCCCCGCACGTGCGGCCGGGCGTGACCACCGCCGAGCTCGACCGCATCTGCCACGACCACATCGTCAACGTGCAGCAGGCGGTGCCGGCCAATGTCGGCTACCGCGGCTTCCCGGCCACGGTCTGCACCTCGGTCAACAACGTCATCTGCCACGGCATCCCCAGCCCCGCCAAGGTGCTGCGCGACGGCGACATCCTCAACATCGACGTGACCGTCATCAAGGACGGCTGGCACGGCGACACCAGCCGCATGTACTTCGTCGGCGAGCCCTCGGTGATGGCGCGGCGGCTGGTGGAGGTCACCCGCGAGGCGATGTTCCGCGGCATCCGCACGGTGCGCCCGGGCGCGACCCTGGGCGACATCGGCCACGCCATCCAGCAGTACGCCGAATCCGAACGCTTCTCGGTGGTGCGCGAGTACTGCGGCCACGGCATCGGCCGCGTCTACCACGAAGAGCCGCAGATCCTGCACTACGGCCGCGCCGGCGAGGGCATGGTGCTGCAGCAGGGCATGACCTTCACCATCGAGCCGATGATCAACGAGGGCAGGCGCCACGCCCGGCTGCTGCCGGACGGCTGGACCGTGGTCACCAAGGACCGCAAGCTGTCCGCGCAGTGGGAGCACACCGTGGCGGTGACCGGCGACGGCGTCGAGATCCTCACCCGCCTGCCCGGCGACGATAACGACCTGTGAGCGCGCCGGCCGCCAACCGGGCACCGGAGCGGCACGGGCAGGACGACGCGGCCTGGGCCGCGGCGGCGCGCGCCGCGCTGGCCGCCGACGATGCCGCGTTCGCCGCCCGCTTCGACGCAGGCGAGGACATCGACCGCCTGCTGGCCGCGCGCACCCGCGCCGTCGATTCCTGGGTGCGCCACGCCTGGGAGCGTTGCATCGGCGCCGACCGCACCGACGTCGGCCTGTTCGCGGTCGGCGGCTACGGCCGCGGCGAACTGTTCCCGCATTCGGACATCGACCTGCTGGTGCTGGCCGAGCCCGAGGCGCAGCGCGCCCACCACGACGCGCTGGCGCGGCTGTTCGCGCTGCTGTGGGACGCCGGCCTGCCGGTCGGCCACGCCGTGCGTTCGGCCGGGGAATGCACCGCCGCCGCGGCCGACGACATCACCGTGCTGACCGCGCTGCTGGAGGCGCGGCCGCTGCAGACCAATGCCGCCGAGGTCGCGCGCCTGGCCGCCGCGGTGGATCCGGCGAAGGTCTGGCCGCCGCGCGCCTACTTCCAGGCCAAGCGCGACGAGCAGCGCGACCGCCACGCGCGCTTCGACGACACCGCCGACAACCTCGAACCCAACCTCAAGGAAGGCCCCGGCGGCCTGCGCGACGTGCAGACCCTGCACTGGATGGCGCTGCGGGTGCTGGGCGCGCGCGGGCTGGAGCCGCTGGTGGCGGCCGGCCAGTTCGGCGCCGACGAATACGCCACGCTCGAACGCCAGCGGCGCACCCTGGCGCGGCTGCGCTGGGGCCTGCACCTGGTCGCGGGGCGGCGCGAGGAGCGGCTGCGCTTCGACCACCAGAAGGCGCTGGCCGAGCGCCTGGGCCACAGCGCCGACGCCGGCAACCTCGCGGTCGAGCGGATGATGCAGGAGTTCTACCGCAGCGCCGCGCTGGTGCTGCGGATCGGCGAGCGCCTGCTGCAGCGCTTCGAGGAGCAGCTCGAGGGCGAGGTCCCGCCCGAGCCGCTGGAGGACTCCGACGGCGCCTTCGAACTGCGCCGCGGCTACCTGGCCGCGCGCGCGCCCGGCTGGCCGGAGCGCCCGGACGACGTGTTCGAGCTGTTCGCCGCCTGGGCGCGCCACCCGGAGATCCGCGGCCTGCATTCGCAGACCGCGCGCGCGCTGGCCGAGGCGCTGCCGGTGGTGCCGGCCTATGCCGACGCAGCGCCCGCGCTGCGCACCGGCTTCGTCGCCCTGCTGCGCGGGCCGCAGGCGGTGCGCACGCTCGAGCGGATGTCGCGGCTGGGCGTGCTCGGGCGCTGGATCCCGGCGTTCGCGCGGGTGTCCGGGCGCATGCAGTTCGACCTGTTCCACGTCTACACCGTCGACCAGCACACCCTGGCGGTGCTGCGCAACATCGCCCAGTTCGCCTCGGGGCGTCCGGACGAGCGCTTCGCCATCGCCCACCAGGTCTGGCCGCGGCTGCGCAAGCCGGAACTGCTGCTGCTGGCGGCGCTGTTCCACGACATCGCCAAGGGCCGCGGCGGCGACCATTCGGAACTGGGCGCGGAGGACGCGCGCGCGTTCTGCCAGGCGCACGGGCTGAGCGAGGGCGACAGCGCGCTGGTGGAGTGGCTGGTGCGCCGCCACCTGCTGATGTCGCTGACCGCGCAGAAGCAGGACATCGCCGACCCGGAGGTGATCCACCGCTTCGCCACCGAAGTGGCCGACCGCGAGCGCCTGGACCACCTGTACCTGCTCACCTGCGCCGACATCGCCGGCACCTCGCCGAAGCTGTGGAACGGCTGGAAGGACCGGCTGCTAGCCGACCTGTACACCACCGCGCGGCTGGCGCTGCGGCGCGGGCTGGAGCATCCGCTGGCCGCGGACGAACGCATCGCCGACACCCGCGATGCGGCGCGCGCCATGCTGGCCGTGTCGGGCGTGCCGCAGGAGGAGGCCGACGCGCTGTTCGCCCGCATGCCCGACACCGCCTTCCTGCGCGGCCGGCCCGACCAGGTGGCCTGGCAGGCGTCGTCGCTGCGCGGCAGCGCGCCCGGGGACGAGGTGGTGCGGGTGCGGCCGCTGCTGCAGCACGCGGGCACGCTGGAGGTGTTCGTGCATTCGCGCGACCGCGACGGGCTGTTCGCGGCGATCGTCGCCACCCTCGACCGGATGGGCCTGGCGATCCAGCAGGCGCGGGTGCTCGACGGCCCGCAGGGCACCATCTTCGACAGCTTCGAGGTCATCCCGTTGCAGGGCACTCCGGCCGAGGGCCGCGACGCGCCGGCGCCGGAGGCGGTGGAACGGCGCCTGGTGCAGGCGCTGTCCGGCCCGCTCGACAAGGTGCGGCCGGCGCGGCGTACGCAGCCGCGGCACCTGCGGCATTTCCGGATCGCGCCGCAGGTCGCGTTCACCGCGGTCGGCGCCGACCAGGCCAGCAGGCGCGACCGCACGGTGCTGAGCCTGGTCTGCACCGACCGGCCGGGCCTGCTGGCCGAGGTCGCCCAGGCGCTGCGCGCGCAGCAGCTGCGGGTGCACGACGCGCGCATCGCGACCTTCGGCGAGCGCGCCGAGGACGTCTTCCAGATCACCGACGAGCGCAACCGTCCGCTCGACGAACCACGGCAGCAGGCGCTGCGCCAGGCGCTGCTCGAACGTCTCGATGGAGAAATCGCATGAGTCCCCCGAAGAACAAGCCCGGCGCCGGCAGGCGCGCGGCAGGCAAGGCGCCGGCGAGGAAGGCGGCGAAGAAGACGGTCAGCAAGGCGGCGAAGAAGACGACGCAGAAGCCGACGGCAAAACCGGCAGGCCGGCGCGCGTCGCGGGAACCCGGCGCGGCCAGGGCCGCGAAACCGGCTGCGCGTCCGGCAGCTGCCGCCAAGCCCGCCGCGGACAGCCAATCCGGTTCCGCGCCGGCGGCCAGGCCGGGAAAGAAGACGCCCGCCCGGGCCGCGAGCGGCAAGGTTCCCGGCAAGGGCGACGGCGGCAGTCCGCCCGCGCCCGCGCGCAAGGCCAGGCCGCGCGGTACGGAGGAAGCGGGGCTGCAGTTCCTGATCGACAGCGCCTGGGAACGGCGCGGCACGCTCACCCCGGACGAGCTGGAGGGTTCGACCCGCCCGGCGATCGAACGCGCCATCGAGGGCCTGGAGTCGGGCGAGTTCCGGGTCGCCGAGCCCGACGGGCAGGGCGGCTGGCAGGTCAACGAGTGGCTGAAGAAGGCGGTGCTGCTGTACTTCCGGATCAGCGAGATGGAGCTGGTCGAAGCCTACCCTGCGCCGTTCTGGGACAAGGTGCCCGCGCGCTTCGGCGACTTCGACGAGGCCGCGTTCCGCAAGCTGGGCGCGCGGGTGGTGCCCGGCGCGATCGTGCGCGCGGGCAGCCACATCGGCCGCGACGTGGTGCTGATGCCCAGCTTCGTCAACATCGGCGCGTACGTCGGCGTGGGCACCATGGTCGACACCTGGGCCACGGTCGGATCCTGCGCGCAGATCGGGCGGCACTGCCACCTGTCCGGCGGCGCGGGCATCGGCGGGGTGCTGGAGCCGCTGCAGGCCACGCCGACCATCATCGAGGACCACTGCTTCATCGGCGCGCGTTCGGAAGTGGTCGAGGGGGTGATCGTCGGCCACCACAGCGTGATCGGCATGGGCGTGTTCCTGGGTCAGTCGACGCGGATCTACGACCGGGCAACCGGCGAAGTCAGCTACGGCCGGATCCCGCCGTACAGCGTGGTGGTTTCCGGCCAGCTGCCGGCCGCGGACGGGTCGCACTCGCTGTACTGCGCGGTGATCGTCAAGCGCGTGGATGCGCGGACGCGTTCCAAGACCAGCATCAACGAACTGCTGCGGGGGCTGGCGGAATAGGGCGGTGCTGCGCGGGCCCGGAGCCGCACGCGACAGCGCTGGGCGTGGCACCGACCCGTAGGAGCGCCCCTTGGGCGCGATGCCCGCGAATCCGGCCGGCGTCGGGGATGCCATCGCGGGCAAGGCCCGCTCCTACGGCGGGCGCGGAACGGTCGGCGGCGATCCCGTCGAGGCCCCTTCGTAGGAGCGCCCCTTGGGCGCGATATGCTGCGCCCGGATTCGATCGCGCCCAAGGGGCGTTCCTGCGGAGGGGCGATGACCGTCCTGTACGGACTGCACAACTGCGATACCTGCCGCAAGGCCCGAAAATGGCTGGACCGCTTCGGCGTTGCGCACGAGTTCGTCGACTATCGCGACGAGAAGCCGTCGCCGGAGACATTGATGGAGTGGAAGGACGCGCTCGGCGGCTGGGACGCCATGGTCAACAGATCCTCGCCGACCTGGCGCAACCTGCCGCCCAACCGCAAGGCCCCCGGCTCCGACGCGGAGTGGAAGCTGCTGCTGCGCGAGCATCCGCAGCTGGTGCGGCGGCCGGTGGTGGTCACGGAAGACGGCGCGGTCAGCCAGGGCTTCTCCGACAACGGCTTCAAGACACGGTTCGGAATCGCATGAAAAGTCCACTGTCGTCCCGAGCGCAGCGAGGGACCTGCTTCTGCAGGTTCCGGAAGCGAGAAAGCAGGTC
>JBKHXI010000192.1:0-4264 GCA_046566095.1 Gammaproteobacteria bacterium | reverse complement strand
TCGTCGAACTCGACCGGCTGGCCGTTCTCGACGATCACCTTGAGCACGGTGCCGGAGACCTCGGCCTCGATCGGGTTGAACATCTTCATCGCCTCGATGATGCCGAGGGTGTCGCCGGCCTTGACCTGCTGGCCCTCGGTGACGAACGGCGGCTTGTCCGGTGCGGCGGAGGCGTAGAAGGTGCCGACCATCGGCGCGCGCACGATCTCGCCGTCGGGCAGGTCCGGGCCGCCGGCGCCGGCCTCGGCGGGCGCGGGCGCCGGCGCGGGGCGGCCGCCGGTGGCGGCCTGCACCGGCGAGAGCATCGGCATCGCCCGCGCCGGCTCGGCATGGGCCTGCGGCACCGGCGCGGAAACCGCCACCCCGCCGCGCGGCGTGCGCGCCAGCCGCACCGATTCCTCGCCCTCCTTGATCTCGATCTCCGACAGGTTCGACTCTTCCAGCAGGTCGATCAGCTTCTTGATCTTGCGCAGGTCCATGTGGGCCTCTTCGGTTGTGCTCCTTCCCCCGCGTGCGGGGGAAGGCCGGGATGGGGGTCAGTCGGGTGAGGCGCCGAGCCGGGCGATCGCCGCCTCCAGCGCGTAGCGGTAGCTGTCGGCGCCGAAGCCGGCGACCACGCCGACCGCCAGGTCGCTGAAGTAGCTGGTGGCGCGGAACGGCTCGCGCGCGTGCGGGTTGGACAGGTGCACTTCGATGAAGGGCACGGCCGCGGCGGCCAGCGCATCGCGCAGCGCCACCGAGGTGTGGGTGAAGGCGGCCGGATTGAGCAGGAGGAAGGCGGTGCCGTCCGCGCGCGCGGCCTGCACGCGCTCGACCAGTACGTGCTCGGCGTTGGACTGCAGGCTTTCGAGCCGGTGCCCGGCCGCCTGCGCGCGCGCCGCCAGGTCCGCGTCGATCTGCGCCAGGGTCGCATGGCCGTACACTTCCGGCTCGCGGCTGCCGAGCAGGTTGAGGTTGGGACCGTGCAGGACCAGCAGCTGGGCCATCGGGGCGGGCGAGCGGCGCGAAAGGACCGGCAGTCTGCGCGAAGCCGGTAGCCGCTGTCCAGACGTTGACTTCAGGTTCGGCGACGTTCGCGCGAATTCGTGCGATTTAAGCGCGTGTTTGAATTCCCCCGGATGCCCGCCCCCGCCCCTTGGGCGCGATCCCCGCGTGGCCTGTGGCGGCACCGGCCCGGCATCGCGGGCAAGGCCCGCTCCTACGAATGTCGTTGCCCCGTAGGAGCGCCCCTTGGGCGCGATTCCGGCTGGGCCGTACGGGCGCGGCATCGCGGGCAAGGCCCGCTCCTACGTGGGGAGGTACCTAGTGGCCTGGTTCAAGCCGCGCCCATCCGTCGATCTCCCCATGCGCGAACGGCCCGACCCGCTGCTTCACCAACCGCCCCTGGCCGTCGAGCAGGGCCGTGTAGGGCAGCACGCCCTTCGGATTGCCGAGGCGGACCCCGGCGTCGGCCGGGCCCGGGGCGTCGAGCAGGATCGGGTACTCGACCGGCACCCGCGCCAGGAAGGCACGCACGGAGGCCTCGTCGTCCAGCGCGATGCCGACAACCTGCGTGCCATTGGCGCCCTGTTCGCCGGCGTATCGCTGAAGTTCCGGCATCTCCTCGATGCACGGCGCGCACCACGAAGCCCAGAGGTTGACCAGCACCGGACGCCCGGCCCAGGCGCCGGGCACGGCGACCGTGGCGCCGTCCAGGGCGGGCAGGGAGAACCCCGGCACCGGCGCGCCGCGGCGCGCGACCGCCACGCCTTCGGGCGGCGCCGGGGCGGTCGCCGACAGGGCGCCCTGCAGCGCGCGCTGGCCCAGTTCGGTCGACAGCAACGGCCCGGGGCCGGGGCGGTTGAGCGCCAGGCTGGCCACCACCCCGAGAGCGCCGGCGGCCAGGGCCACCAGCACGACCTTGGTGGTCCCGTTCATGGCGCGCTGTCCGCCGCGGTGACCGCGGGCAACGCGGCCGCGGCGCGCGCGACCCGCTGTGCGAAGGGCGCGGCCGGCTCGAACCCGACCAGCCGCAACGCACGGCGTTCGGCGCCGTCGACGAAGAACAGCGTCGCCGGCGGGCCGATGATGCCGTGGACGCGCATCAGTTCCTGGTCGACCGCGTCGTTGGCGGTGACGTCGGCCTTGAGCAGCACGAAATCGGCCAGCGCCGCCTGCACCGCCGGCTCGCTGAAGGTGTACTTGTCCATTTCCTTGCAGGACACGCACCAGTCGGCGTAGAAGTCGAACAGCAGCGGCCGGCCGGCCGCCCGCGCGGCGGCGACCTCGCGCTCCAGGTCCGCGGCCGACTTGATCATCCGGAACTCGAGCTTGGGCGCCGGCGCGCCGCCCAGCCGCGCGAGCGGCCGCAGCGGATCGTCGCCGCCGGACATCGCCCCGAACAGCTGCGCGGCCGCCGCCACCGCCAGCAGCAGCCCGGCGAAGTGCGCCGCCAGCCGCGTGCGCGGCGCCGATTCCGGCCGCGCCAGTCCCAGCGCCCAGGCCGCCGCGGCCAGTGCCAGCAGGCCCCACAGCGCCAGCGTCCACGGACCCTGCAGGATCCGCGACAGCATCCAGATCGCAAGGCCGATGAACACGAAACCGAACACCCGCTGGATCGCAATCATCCACGGCCCGGAGGTCGGCAGCCCGCGCCCGGCCGCCACCCCGAACGCCAGCAGCGGCAGGCCCATGCCGATCGCCAGCAGGAACAGCGCCATCCCGCCGAACACCGGGTCGCGGGTCTGGCCGATGTACAGCACCGCCGCGGCCAGCGGCGGCGCCACGCAGGGCCCGACGATCAGCGCCGACAGCGCGCCCATCGCCGCCACCCCGGCCCAGGACCCGCCGCGCTGGCGGTCGGCCAACTCGCCCAGCCGCGCCCGCAGCGAAGCCGGCATCTGCAGCTCGTACAGCCCGAACATCGCCAGCGCCAGCGCCACGAACAGCCCGGCGAAGGCCACGATCACCCAGGGCGTCTGGAACGCCACCTGCAGGTTGGCGCCGACCAGCCCGGCGACCACCCCCGCGACAGTGAACACCAGCGCGCTGGCCAGCACGTAGACCGACGACAGCGCCAGCGCCCGCCGCGCGCCCAGCCGCCCGCCGTGGCGGGCCGATGCGCCGGCGATCAGCCCCGACAGGATCGGGATCATCGGCAGCACGCACGGCGTGAACGCCAGCAGCAGCCCCGCCCCGAGGAACCCCGCCAGCACCCACCAGCGCCCCGCGCCTTCCAGGCCCGCGGCCAGCCGCGAATCCTCGGCAAGTTCGGCATCGCCCGCGCTCGGCACAGCGCCTCCCTCTCCCGCCCGCGCAGCGCTCCCTTCTCCCGCTTGCGGGGTGAGCAGCTGCTGCTCGCGAGCCACTGGCTCGCGCAGCTGCGAACGCCCGAGCACTGTGCGCGAGGGCTGGGACAGGGCCGGGGGTGAGGGTGCGTCCGAAGCCCAGCCACGACTGCCGGCATCGCTGCCTCCAACGCCCGTCTGCGAATCGCCAGTCGCCCCTGCGCCAATTCCATCACCCGCCCGCGCCGCACTGCCCTCTCCCGCTTGCGGAAGAGGGGCCGGGGGTGAGGGTGCGTCCGTAGCCCCGCCACCCACCGCCCCGGTCACCACCCCCGCCGGCAAGGCCAGCGCCAGCGTCCGCGTCATCGGCGGATAGCAGATGCCTTCGTCCTGGCAGCCCTGGAACCCGACCGTCAGCCGGCCGTCCACCGGCCGCGCATGCGCGCGCCGCACCGGGACCGCCAGTTCCAGCTGGTCGAAGTAGACGACCGTATCGCCGAAGTACTCGTCGCGATGCGCCGTGCCCCTCGGCCAACGCGCCACCGGCGGCAGCGCAGCCGAGATCCCCGGCCCGGCGTCCAGCGCCACCGAGGTCTTGTCGCGATACAGGTAGTAGCCGCGCGCCGGCGTCATCCGCAGCAGCACGGTATTGCCGTCGCCGGCGATCGCCTCGACCCGGAACGCCTGCTCCGGCGGCAGCGGCGCCCCCCCGCCGAACAACCCGCCCCCCCCCGTAGGAGCGCCCCTTGGGCGCGACAGCCCGAATCCGGCAGCGCCGGAATCGCGCCCAAGGGGCGCTCCTACGGGGGCGGTGGATCCGCTGCCCGGCAGCGCGACCCGCACCGTGCGGGTCTGCGGCGGATAGCAGACCCCGATGTCGGCGCAGCCCTGGAACTTGACCCGGATCGTCGCCGTGCGCGCGCCGTCGGCGGCCCGGCCCGGCAGGGTGCCGGTCACCTGCTGCCGGTAGGTCTCGACCTCGCCGAAGAACTCGTCGG
>JBKHXI010000191.1:0-11637 GCA_046566095.1 Gammaproteobacteria bacterium | reverse complement strand
GGGTGCCGTGGTCGTCCTGGTCGCCGTCGAACACGGTGTTGTCGTTGCCGTCGAAGTCCCAGCCGTAGACGTCGTCGACGTAGCCGTTGCCGTCGTCGTCGATGCCGTTGCCCTCGATCTCGCCCGGGTTCTTGCCGGCGTTGGCCGACAGGTCCTCGTGCATGTACATGTAGCCTTCGTCGATGATGCCGACCCAGACGTCGCCGCAGCTGGTCTTGCCGGCGTTCCAGGCCTCACCGGCCTGCGAGCCGAACTGGTTGGCCGGGTTGGTGGCGTCGCCGTACATGCCCCACAGCGAGCCATTGGTGTAGTAGGTGTCGTTCGAAGCGTCGGCGTGCTGGTAGATCCAGTTCGGCTCCGCGTACTCGACCGCGGCAACGTTCGACAGGCCGCGCACCGCGGCGGCGATGTCCTGCCCGGCGGGCAGCCGGACCAGCTGCAGCGCGCCGCGCACGTCCTCGACCTTCTGCGCGCCGAAGTTGCGGCGCACGGACTCCTGGGTGGCGGCGTCGGTGCCGTCGCGGAACTTCACCAGCAGTTCGCCCGGCACGTGCGGCGTGCCGGACTGCAGCCCGCGCAGCACCAGGTCCGGCTTGCCGCCGGCGAAGGCGACGCCCGAAGTGGAGACGCAGGCGAGGATGGCGCTGGCCAGCAGCGCACGACGATGGGTACGGATCACGTGTGGTTTCCTCCGATGGAAATGGTCGCGCCCGGAATGGGCGCCGCGCGACACTGGGGCCAAGCCGGGTTGCATGCACGCCGCAATGCAGCAACGGCGGCCGGACGGGCCGCGGGCCGGGAAAACCGTGCGCACGATCACGCTTCTGGGCGCCCATGCCCGCGGGTACTGATGCGCCGCAGCAGGCCCGGGCTTGCCCGGCCGCGCGCCGCGGCCCCGGACCCGATGCTCAGCCGCCCAGCAGCGACGCGGCGATGGCCACCGGCGCGCGCGGCCGCAGCGCCAGCCGCGCCGCCAGGTTCCGGGCGGCGTCACGGTAGGCCCGGGCCGCCGCCGAACCGGGATCGGAGACCACGATCGGCACCCCGGCATCGCCCTGCGCGCGGATCCCGCGCTCCAGGGGCAGGCTGCCCAGCAGGGGCACGCCGTACTGCTGCGCCATGCGCGCGCCGCCGCCTTCCCCGAACAGATGCTCGGCGTGCCCGCAGTTCGCGCACACGTGCACCGCCATGTTCTCGACCAGGCCGAGCACGTGGACTTCCACCTTCTCGAACATCTTCAGCGCCTTGCGCGCGTCGAGCGTGGCGATCTCCTGCGGCGTGGTCACGATCACCGCGCCGGCGACGGGGATCTTCTGCGCGAGCGTGAGCTGGATGTCGCCGGTGCCCGGCGGCAGGTCGACGAACAGGTAGTCGAGCCCGGCCTCGCCGCCCCACAGGGTCTGTTCGAGCAGCTGGGTCAGGGCCGAGGTGGCCATCGGCCCGCGCCAGATCATCGGCGTGTCCTGTTCGACCAGCAGGCCGATCGACATCGCCTCGATCCCGTGCGCGCGCATCGGCTCGATCGCCTTGCCGTCGGGGCTGTCGGGACGGCCGGACAGGCCCAGCATCGTCGGCACGCTCGGCCCGTACACGTCGGCGTCGAGCACGCCCACCCGCGCACCCTCGGCCGCCAGCGCCAGCGCCAGGTTGACCGCGGTGGTCGACTTGCCGACCCCGCCCTTCCCGGATCCGACCGCGATGATGTTGCGGACCCGCGGCAGCGGCGACAGCCCGCCCTGCACCGCATGAGCATGGACACGCATCGGAAATCCCTGCTGCTGGGAATGGAGCCGTATCGAAGGGCGCACCGCTCATTCTACACGCGCGTGTTGCATTGGGATCTGTCGCAGGGCTGGCGCGGCTGGCGTTGCCACGCACCTGGCGTGACGCCATCATGAAGCCCCCCTTCGCCACGCTTCCCGGCCCGGCCGGGAAGAAGACCCACTTCAGCCGAGCGATCCGCCATGTCCACCAGCCTTCGTACATTGTTGCCGTGGTTCCTCTTCGTGACGGCCGGTCCGGCCTTCGCGACCAAGCCGATACCGCCGGAAGCGTTCGCACGGGTTCCGGAAATCCAGTCGGTATCCATGAGTTCGGACGGCCGCAACCTGGTCGCCATCGTCGCGGCGCCCGGATCGAACCACCAGGCCACCGCATTGGCCACCTGGGACGTGGAAAACCTGGACGCAGGCCCCACGATCACCCCATCCGGGGATCGCATGAAGTTCGTCGCTGCGAACGCGATGAAGGCGGACCGGATCCTCGTGTTCGCACGACAGGAGTGGACCGGGCAACTCGGCGGCTGCGGCGAAGGCCGGGTCTCGGGCGCCACGAAAACGTTCGTGTTCAAGTCCTACCTCACCAATGCCAAGCACGACGGTTTCGACGAGGCGTTCACGGACAATACCCGCCGCATCGGCATCAGCCAGGACCTGCAGAGGTGTCTGGAGATCGCGGGGACCGCTGAACTGGTCAACACCCTGCCTCTGGATCCCGATAACGTCATCGTCATGCAGCTCAACGAGCTGACGCTCGCCGGCAACTACTATCTGTACAACCTGCGCACCAAGGAGACGAAGCTGCTGCTGCGCTCGGGCGGCCGCACCTCGCCCGGACTGTTCAATCCACGCAACGGCGAGCTGATGACCCGCACCGAGCTGCAGCCGGTCGGCAACGACGAGTACGAGCAGCGGGTGCTGATCCGCGACGCCGAAACCGGTGAATTCGTCGTCCACGAAAACCTGACGCGCCGACTGAGCGAGCGCTACACGGTCAACATCGTCGGAATCGACGAGGAAACCGGCAAGCTCTACGTCCTCACCGACCTGTTCTCCGACCTGGTCCAGGCCTGGATGTACGACCCGGCCAAGCGCCAGTTCGATCAGGAACCACTGGTCGCCCATCCCCAGTATTCGATCGGCGGACTCGTGCTCGGCTCGCAGCCGGGGGATTTCAACCGCGTCCTGGGATTCGTGGTCGACGGCGTGCAGCGCGAGACGGTGTACGTCGATCCGCAGATGAAGTCGATCCAGGCCGGGTTGAAGCGGGCCTTTCCCGGACAGCATGTCGCGATCGGCGGCTACAACCACGACCGCTCGCGCGTCCTGTTCACCACCTCGAGTCCGCAGCACCCGCCGGCATACCATCTGTTGCTCGACCAGAAGCAGGTCAAGACCCTCGGCAGCCAGCGCCCCTGGATCCAACCGGCGGCCATCGGCGAGCAGCGCTGGATCAGCTACCGGGCGCGCGACGGATCGACGATTCCCGCGCTGCTCGACCTGCCCGCCGGCTGGACCGAAAAACAGGGTCCGCTGCCGGCCATCGTCCACCCGCACGGTGGTCCCTGGGCCCGGGATTACGGCGGCTGGGACAGCTCGGGGTGGGTGCCCTTCCTGACCTCCCGGGGATACGCCGTCCTGCGTCCACAGTACCGGGGGTCCGCCGGCCTCGGCCGCAGACTCTGGCTTGCCGGGGACGCCCAATGGGGCAAGGCGATGCAGGACGACAAGGACGACGGCGCCGCCTGGCTGGTGTCGCAGGGCATCGCCGATCCGGAGCGGATCGCGATCTTCGGCTATTCGTACGGCGGTTTCGCGGCGGCCGCTGCGGCCGTGCGGCCCGACAGTCCGTACCAATGCGCGATCGCGGGCGCCCCGGTGACCGACCTGGCCCGTCTGGGCACTTCCTGGAGCCAGAACCGGCTCCAGCGCATCCTCCAGGGGCGGACCGTGACCGGCCTGGACCCGATGCGCCACGTCGCAGACGCCCACCTGCCGATCCTGCTGTACGTGGGCGACCGCGATGTCCGCACCCCCGCCTTCCATGCCAAGGGCTTCTACGATGCGGTCCGTGACAAGGTCCCGGCGAAGTTCGAGCTGGTTCCCGACATGCCGCACAGCCTGCCCTGGTACCCCCGGCACCACGAACGCACGCTTGGCCTGATCGAGCAATTCCTCCGCCAGGACTGCGGTGAGGACGGGCTTTAGCCGCGCCCAGGGCGGCCGGGCCGGCACACCCCGGCCATGGGGCAGGCCGTTCGCTACCACAGGACACTTGCGCCGGCGTGAAAATTCTGTGTACCTTTAACTTTGGGTTAACGACCACCAACAACCACCAGGGGAGCCAGAGATGCAGATGCGCCGGAGCAACCGCAACACATTCAAGCGCTTGCCACTTGTCATGGCTGTTGTCGGTTGCCTCTACGGCGCCACGGCGCTGGCACAAAGCGAGGTCGACGACGAGGACCAGGAAGAGACCGAGCAGCAGGAGGCCGTGGAGCTCGAGCGCGTCACGGTCACCGGATCGCTGATCCGGCGGCTCGAGTACGAATCCAATTCCCCGGTCCAGGTCCTCACCGCCGACACCAGCGTGGACGTGGGCCAGGTGGATACCGCAGAGTTCCTCCAGCAGTCCAGCGTCGCCGCAGGTTCCACCCAGATCAACCACCAGTTCTCCGGGTTCGTGATCGAAGGCGGCACCGGCGTCCAGACCCTCTCACTGCGTGGCCTCGGGCCGCAGCGCACGCTGGTGCTGCTGAACGGCCGTCGCCCGGGCCCGGCGGGCACCCGCGGCCAGGTCGGCGCATTCGACCTGAACGTGATTCCCTCGACGCTGCTGCAGCGCGCGGAGATCCTGAAGGACGGCTCGTCGTCCATCTACGGCTCCGACGCGGTGGCCGGCGTGGTCAACCTCATCACCCGCAGGAACATAGACAAGCCTGAATTCACCATCGGTGCGCGCGTGCCGTTCGACGGCGGCGGCGAAGTGTTCACCCTCTCCGGTGCCAACGGCTGGAACTTCGACAACGGCAGCGTGGTCGTCGCTGCGGAGTGGTACCTGCACGAGCCGCTGAAGATCGGGCACCGGGACTTCTTCCGGTGCGGTGAAGACCTGGTCTGGAACCTGGACGGCAAGCGGATCGATCGAGAGGACCGGTCGATCACCCGTGGAACTCCGCTCTCGGGCTGCAACAACCTCTATGCCAATACGGTGATCGACGCCCTGCGCGGCACCCGCTACATACCGGCCCCGGACGGCGTGACCATCGGGCTGATCCCGGGGTACCGCCCGCGCGTCAATCCTACGTACGCCAACTCACCCCAGGCCTATTACGAGGACGTGCTGAACTTCAACTTCTACGACAGCCAGCAGGTCATCGACCGCCAGGAGCGCAAGTCGGTGTTCGCGAGCGCTGATTACGCGCTCGGCAACGTGGACTGGTCGACCGAATTCCTCTACAACAACCGCACCACCGACACCCACCGGTACCGCCAGTTCTTCCCGCTGGTCGGTGGCGCCACTTCTCCGTTCGCCGCCTTCCGTTACCGGAACGACCCGACCTACGTGGCGCCGGTCCCCTCGGGTGTCGCCCAGCCGGTCATGCCGTTCCCCTCCGATCAGAAGATCGAGGTCGACTACTACTACGTGAACACCGGCCTGGAAGGCTATTTCGGCGAGAGCAGCTGGTCGTGGCAGACGGACGCCTCCTATTCGCGTTCCGACGGCAAGTACTCGAGCCTCGGTATCGTCGCCTCGCGTTCGGGCGACGTCAGGTTCGACGCCAATGCACCTAAGCTCGACTACTTCAGCCCCGATTTCCTGAGCGGCAAGCGGATGGCGGAGCTGGTCAACGCGATCGGCCAGTGGGACAACGGCAACACGATCTACGACCAGTTCGTGCTGACCGGAATCGTGACCGGCGAGTTGTTCCAGCTGCCCGCGGGCGCGGTCGGGGCGGCCTTCGGCGCCGAATACCGTCGCTTCAGCATCGACGACCAGCCGGGCGCGCTGTCGCGTGGCGGCGACCTGTGGGGCCAGAGCTCCGCGCAGGTGACCAAGGGCACCGACAAGGTGAGCGAGGCCTTCGGCGAAATCGAGGTTCCGCTCATCAAGGGCAAGCCCTTCTTCGAGTCGCTGGTCTTCAATGCCTCGGGCCGCGTATTCGACTACGACACCGTCGACGGCTCCGACAGCGTTTGGAAGCTCGGTCTGGGCTGGCAGGTCACTCCCGCCTTCCGGATGCGGGCGACCAAGGGCACCTCCTACCGGGCGCCCGGCCTCTTCGAGCTTTTCCTCGGCGACCAGACCGGATTCGTCAGCCAGCTGAACATCGATCCCTGCATCCGCTGGGAGGAGAGCAACAACGAGTTCATCCGCGCCAATTGCGCTGCCCAGGGGATTCCGGGCAACTACCCGGGTGGCCCGACTTCCGCAACCATCATCTCGGGTGGCGGTGCGGGCGTTCTGGCTCCGGAAACCTCCAAGGCCTTGACCGCCGGCATCATCTTCACTCCCGCATTCGCCCCGATCAGCATCGCGTTCGACTACTTCGACTTCGAAGTCAACGACGAGATCTCCCAGCTGGGCGGCGGCGCGATCCTGGGCGGTTGCTACGGCGCCCCGGTATTCCCGAATGCCTTCTGCGACCTGTTCACCCGCAACCCCGGCAACCACCCGACCGCGCCCTTCTCCATCACCGAGATCCGCAATTCGTACCTCAACGTGAACAAGCAGAAGACCCGCGGCTACGATCTTCTGTTCCGCTACGACGACGATTTCTCGTTCGGCGGGCTTGAGGTCGAGGGTCAGTTCACCTACGTCTTCGAGGACATCCAGGAACTGTTCGATTCCTCGCGCGCAGACGGCTTCAACACCAACAATCGGAATGGCGCGATCGGCCGCCCGAAGGTGGTGGGCAATTTGCGGACTGCGCTGGAGCGCGGCGATTGGACCTACACATGGTTCATGGATTACGTCCACGGCACCAAGAGTCTGTTTTTGAATCCGGTGCATACGTACTTCGGCTTCCCGAACGCCATCCGCGACATCCGCGCCGAGCGCCGGCTGTACCACACCGCTTCGGTCCGCTACGAGGCTTCCGACTGGTCGGTGGTACTCGGCATCCGCAACCTGTTCGATGCCGATCCGCCCACCGTGTCTGGCGGCGTCGCCAGCCGGTATGGAAACGTCCCGGCCTTCGCCACCCAGTACGACTGGTTTGGCCGGACGGCATTCGTCCGCATGAACTACAAGTTCTAAGCCCGAGCTTGCGGCAGGTCCTGAACGGAGGCGGCGCATCGCGCCGCCTCCGCTTTTTTGCGGCCTCCGGTTCCAGTCGCCGTACAGGCTTCGAACCGGTCCGGGAAGACCGGCCCCCGGTGCACTCATGCGATAATCGCCGGCCGTTCCGCGCGCCGCGCCCACCACCTCCATGCCCGCTCCCCGCGACGCCCTGGTCACCTGCGCCCTGCCCTACGCCAACGGCCAGCTCCACCTCGGCCACCTGGTGGGCTACATCCAGGCCGACATCTGGGTCCGGGCCCGGCGCATGTCCGGCGGCACGGTGCACTTCGTCTGCGCCGACGACACCCACGGCACCCCGATCATGCTCGGCGCGCAGAAGGCCGGGCTCAGCCCGGAGGCGTACATCGCCGGCATGCAGGCCGCGCACGAGCGCGACTTCGCGGATTTCGGGGTCGCCTTCGACCACTACGACTCGACCCATTCGCCACGCAACCGGGCGCTGACCGAGGCGGTGTACGCGCGGCTGGACGCGACCGGGCACATCTCGCGGCGCGAGGTGGAACAGTTCTACGACCCGGCCCAGGGCATGTTCCTGCCCGACCGCTACATCCAGGGCACCTGCCCCAACTGCGGCACGCCGGACCAGTACGGCGACAACTGCGAGGCCTGCGGCGCGACCTACGCGCCGACCGAACTGAAGGACCCGCGCTCGGTGGTCAGCGGCGCCCGGCCCGAGCTGCGCAGCTCCGAGCACTTCTTCTTCGAGGTCGGCCAGTTCTCGGATTTCCTGCGCCAATGGCTGGAAGGAGACGTGGCGGTGCCCGGGGTCAAGGCCAAGCTGCGCGAGTGGCTGGACGCCGATGGCGGGTTGCGCGCCTGGGACATCTCGCGCGATGCGCCCTACTTCGGGTTCGAAATCCCCGGGCACCCGGGCAAGTACTTCTACGTCTGGCTGGACGCGCCGATCGGCTACCTGTCCAGCTTCCAGGCGCTGTGCGAGCGCGAGGGCCTGGCGTTCATGGACTTCCTGGCGCGCGACAGCCAGGCCGAGCTGCACCATTTCCTCGGCAAGGACATCGTCAACTTCCACGGCCTGTTCTGGCCGGCGGTGCTGCACGGCGCGGGCTTCCGCGCGCCGACCCGGCTGCACGTCAACGGCTACCTGACCGTCGACGGCGCCAAGATGTCCAAGTCGCGCGGCACCTTCGTCATGGCCCGGACCTACCTGGACACCGGTCTGGATCCGGAGGCGCTGCGCTACTACTTCGCCGCGCGCACCGCCGGCGGCGTCGACGACCTCGACCTGAGCTTCGGCGACTTCGTGGCGCGGGTGAACTCGGACATCGTCGGCAAGTTCGTGAACCTGGCCAGCCGCTGCGCCGGCTTCGTCGGCAAGCGCTTCGACGGGGCGCTGGCGGCGGAACTGCCGGAGCCGGGAATGTATGCGCGCTTCGTCGCCGAACTCGAACCGATCGCCGCCGCCTACGGCCGCAACGAGGCCGCCGCCGCGCTGCGGTTGGCGATGGCGCTGGCCGACGAGGCCAACCGCTGGATCGACGAGCGCAAGCCCTGGGTGGTGGCCAAGTGTGACGGCGCCGACGCCGAACTGCAGGCGATCTGCACCCAGGGCCTGAACCTGTTCCGGGTGCTGGCCGCCGCGCTCAAGCCGGTGCTGCCGCGGGTCGCCGCCGATGCCGAGGCCTTCCTCGACGCCCCGGTGGCGCACTGGCAGGACCTGGCGGCGCCGCTGCTGGGCCGCCGCATCCGCCCCTACGCGCCGCTGTTCACCCGCATCGACCCGAAGATGATCGAAGCCATGACCGAAGCCAGCAAGGACACCATGAAGCCCGCCGACGCCCACGCCGCCCCTGCAGGAGCGGCTTCAGCCGCGACCCCGGCCGATGCCAAAGGCGGGACGGTCGCGGCTGGAGCCGCTCCTACAGTTGCATCGGAAGCGCCGGCTGCAGCCCACCCCCCTACCATCGGCATCGACGACTTCGCCAGGCTCGACCTGCGCATCGGAAAGGTCGTCGCCTGCGAATTCGTCGAAGGCTCGGACAAGCTGCTGCGCTTCGAGCTGGATGCAGGCGAACTCGGCCACCGGCAGATCTTCTCCGGCATCCGCGCCAGCTACGGCGAACCGGAGAAGCTGGTCGGCCGCAACGTCGTGTTCATCGCCAACCTGGCGCCGCGCAAGATGCGCTTCGGCGTCAGCGAGGGCATGATCCTGTCGGCCGGCTTCGACGCCGGCGCCCTGGCGCTGCTGCACGCCGACGAGGGCGCCGAACCCGGCATGCCGGTCCGCTGAGCCCGATGTCGTCCCGAACGCAGCGAGGGACCTGCTTTTCCTGGCAGCGGACGCACTGCGTGCCCGCATCGAACAAGCAGGTCCCTCGCTGCGCTCGGGACGACAGGCGTGGGGGGAAGGTCGAAGCGTCACCGGGATCGGACGGGATGCAGACATGAGCCCCGACCTGGTCGAACGCCTCGACCGCATCCTCCCGCAGACCCAGTGCGGCCAGTGCGGCTACGGCGGCTGCCGCCCCTATGCCGAGGCGATGGCGCGCGGCGAGGCCGGCGTCGACCGCTGCCCCCCCGGCGGCGATGCCGGTGCTCGGGCGCTGGCGCACGTGCTGGGCGTCGCACCGCGGCCGTACGACCGCAGCCTGGGCGCGCACACGCCGCCGCAGGTCGCGCTGGTGGTCGAAGCCGACTGCATCGGCTGCACCAAGTGCATCCAGGCCTGTCCGGTCGACGCGATCGTGGGCGGCAGCAAGCGCATGCACACCGTGCTCGAACCGCTGTGCACCGGCTGCGCTTTGTGCATCCCCGCCTGCCCGGTCGACTGCATCGTGCTCCTCCCCGCGCCCCTGCCCGCCCCGTAGGAGCGGGCCTTGCCCGCGATGGCGTTCCCGCCACGCCAGGACGATGGCTCTGCCCGTTCCCACGGCGTGCGGCAATCGCGCCCAAGGGGCGCTCCTATGGCCGGGGACGTCCTCCCTCCGCGCCCCGTAGGAGCGGGCCTTGCCCGCGATGGCCTTCCCGCCACGCCAGGACGATGGCTCTGCCCGTTCCCACGGCGTGCGGCAATCGCGCCCAAGGGGCGCTCCTCCGGCCGGGGACGTCCTCCCTCCGCGCCCCGTAGGAGCGGGCCTTGCCCGCGATGGCCTTCCCCGCCGCACCAGGACGCGGGCTCTGCCCGTCCCTTGGGCGTGGGGATCGCGCCCAAGGGGCGCTCCTACGGAGGTGCAGGGGTTGGGCCGTTTCGTGGCCGTTGGCGGCCGGGCACTGGCGCGGCTGGTCAGTCGTCGTTGGCGGCCGGGCAGGCGCTGCAGATGCGCTCGACGCGGTAGCCGCGCGCGCGCAGCTTCTCGACCACGCCGTCGTCGCCCAGCAGGTGCAGGGCGCCGACCACCACCAGCGCATCCCCGTCGCGGGCTTCCAGCCGTTCCACCAGCTGCGGCATCCAGGCGTCGTTGCGATCGACATTGATCCGCCGGTACAGCTGCGGATAGTCGCGCTTGAGCTGCAGCGCCAGCCCGTTCCACAGGCCCTCGGCATCGCCTTCGCGCCACTGCCGGTGCATCCGCTCGATCTCGGCCGGGCCGGCCGCGGCCTGGTCGAGGGCCTCGGCCAGCATCTGCAGCTGCTCGCGCTCGTGCATGCCGGCGAACACCGCCACCTGCTCGGCCCCGGTCTCCAGCGCCGCGGTCGCCTTGCCGGCCTCGGCGGCGCGGGCCATGAAGTGCCGGTCCAGGCCCAGCGCCGGGTCCAGGCCCTGCTTGGTCAGCTCCACCACCGACACCATCAGCCCGGCGAACCAGGGCTTGAACAGCTGCAGGACTTCCGGGCTAAGCCCGGTCCGGCGCAGGTGCGCGGCGTTGTCCCGCGCCCAGCGCGAGAGCTTGTCCGCCAGTTCCGGCCCGATCTGGCTGTCGAGGGTGCTGCCGTCGGTCCGCGCCGCGGCCTGCGCCATCTGCAGGCCCAGCGCCGGCGAGGCCAGTTCCTCCGGGCTCAGTTCGAACACCACTTCCTCGGCATCGTCCAGCGCCGCCTGCACGTCCGGGGACAGCGGGTAGTCGCCGGGCTTGAGCAGGTGGAAGGAGCCGAGCAGGTAGAGCGCGTTGTCGGCGTCGCTGACCTTCCAGAGCAAGGGCACCGGGGGCGCGGGCGCGGGATTCTTCGCCGCCGGCAGCGCACCGCCCTGCAGGGCAGCGGCGACGGCGAACAGGGGCGCGAGCAGCAGTACCGGCAGCAGGGTCTTGATCGTGCGCATCCGGGGTTCCGGTTGGAGGGGCGGCGACGGCGGGGCCGTCAGGAAGCGGGTTTGCCGTAGGCCTTCTCGCCGGCCTCGATCGACAGATCCAGCCGGTTCTCCGGCGGCGGCAGCGGACAGGTGGCGAAGGCGGTGAAGGCGCAGGGCGGGTTGTAGGCGCGGTTGAAATCGACCGTCATGCGTCCGTCGGCGCCGGGACGCGGCGTGTACAGGTAGCGGCCGGCGGGATAGCTGCCGTGGCCGCTGGTGCGGTCGGCGAAGATCAGGAACAGTTCCTGGCTGCCGTCGTCCAGCGCCTCGATCCGGTATTCGGCGCCGTCGCGCTCGAACACCACCGC
>JBKHXI010000190.1:0-2978 GCA_046566095.1 Gammaproteobacteria bacterium | reverse complement strand
TCAACTCCGAACCCGGCGACATCCTCGGCCCCGTCGCCCTCGATGGCGATACGGTGACCACGCCTGTACAGCAATCCGCGGTCGTGGTGTCGGGCGGTTTCTCCCGCGTCGAGTTCGGCAACTTCTGCCTGGTCGGAAGCGGCGGCAGGACACTCGGCTTCTGGAGCAACAGGAACGGGTTCGCGGCCATGAACGACGGCGGCACTGTCGAACCGGAACTGTTGCTGCTCCGCAACCTGAACCTGCGCAATGCCAACGGCACGCACCTCAATCCGACGTCGTACTCCCAATTCCGCAGCTGGCTCCTGGCCGCCACGGCCGAAAACATGGCCTACATGCTCTCGGCCCAGCTGGCCGCGATGGCCCTGAACGTGGAAGCCGGGTTCGTCGATGCAGGCGATTTCTACATCCTGTTCGGCGGCACCATCGGCGACCTGATGGCGGATGCCGATGCCGCGCTTCTCGCGGACGGCTCCACACCTGCAGGCGACCCCAATCGCGCCCTGCAGGAAGAACTGAAGGACTACCTCGACGAACTCAACAACGGCGCCCTGGTAGTGCCAGCCGTACCCTGCGCAGCGACTTTCTGAGCCAGGGCTTCGCAGTCACCAGCGCCCCGGCCACCCGGCCGGGGCGTTTTTTCGCCAGCCTGCGGGACTGCCCCAGCCAGCCAGGGCCTGCACCGCCAGGCCGGCGCCGAGGCTTGCCCTGCCGGCAGGCCGCCGGCACGATGCGCGCATGAACGCCGGCCCGGAAGCGATCCCGTCCCCGCCCCTTCCCGAGATGCGGCGCGCGGCCGGCGGCATCGTCAACTGTGCGGCCTACGACCGCGCCGGCGTCCGGCGGGACTTGCCGCTCGATGAGATCAGCGAGGTCCTGGCCGACCCGGATGGCGGCTTCGTCTGGCTCGGCCTGTACGAGCCGGAGGACGCGCTGCTGGACAAGCTGCAGGAGGAGTTCGGCCTGCACGACCTGGCCATCGAGGACGCGCAGCACGCGCACCAGCGGCCCAAGATCGAGGCCTACGGGCAGTCGCTGTTCGTCGCCGTGCACACCGCGCAGGTGGTCGACGGCGAGGTGGCGTTCGGCGAGACCCATGCCTTCCTCGGGCCGCGCTACCTGGTCACGGTGCGCCACGGCGCATCGCTTTCGTACGCGCCGGCGCGGGCGCGGGTCGAACGCGAGCCGGAACTGCTGGCGCTCGGGCCTGCCTGCGCACTGTACGCGGTGCTCGACTACATCGTCGACAACTACCAGCCGATCGTGGGCGAGTTCGGCGACAACCTGGCCGCACTGGAGCAGGAGATCTTCGCCGACGAGTTCCGGCGCGGCACGGTGGAAAAACTCTACGCGCTCAAGCGCGAGGTGACCCGTTTCCGGCTGGCGGTATCGCCGCTGCAGGACATCCTCTCGCAGCTGTCCAGGCAGCACGCCGCGCTGCTGTCCGAGGAAGCCCAGCTGTATTTCCGGGACGTGCACGACCACGCGATCCGTCTCAACGACTCGATCGACACCCTGCGCGAGATGCTGACCGCGGCGATGAACGTCAACCTGTCGCTGGTGACCGTGGCCCAGGGCGAGGTGGTCAAGCGCCTGGCCGGCTGGGCCGCGCTGCTGGCCGCGCCTACGCTGATCGCCAGCTGGTACGGCATGAACTTCAGGTACATGCCCGAGCTCGACGACCGCTACGCCTACCCGGTGCTGCTGGGCGTGGTGGCGGCGGTGTGCATCGGCCTGTACCGCTACCTCAAGAAGGTGCGCTGGCTGTAGGAGCGGCTTCAGCCGCGACCTGCCATGCGCATCGCAGCGTCGTCGCGGCCGGAGCCGCACCTGCCCGATACGTCAGCCGGCCAGGGCCTGCAGCACCAGGCCGGTGAGCCAGGCGCAGTAGGTGCCGAGCGCGTAGCCGAGCACCGCGACCAGCACGCCGACCGGGGCCAGCGCTGGGTGGAAGGCGCTGGCGACCACCGGGGCCGAGGCGGCGCCGCCGATGTTGGCCTGGGAGCCGACCGCCATGAAGAACAGCGGCGCGCGGATCAGCTTGGCCACGCCCAGCATCAGCGCCGCGTGCACCGCGATCCAGAGGAAGCCGAGCAGGAACAGCCAGGGCCGGTCGAGCAGCGCGCCCAGGTCCATGTGCATGCCGATCGTGGCCACCAGCATGTACAGCATCGCCGACCCCACCCGCGACGCGCCCACGCCCTCGAGCCTGCGCGCGGGAGTGAAGCTCAGCAGCAGGCCGAAGGTAGTGGCGAACAGCACGATCCACAGGAAGCGCGAGTCGAGGCTGTAGTCGGACAGGTTCCACTCGGCCGGCAGGGACGCGATCCAGGCCACCAGCGGGTCGGTGAGCAGGTGCGCCAGGCCGGTCAGGCCCAGGCCGACCGCCAGCACCACCATCAGGTCGGGCAGCGTCGGGATGCGCGCGTGCTGGGCCTGGTAGTCCTCGATGCGGCGCTTGAGGTCCTCGATCGCGCTCACGTCGGCGCGGGTCCAGCGGTCGAAGGCCGCCGCGCGCGGCGCCAGGAACAGCAGCACCGCCAGCCAGACGCTGGCCACCAGCACGTCGACCGCCACGAACTGCCCGAACAGGGTCGCGTCGACCGCGAACACCTCCTTCATCGCCGCCTGGTTGGCGCCGCCGCCGATCCAGCTGCCGGCCAGCGTGGTCATGCCGCGCCAGGTGTCGCCGGCCACGGCGGGCGGGTGGATGAAGCCCATCGCCACGAACGCGACCACCGCGCCGAGCATCACGCCCAGGGTCCCGGTGAGGAACATGATGACCGCCTTGGGCCCGAGCCGCAGCACCGCGCCCAGGTCGATCGCCACGCACAGCAGCACCAGCGCGCTGGGCAGCAGGTAGTCGCGCGCCATCGGGTACAGGCCCGAGGCCTCGCCGTCGATCAGGCCGAGGCTGTTGTAGACCGCCGGCAGCAGGTAGCACAGCAGCAGCGCCGGCACCACGCCGTAGAACTTCT
>JBKHXI010000189.1:0-17814 GCA_046566095.1 Gammaproteobacteria bacterium | reverse complement strand
AGAAGCGCGCGCCGGCGGTGATCGACTACATCGTCGACCTCGCCCGCCGCCACGGCCGCCGGATCCCGCTGCGGCTGGTCAAGGGCGCCTACTGGGACAGCGAGGTCAAGCGCGCCCAGGTCGACGGCCATGAGGGCTACCCGGTGTTCACCCGCAAGCCGAACACCGACGTCAGCTACCTGGCCTGCGCCCGGCGCATGTTCGAGGCGGCCGACGCGCTGTACCCGATGTTCGCCACCCACAACGCCCACACCATCGCCGCGATCCACCGCATGGCCATCTCCCTTCCCCCGCTCGCGGGGGAAGGTGGCGCGCAGCGCCGGATGGGGGCAGGCGCGGTCGGCAGCCATGCATCGACCTCTACTGACTCACCCTCACCCCAACCCCCGCTTCGCGTCCCTGCCCGCGCCAGCGGCGCGGGCGTTCAGCCGCACGCGGACCTGCGGTCCGCAGGCAGTGCGTCTTCACCCCGCTCGCGGGAGAGGGGCTTGCACGCCTACGAATTCCAGAAACTGCACGGCATGGGCGACGACCTGTACGCCGAGGTCATCCCCGCCGACCGCCTCGGCGTGCCCTGCCGGGTGTACGCGCCCGTCGGCAGCCACGAGGACCTGCTGCCCTACCTGGTGCGCCGCTTGCTGGAGAACGGCGCCAACTCCAGCTTCGTCAACCGCATCACCGACGAGGACATCCCGGTCGAGGACCTGGTCCGCGACCCGGTCGAGACCGTCGCCGGCTTCGTCGCGGCCGCGCAGGCGGCGCATCCACGCATCCCGCTGCCGGTCGAACTGTTCCGCAGCCAGGGCCACGAGAGGACCAATTCGATGGGCATCAACCTCGCCGACGACCGGCGGCTGCGCGAACTCGCCGAGCAGGTCAACGCCGCCCAGCGCGAGGACTGGAGCGCCGAACCGCTGGTGCCGGGCGCGCGCTCGGCCGCGGCTACGGTCGCGGTGACCAACCCGGCCGACCGCCGCCGCCCGGTCGGGCACTGGCAGCCGGCCGACGCCGATACCGTCGAGCGCGCGCTCGCCAACGCGGTGGCCGCGCACGAGCGCTGGAACGCCACCCCGGCCGCCAGCCGCGCCGCGATCCTGGAGCACGCCGCCGACCTGCTCGAACAGCGCATGCCGCAGTTCATCGCGCTGTGCACGCGCGAGGCCGGCAAGACCATTCCCGACGGCATCGCGGAAGTGCGCGAGGCGGTCGACTTCCTGCGCTACTACGCGCTGCAGGCGCGCGAGCAGTTCCGCGTCGAGCCGCTGCCCGGCCCGACCGGCGAGAGCAACACCCTGCAGCTGTCCGGGCGCGGGGTGTTCGTCTGCATCAGCCCCTGGAACTTCCCGCTGGCGATCTTCACCGGCCAGGTCGCGGCGGCGCTGGCGGCCGGCAACGCGGTGCTGGCCAAGCCCGCCGAGCAGACCAACCTGGTCGGCTACTACGCGGTGCGGCTGCTGCACGAGGCCGGCGTGCCGCCGGACGTGCTGCAGTTCGTGCCCGGCGACGGCGCCAGCGTCGGCGCGAAGCTGACCTCCGACCCGCGGGTGTCGGGCGTCGCCTTCACCGGCTCGACCGAGACCGCGCGCCTGATCAACCGCGCGCTGGCCGGGCGCCAGGAGGGGCCGATCGCGGTCCTGATCGCCGAGACCGGCGGCCAGAACGCGCTGGTCGCCGATTCCTCGGCACTGCCCGAGCAGCTGGTCAAGGACGCGATCGCCTCGGCCTTCACCTCGGCCGGCCAGCGCTGCTCGGCGGCGCGGGTGCTGTTCGTGCAGTCCGACATCGCCGACCGGGTGATCGACATGCTGTCCGGCGCCATGGCCGAGCTCAAGGTCGGCGACCCCGGCCTGCTGTCGACCGACGTCGGCCCGGTGATCGACTCGGACGCGTTCGACGTCCTGCACAGGCACGCCGCGCGGATGGACCGCGAGGCGCGCAAGATCGCGGAAGTCTCGCTCGGCGAGGGCGCCGCGCACGGCACCTTCTTCGCGCCGCGCGCCTACGAGCTGCAGTCGCTGGCGCAGCTCGAGCGCGAGGTGTTCGGCCCGGTGCTGCACGTGATCCGCTGGGACGCCGACAGGCTGGACGAGGTGATCGACCAGATCAACGCCACCGGCTACGGCCTGACCTGCGGCGTGCATTCGCGGATCGATGCGACGGTCGAGAAGATCGTCTCCGGCATCAAGGCCGGCAACTGCTACGTCAACCGCAACCAGATCGGCGCTGTGGTCGGGGTGCAGCCGTTCGGCGGCCAGGGCCTGTCCGGCACCGGCCCCAAGGCCGGGGGCCCGCATTACCTGCCGCGCTTCGCCACCGAGAAGACCGTCACCATCAACACCACCGCCTCCGGCGGCAACGCCTCGCTGCTCACCCTCGGCGAATGACGGCCCCGCCCCCGCCGGAACAGCTGTAGCAGCTGCGTAAGCTGCGACCCCACGCTATCCGGAGCCGGGCGCAGGCGGTCGGGGCTGAAGCCCCTCCTACATTTGGAGCACCGCGTTTGTAGGAGCGGCTTCAGCCGCGACCTCGCGGCTCCCGGGCCCGCGCGAGGCCACGGCGGACGCAGCTCCTGCAAATGCGGGCCGGCGCCGCCCGGTCGGGCGACACGCCCTTGGATGGTCCGCCGCTCAGAAGCGGTATTGCGTGGAGATGCCGAGCAGGTTGGCGTTGCCGTCGAACGGGCCGGCGATGCGGCTGCCGCCGTTGGCGATGTCCACGCGCGGGTCGTCCGGCTCGATCCGGGTCAGGGCGAAGTGCACGTCCAGCGCCTCGCGCATCCGCCAGGTGACGCCCAGCGAATACCAGGTGCGGTCGTCGTCGGGCAGGCGCGGGCTGCGGTGCTCGATGCTGGTCGGGGTCCGGTCCCGGGCGATGCCGGCGCGCAGCGTCCAGGCCGGGTTGAGCCGGTATTCGCCGCCCAGCGACCAGAACATCGAATCCTTCCAGCGGAACGGCTCGACCGCATCCGGGTCCGGGTTGTCGAACTCGATCCGCAACTCGTCGAGCGTCGACCAGCCGGTGCGCGACGCGGTGCCCAGCAGCGTCAGCCGCTCGCCGGCCGCGTAGCTGGCCGACAGCGTGGTGATCGCGGGGGTGGTCACCGCGGCGCGGGCGCCGCCGTCCTGGAACAGGACGGCGCTCCCGGGGTTGGCCGCGAACACCGCGGCGACGTCGGCGGGCACCGTCCAGTCGACCTCGCCCGCCAGGTCGTAATCGATTTCCGAGCGGTGGCTCAGGCCGAGGGTGAGCCGGTCGGTCGCGCGCAGGCGGGCGCCGGCCAGCCAGCCGATGCCGCGGTCGTCGCCGACGACCTCGACGAAACCGTCGCGCGCCTGCGGCTGGGCGAACGGCAGCGCCCGGGTCGCCGGGTCGGCGAACAGCAGGCTGCCGAAGTCGACTTCCTTCGACAGCAGCACCTCGGCACTGGAATGGATCACGCCCACGCCCAGGGCCAGGCGCTCGCCCAGGTCGAAGGCCGCCGCGAACGTCAGGTCGACGATCCGCACTTCCGAGGTCCGCGCGAAATAGCGCCCCACCCAGCCGGGCTCGTATTCGGTCTTCAGGCCGAACGGCACGCTCAGCATCGCGCCCAGCGCGATGCCGTTGTCGAGCCTGCGCACCGCCGAGAACGCGGGCACCGGCGTCACCCCGCCGGCGTTTCCGCCGTCGCCGCCCGACAGCGGGCGGCCGAAGGCGTCACTGCCGCTGCCGCGGAATCGGTAGTTGAGGTCGATCACGCTCACGTCGGCCTGGACCGTGGTGCCCTCCAGGCCGGTCATCGCCGCGGGGTTGTTGACCACCACCGCGGCGTCGCCTTCCTTGACGCCGGAACCGGCGAAGGCGCTGCCCAGCGAACGCACGCTGTTTTCCTTGAGCTGGAAGCCGGCGGCCGCCGCGTCGCCGGCGGCGAGCGCCGCGGCCACGCCCAGAACCAGAACGCGATGCGGAAACGAAGAACGGGACTGCAATTCCATGCGCACTGTCTCCATCCGGGCGCCGGCGCTGCCGGCACCTGCCGTTGTCGTCGAAGGCGCGCGGCGCCCCCTCCCCCTGCACGCTGGTCGCGGCGCGGCCGCCGACCGGGCCGACGTACGTCGGCGTATGCAATATAGCGCCGCCCCGGGCAGGGCGCGAATGCGGGCCGTGCGCGACGGCGCTGACAGGCCGGGCCGGCATTCACTATCCTGCGGCCCAGCGCGCGCCGCAGGATCCGGACCCGACCGATGTTCGTGGACATCCCATCGCGGCAGAAGCCGGGCATCCGCTGGGCCAGCCCGCTGCTGCTGGCGCTGCTGGCCGCGGCCTGGCTGTGGACCCTGGCCCTGGAATCGGCCGCGCAGCGCGCGCTGCTGCTGGAATGGGGCGCCCTGTCCGGCTCGCTGGTGGCGCCGGGGTCCTGGCGCACGGCGCTGGCCGAAGGCGAAGCGCTGCGGCTGCTGACCGCGCCGTTCCTGCATGCCGACTGGGGGCACCTGCTGGGCAACCTGGCCTTCCTGCTGGTGTTCGGCCTGCCGGCGGAGCGGGCGATGGGCGCCTGGCGCTTCCTGCTGCTGTTCCTGCTCGGGGGCGCGGCCGCCAACCTGGCCGCGATCGGCGGCATCCAGACCCCGGACCGGGTGATCATCGGCGCCAGCGGCGCGGTGTCGGCGGTGATCGGCGCCTACATGGCGCTGTTCCCCGGCGCCCGCCTCGGGGTGGTGCTGCCGCTGGGCCTGTTCCTGCAGTTCGTGCGCGCGCCTGCCTACGTGCTGATCGGCATCTGGGCGGTGCTGCAGCTGGTGTTCACCTTCGTCGGGCCGGCCTTCGGCGTGGTGGCCTGGATCGCGCACCTGGGCGGCTTCGCCTTCGGGGTGGGGTTCGCGCTGGTCGCGCGCGCCGGCATCGCACGCCGCCTGCGGCGCCAGCGCCGCGGCCGTTGAGCGGGCGGCGGACGCCGCGGCTGCCGCCGGCCGCGCGCGCCGGCGCCGGATCGGCGGATAATGGGCGCATGGCCAAGCCGCTGTACAAGGTGACCTTCCTCAACGCCGGCAAGGTGTACGAGCTGTACGCGCGCCAGGTCGCCAGCGGCGCGCTGTGGGGCTTCACCGAGATCCGCGAGCTGGTGTTCGACGTGCACGCGGGCGTGGTGGTCGACCCGACCGAGGAGCGGCTGCGCGACGAGTTCGGCGGCACCAGCGCGCTGCACCTGCCGATGCACAGCATCGTCCGCATCGAGGAAGTCGAGCGCAAGGGAACTTCGGCCATCCGCGACGCCGCCACCGGCGAGAAGGTGGTGACGCCGTTCCCGCTGCCGGCGCGCCCGCGCGGGTAGCGGGCGTCTTCCGCAGGTCCACGCCCCGTTGTCGTTCCGAGCGCAGCGAGGAACCCGCTTGCAAGCAGATCCTTCGCTTCGCTCAGGATGACAGTTTCCCTTGCGACGTGATTGGTGATTCGGAGCGGCCGCGCCGCACCACTTCGCTTCGCTCGGGATGGCAGTTTCCCTTGCGACGCTTGCCTGATGCCGCTTGCGTCCCGGGACGCGCGGACGCGAACGCGGGCTAACGGCGCGCCGTCGCCTGCGACCCTTGCGTGGCTTGCGTTGCCGGGCGGCGCGAACCTGCCGCCATCGCCTTGAGTTCGGCCAGGGCCGCGGCGACCGGGGCCTCGCCCTCGAGCACCTCGCCGGGGGCGTGCGCCTGCGCCTCCTGCTGCGCGTCGGCCGCATCGCCGCGCAGGTGCCGCGGCAGGCTGGCCTCTCGCACGATCGCGCCGGCCGCGACGTCTTCGCCCTCGCCGTCGGCGGCGCGCAGCAGCACGTCCGGCTCGATGCCGCGCGCCTGGATCGAGGTGCCGTCCGGCGTGTAGTAGCGGGCGGTGGTGAGCTTGACCGAATCGCCGTTGTCCAGCGGCAGCACCGTCTGCACCGAGCCCTTGCCGAAGGTGCGGCTGCCGACCACGCGCGCGCGGCCGTGGTCGCGCAGCGCGCCGGCCAGCACCTCCGAGGCGCTGGCCGAGCCGGCGTCGACCAGCACCACCACCGGGGCGCCGTCGAGGCGGTCGCCGGGGGTGGCGCTGAACCGGGTGTCGCTCACCGGCAGCCGGCCGCGGGTGCTGACGATGGTGCCGCGGTCGAGCAGTTCGTCGGCGATCTGCACCGCGGAAGTGAGCAGCCCACCAGGGTTGCTGCGCAGGTCGATGACCAGTCCGCGGAGCTTTCCGCCGGCCTCGGCCTTGAGCCGGTCGACCCGGCTGGCGAAATCGCTGCCGGTATCGGCCTGGAACACGCTCACCCGCAGGTAGCCGAAGCCGGGCTCGAGCATGCGCCCGCGCACGCTGGCCACGCGGATGGTGTCGCGCACCACGGTGACGTCGAACGGCTCGGGCCGGCCCTCGCGGCGGATGGTCAGCACCACCTTGCTGCCGGGCGGACCGCGCAGCGGCTCGGAGGCCTCGCTGCCGTCCTCGACCGGCTTGCCGTCGATCGCCACCACCACGTCGCCGGCCTTGATGCCGGCGCGCGCGGCGGGCGTGTCGTCGATCGGCGCGATGATCAGCAGGGTCTTGTCGGGCTGGCGCAGCAGTTCCACGCCGATGCCGTCGTAGGCGCCGGTGGCGCGCTCGTTGAAGGTCTCCGCGTCGCGACGGTCGAGGTAGGCGCTGTGCGGGTCGAGGTCGAGCAGCAGGCCGCGGATCGCCGACTGCATCAGCTCGGCGTCCTCGACCGGGTCGACATAGGCCTGGCGGATCGCGTTGTAGACCGCGACGTAGCGGCGGATCTCGGCCAGCGGCAGGCTGCTGGCGTCCTCGCCGGACGCCGGCTCCGCCTGGTCCTGCGCGTCCGCGGCGGCCGGCGCCGGCGCATCCTGCGCGGACGACGGCGCCGCGGCCATGGCGAGGGCGGCGGCCAGTGCGAACGGCAGGGCGGCGGGGGTCAGGCGCATGCGATGGCTCCGGATCGACGGTACGGGACGCGGCGGGGCCGCGCCGGGCGGGAAGGCCACCATATCCGACCGCGCGCCGGCGTGCGGGTTCGGCCGGGCCGGCGTTCACCGGCGGTGCGGGGCCGCGTCAACGCCGCTGCAGCCAGCCGCCCGGGTCGACCGGCCGGCCGTCGCGGCGCAGCTCGAAGTACAGGGCCGGCCGTCCCTGGCCGCCGGAGGTGCCGACCCGCGCCACCGGATCGCCGCGGCGGACGCTGTCGCCCGGGTCGCGCAACAGCGCGTCGTTGTGCGCGTACAGGCTCATCAGGCCGTTGCCGTGGTCGACGATCAGGATCAGGCCGTAGCCGTTCATCCAGTCGGCGAACACCACCTTGCCGTCGGCCACCGCGCGCACCTCGGTGCCGGCGGCGGCGGCGATGGTCACGCCCTCGCTGCGGCGGCCGCCCGGCAGCGGGCTGCCGTAGCCGCTGACCAGGGTGCCGCTGAGCGGCCAGCCGAGGCTGGCGCTGATCGCGGGGCCGGCGGCCGCGGGCGCGGCCGCCGGCGTGGCGGGCGCAGCGCCGGAGGACCGGGCCGCGGCGGCGCGGGCGGCGGCGGCGCGGCGTTCGCGCTCGGCCCGCGCGGCGGCGGCGCGCAGGCGGGTGAGCAGCTGCTCCAGCGCGCGGGCGTCGCGCCCGAGCGCCTGTTCGCGCTGGCGGCGGTCGCGGTAGCGCGCCTCCAGCTGCGCCAGGGTGGACGCGCGCGCCTTGCGGTCGGCCTCCAGCTGCGCCAGCTGCCGCTGCTGCGCGTCGCGCGCCTGGTCCAGGGCCCGGCTGCGTTCGCCGATCTCGCGTTCCACCGCCGCCAGCTGTTCGAGCTCGCGTGCCAGCGCGGCGATGCGGCGCGCGCGGTCGCGCTGCAGGTAGCCGTGCCAGGCCAGCAGGCGCTGGCCGTCGGCCACCCGGTCCTGGGCCAGCAGCAGCTTGAGCGCGGCGGCGTCGCCGACGGTGTAGGCCGCGCGCAGCAGGGCGGCGAGGGCGGCGCGCTGGTCGGACAGGCGCTCGTCCAGTTGCGCCCGGCGCAGCCGCAGCCCGGCGAGCGCCTCGCGCTCGCGCGCGATCGATGCGTCCAGTTCGGCGAGCCGGCGCGCGCTGGCCGCCACCTGCTCGTCGGCGCGGCGCAGCGCGCGCGCGGCGGCGCCGCGTTCGCCTTCCAGCCTGCGGCGGTCGCCGGCGATGGTCTTCAGTTCGCCGCGCAGCTTCTCCAGCCGCTGCTGCGCCTCGCGGCTGTCCTGGGCCGCGGCGACGGCGGCCAGCGCCGACGCCAGGGCGAACGCGCAGGCGGCGACGGCGGCGCGCAGGCGCGGCATCAGCCGGCGTCCGCGGCCACCAGCAGGCTGCGCCCGGTCATCTCGGCCGGCTGCGGCAGGCCGAGCAGGTCGAGCACGGTCGGGGCCACGTCGCGCAGCGCGCCGCCCTCGCGCAGGCCGGCCGGGCGCGGGCCCCGGTAGACCAGCGGGACCGGGCCGACGGTGTGCGCGGTGTGCGGCTGGCCGGTGTCGGGGTCGCGCATCATCTCCAGGTTGCCGTGGTCGGCGGTCACCAGCAGCGCGCCGCCGGCGCGGCGCAGCGCCGCCTCGATCGCGCCCAGCGCCTGGTCCACCGCCTCGGCGGCCCGGACCGCGGCCTCGAAATTGCCGGTGTGGCCGACCATGTCGGGGTTGGCGATGTTGCAGACGATCAGGTCGAAGCCGCCGCCGTCGATCGCCGCGACCAGGCGCCGGGTCAGCTCCGGCAGGCTCATCTCCGGCTGCAGGTCGTAGGTGGCGACCTGCGGGCTGGGCACCAGGATGCGCTCTTCGCCCGGCCAGGGCGCCTCGCGGCCGCCGCTGAAGAAGAAGGTGACGTGCGCGTACTTCTCGGTCTCGGCGATCCGCAGCTGGGTCAGGCCGTGGTCGGCGATCACCTCGCCCAGGCTGTTGCGCAGGTCCTCGGGCGGGAACGCGACCGGCGCCGGCAGACTGGCGTCGTATTCGGTCAGGCACACGAAGCGCGACAGCGCCGGGCGGCGCGCCTGGAAGCCGTCGAACGCCGGGTCGACGAAGGCGGCGGCGAGCTGGCGCGCGCGGTCGGCGCGGAAGTTCAGGAACACCACCGCATCGCCGTCGCGCACCGGCGCGCCGCCGGCGACGACGGTCGGGGCCACGAATTCGTCGCCCTCGCCGCGGTCGTAGGCGGCCGCCAGCGCCGCCATCGCATCGTCGGCGGCGTGGTCGGCGCGGGCCTCGACAATCGCGTCCCAGGCGCGGCGCAGGCGGTCCCAGCGGCGGTCCCGGTCCATGGCCCAGTAGCGGCCGCCGACGCTGGCGATGCGGGCGTTGCCGGCGGCCGCGCAGGCGGCGTGCAGCGCCTCCAGGCTCGGCCGCGCCGAGCGCGGCGGGGTGTCGCGGCCGTCGAGGAAGGCGTGCACGGCGACCCGCGGCACGCCCTCGCGGCGCGCCAGCTCCAGCATCGCCAGCAGGTGCCGCTCGTGGCTGTGGACGCCGCCGGGCGAGACCAGGCCGAGCAGGTGCAGGGTGGCGTCGCCGTCGCGCGCGGCCTGGCAGGCGGCGCGCAGCTGGGCGTTGCCGAAGAAGCTGCCGTCCTCGATCGCCGCGTCGATCCGGGTCAGGTCCTGGTAGACGATGCGGCCGGCGCCCAGGTTCATGTGCCCGACCTCGGAATTGCCCATCTGCCCGTCCGGCAGGCCGACGTGGCGGCCTTCGGTGTGGATCAGGGTGTGCGGCGCCTCCCGCCACAGCCGCCGCCAGTTCGGCAGCCGCGCCTGCGCCAAGGCGTTGTCCTCCGCCGCCTCGCGGTGGCCCCAGCCGTCCAGGATCAGCAACAGCAGCGGCCGGGGGCGGGGGTGCGGCGGCGCGGATGGCGGCACGGTCGATCTTCCCAGTGACTTCAGACAGGTGACCGCGGCGCGGTGCGGTGCGATTGTACCCGGGCGGTCCCGCGGGGCCGCCGCGCCGGCCACCGGCCGGCGCGTCGCGAACGCAGGAGTCCGCCATGAGAACCGGCATGCCCAGCATCCGACCCGTCCGCGCCGCCGCCCTGGCGCTGGCCCTCGCCGCCGCGCCGGCCCTGGCGCAGGGCCCGGACATCGACAAGGTCAACGGCGCGATCGCCGCCGAGGCCGGCCAGGCCTATGGCGACCTGTCCACGGTCAACGGCTCGATCCGGATCGAGGCCGGCGCCACGGTCGGCGACGCCGAAACCGTCAACGGCTCGATCCGGGTCGCCGACGGCGCCCGGGCGGCCTCGCTGCAGACCGTCAACGGCAGCATCCGGCTGGGCGCGCAGGTCCGCGTCAGCGGCAGCATCGAGACCGTGAATGGGAGCATCTTCGTCGATCGAGGCGGCAACATCGGCGAAAACGTGGAAACCGTGAACGGGTCCATCGGGCTGGTGGATACCGATGTCGGCGCCGACGTCGAGACCGTCAACGGCGACATCACCATCGGCATCGGCTCCCACGTGCGCGGCGGCCTGACCGTGGCCAAGCCGGGCAACAACTGGATGCCGATCAGCATCGGCAAGCGCCGGATCCCGCGCATCGTGATCGGCCCGCAGGCGCGGGTGGACGGGCCGCTGCGCTTCGAGCGCGAGGTCCGGCTGTACGTGCACGACAGCGCCCGGATCGGGCCGGTCAGCGGCGCGACCGCGGTCCGCTTCTCGACCGCCCGCGCCCCGCAGGACTGAGCGCCCGCGACCAGCGGCGGCCGGAACCGGGGCCGCCCACACGTCATGCCCGCGCAATCGCGCATAGAATCGGGGGTTCCCTTCCTGCGGAGCCCCCGAATGATCCGTGACCCCCTGCGCCCGCGGCTGACCCTCGCCGCGCTGGCCGCCGCCTTCGCGTTGGCCGCCTGCGAACGCGCCCCGAGCCCGGCGGCGCCTGAACCGGCGCCGCCAGCCGCCGCCGCGCACACATTCTCGCCGGAGATCACCGAAGCCGATTTCGTCGAGATGGTGCGCACCCTGGCCTCCGACGAGTTCGAGGGCCGCGCGCCCGGCAGCCGCGGCGAGGAACTGACGGTCGAGTACATCCGCGCCCAGTACGAGCGCATCGGCCTGCAGCCCGGCGGCGAGAACGGCAGCTGGTACCAGACCGTGCCGATGGTCGAGACCACCGCCGACGAATCCACGGTGCTGAAGATCCAGACCGGGGGCGGCAAGACCCACGAGCTGGCCTTCGGCGACGACATGGTGCTCAACACCCGCACCGGCGAGGCGAAGGTCAGCATCGCCGACAGCGAACTGGTGTTCGTCGGTTACGGCGTCAACGCGCCCGAGCAGGACTGGAACGACTACGCCGGCCTGGACGTCGAGGGCAAGACCGTGGTCATGCTGGTCAACGACCCGGGCTTCCACGCCAAGGACGAGTCGCTGTTCGAAGGCAACCGGATGACCTACTACGGGCGCTGGACCTACAAGTACGACGAGGCCGCCAGGCAGGGCGCCGCCGCCGCGCTGATCATCCACGACACCGAGGGCGCGTCCTACGGCTGGGACGTGGTGAAGAACTCCTGGTCGGGCGCGCAGTTCGACCTGCGGCCCGAGGACGACCCGGCGCCGCGGATGCCGGCCCAGGGCTGGATCACCAACGAGGTCGCGCGCCAGCTGTTCGCCGACGCCGGGCTTGACCTTGACGAGCAGATCCAGGCCGCCAACCGCCGCGGCTTCAAGCCGGTGCCGCTCAAGGCCAAGGCGAGCTTCGACCTGGCCAGCACCATCAAGGAAGGCTCCTCGCGCAACGTCATCGGCGTGCTGCCGGGCAGCGAGCGGCCGGACGAGGCGGTGGTGTACATGGCCCATTGGGACCACCTGGGCAAGCACGAGGGCGAGGGCGACACGATCTACAACGGCGCGGTCGACAACGCGACCGGCGTCGCCGGCATCATCGAGATCGCCGAAGCCTTCGCCAGCCAGGCTCCCGCGCCCAAGCGCTCGGTGGTGTTCCTGGCGGTGACCCTGGAGGAATCGGGCCTGCTCGGCTCCAAGTACTACGTCGCCCACCCGACCTTCCCGATGCACAAGACCGTGGCGGCGATCAACCTCGACGCGATGAACGTCAACGGCCCGGCGCGCGACGTGATCGTGGTCGGCAAGGGCAACTCGGAACTGGAGGACATCCTGCAGGGCCTGGCCGCGGCCGAGCAGCGGGTGCTGGTGGAGGAGTCGAACCCGGCCGGCGGCTTCTACTTCCGCTCCGACCACTTCAACTTCGCCAAGGCCGGGGTGCCGGCGCTGTACGCCAAGGGCGGCGACGACCTGGTCGAGGGCGGGATCGAGGCCGGCAAGGCGGCGGGGCAGGACTACACCGCCAACCGCTACCACAAGCCGGCCGACGAGTTCGATCCGTCCTGGAACCTGGCCGGCGTGATCCAGGACCTGAAGCTGCTGTACGGCGTGGGCCGCGAGCTGGCCGGCGGCGACCGCTGGCCGCAGTGGTACGAGGGCAACCCGTTCCGGGCCGAACGCGAGGCTTCGATGCGCTCGGCCGGCGGCGATGCCGGCGGCGGCACGGACGCGGCCGGCCGCTGAGCCCGTCCGCCACGCGATGCGATCCGACGGCGCCTGCGGGCGCCGTCTTCGCTCGCAGGCCTGGCGTCCTGCTTGCGCCCGCCCTGCACCGGGCCGCACACTGCTGCGGCTTCGGACCGGGGATCGCGACGATGACGATGACCACCGCCTACGGGTGCGTGCTGGCCGCGGCGCTGCTGCCCTACCTGTGGGTCGCGGTGGCCAAGTCGGGCGCCCCGCGCTACGACAACCGCGACCCGCGCGGCTGGCTGGCGCGGCAGGACAGTCCGCGGGTGCGGCGCGCCAACGCGGCCCAGCTCAACGCCTTCGAGGCCTTCGCCCCGTTCGCGGCGGCGGTGCTGATGGCGCAATGGGCCGGGGTGGACCAGCTCCAGGTGGCGCTGCTGGCGCTCGCCTTCCTCGGCCTGCGGATCCTGCACGGCGTCTTCTACCTGGCAGGTCTGCACCTGCTGCGCAGCGCCGCCTGGACCGGCGGCTTCGCTTGCGTGCTGGCGTTGATGGCGCAGGCAGCGCTGCGCGTGGCGGACTAGGCACGCGACGCGACCCGCTCAGGCGGCGAATGCCGCACGCCCCACCCGCGGCACCGACGGCATCGCATCCGGCGGATGCGCCTGCTCCAACACGCGGCGGATGTCGGCCGTCTCCAGCTGCGGGGCGAGCAGCCCGATCAGGTCCACGGTGTAGTCGCGCATCAGCCGATGGGCCGGCAACACCGCCCAGGCGATGCAGTCGGGCAGCACCGGATCGGCCGGCAGGACCGCGAATTCCTGTTCGTCGCCGGGCTCGATCGCCAGCTCCGCCACCAGGCCCACGCCGAGCCCGGCGCGGACATAGGCCTTGACCAGGTCGGCATCCTCGGCCGAGCAGGCGAAACGCGCCTGCAGCCCGGCCTGTTCCAGCGCGCGGTTCAGGGTCGACTGCGGGCGGCGCGATGCTTCGTACGTCACCAGCGGCCAGGCGGCCAGTTCGGCCAGGTCCGGTGCATGTCCGAGCCGCGTGAGCGGATGGTCGCGGGGGACCAGCACCACCCGACGCCAGCGGAACAGGGGCAGTGCATTGCCGGCCGGCACGCGCTCCCCGGCAGTGCTCACCAGTACCAGGTCCGCGTCCGGCGACGCCTGCCGCTCCAGCGTCGCTCCCTCGCCCAGGGTCTGGATCCGGACATCCAGCTGCGGGTAACGCTCGACCAGGCGCGCCAGCGCCGAGGGCAGCACGTGGCGGGCATAGGTCTGGGGGGCCACCAGCACCAACTCGCCGGTTGCGTCGCCGCGCAGATTGGCGGCGAACGCACGCAGGCTTGCAGCGTCGCCGACGATCCGCCGCGCCATCCGCACCACTTCGCGCCCCTCGGCAGTGATCCCGGACAGGCAGCGCCCATGGCGGGTGAACAGCTGGAAGCCGAGTTCGTCCTCCAGTTGCCGGAGTTGCCGCGACAGACTGGGCTGGGTGGCGTGCAGGCGCTGCGCCGCCGCGCTGATGTTCAGGTCGGCGTCCACGATGGCCAGCAGGCAGCGCAGTTCGGTCAGGGTCATCCGGTCGGATCAGGGCGCGCAGCCGTTCGCCGGAGCGGGAGCGGCGACGCGAACCGCGGCATTCCACCGCGAGCGCCGGCCCTGGCCCGGCGGAACCCGGCCGCGCACGACAACATGGACGGCCCGCGGTTACGCGGACCGGATCTCGATGGATAGCACCCGGTCCCGTGCTGCGCTGTGATCGACATCACTGTTTCGTCGTGACGGCGGTTGCGGACCGGGAAATCGCGGCTTATCGGCCTGGCCGATACCTTCATCCGCTTTCGTTATTGGACAGCCCGGCGCACTGGCGGTATGAGTGGAGGTTCGGGCGTCCGCCGGCAGGGGCGGAATGTCGGCCGGCCTGCCGGCCGACACCGGTTTTTCCGGGCGCCCGACCGGCCGCGTCCGCCGCCACCTCGGGCACTTGCCCGGCACGCGGGACGGATCCGGTCGCGGACTTCGAGCTGTCGCGTCATGCCGGTGCCGCGCCATTCGCAATTCCATTCCAGTTGGGGGAGACATCGTGAATCGCAAGAAGAACGTCCACGCCGCCGTCGTCGGCGCGGCGCTGATCGCCTTTGCTGGCTCGGCCGCCGCTGCAGGCGCCGAGCTGCGCTTCGCCAAGGCGCCGATCCAGGGGCAGTACATCGTCGTGCTCAAGGACGATGCGGCCAGCCTGGCCAGCGAGAACAACACCCGCAAGCCGCAGGTGGCCACCATCGCCCGCGACATCGCACACGCGCATCGCGCCGAACTGCGCGCCAGCTTCAACCATGCCCTGCGCGGCTTCGTGGTGCGCGCCTCGGACGAATCCCTGGCGCGGATCCTGGCCGACAACCGCGTGGCCTACGTCGAGGAGGATGGCGAAGTCCGCGCCTTCGCCACCCAGAGCAACGCGACCTGGGGCATCGACCGCACCGACCAGCGCGACCTGCCGCTGAGCGGCACCTACACCTACGACACCACCGCCTCTTCGGTGAACGCCTACATCATCGACACCGGCATCCGCGCCAGCCACAACGATTTCGGCGGGCGGGTCAGCGGCGGGTATACCGCGATCAGCGACGGCCGCGGCACTTCGGACTGCAACGGCCACGGCACCCATGTCGCCGGCACCGTCGGCGGCGCCACCTGGGGCATCGCCAAGGCGGTCAAGCTGGTCCCGATCCGGGTGCTCGACTGCAACGGCTCCGGCACCACGTCCGGCGTGATCGCCGGCGTGGACTGGGTCACCTCCAACCACGTCAAGCCGGCGGTGGCCAATATGAGCCTGGGCGGCGGCGCCTCCAGTTCGCTGGACACCGCGGTCAACAACTCGATCAACGCCGGCGTGGTGTACGCCGTGGCGGCCGGCAACGACAACAAGGACGCCTGCAACTACTCGCCGGCGCGCGTGGGCGCGGCCCTGACCGCCGCGTCCTCGACCTCGACCGACGCCCGCTCCTCGTTCTCGAACTGGGGTTCTTGCATCGACCTGTTCGCTCCGGGCTCGTCGATCACCTCGGCCTGGCACGACAGCGACACTTCCACCAAGACCATCAGCGGCACCTCGATGGCCTCGCCGCACATCGCCGGCGTGGCCGCGCTCTACCTGGCGGCCAATCCTGGCGCGAGCCCGACGCAGGTGAACGACGCGATCATCACGGCGTCGACCAAGGACAAGATCAGCGACGTGCAGGGCTCGCCCAACCGCCTGCTCTATTCCTTCTTCGACGGCGGTGGCGGCGGCGGCGACGGATCGACCGAACTGAGCAACGGCGTGACCGTGAGCGGCCTGTCGGGCGCGAAAGGCTCCGAGCGGCACTTCCACATCAACGTGCCGTCCGACGCCAGCAAGCTGACCGTCACCATCACCGGCGGCAGCGGCGACGCCGATCTGTACGTCAAGTACGGCTCCAAGCCGACGCTGAGCAGCTACGACTGCCGCCCGTACAAGAGCGGCAACGAGGAGTCCTGCAGCTTCACCTCGCCCGCGTCCGGTACCTGGTACGTGATGCTGCATGGCTATTCGTCCTATTCGGACGTCTCGCTCACCGCCACCTACACGACCAGCACCGATCCCTGCACCGGCTGCACCAAGTACAGCGGCTCGCTCAGCGGCAGCGGCGACTACGACATCCAGCCCGACGGCACCTACTACTACTCGGCCGCCGGCACCCACGAGGGCTGGCTGAAGGGACCGAGCAACGCCGACTTCGACCTGGAGCTGTATCGCTGGGACGGCTCGAAGTGGGTGCGCGTGGCCCGCTCGATCAGCTCCACCAGCGAGGAATACATCAAGTACAACGGAACCACCGGCTACTACTACTGGAAGATCCTCTCCTACTCCGGCAGCGGCAGCTACGACTTCTGGCTCAAGCGCCCGTAACCGCGGCAACGCCATCCTCCTTTGGGCCCCGGCTTTGCCGGGGTCTTTTTTTGCCTTCGGTCTTCCCGTCGCAACCGGCCCGCTACGCGCCCCCCTCCGTAGGAGCGGGCCTTGCCCGCGACGGCCGTGCCGGCAATCGGCCCGGCGTGGTGCATCGCGCCCAGGGTCGCTCCTGCGGCGGGCCGGTGGTCCGCGCGCGGCGCCCGGTGGGCTGTGTGCGGTGCGGTGCGTGCAAAGAAAAACCCCGCCATTGCGGGCGGGGTTTTGGTGTGAAGCTCCTGGCGATGACCTACTCTTGCATGCGGCTGCACACTACCATCGGCGCGGCTGCGTTTCACTTCCGAGTTCGGGATGGGATCGGGTGGTGCCACAGCGCTATGGTCGCCAGGAAAGGGGTGGAGGGTCGCGTGCTGCCTGCTGGCGGCCGCGCCGGTCCTCTCGTGGGGTGGGACGTAGCGAGCGTGTTGTCGACGGGTCCGACGTTGTCGTCGAGGCCAAGGCGACTTGAGGTGATATGGTCAAGCCGCACGGCGCATTAGTACAGGTTAGCTCAACGCATTGCTGCGCGTACACACCCTGCCTATCGACCACCTGGTCTTGATGGTGCCTTCAGGGGGCTTGTGCCCCGGGAGATCTCATCTTGAGGCGCGCTTCCCGCTTAGATGCTTTCAGCGGTTATCGCTTCCGAACGTAGCTACCCGGCAATGCCACTGGCGTGACAACCGGAACACCAGGGGTTCGTCCACTCCGGTCCTCTCGTACTAGGAGCAGCCCCTCTCAAATCTCCAACGCCCACGACAGATAGGGACCGAACTGTCTCACGACGTTCTGAACCCAGCTCGCGTGCCACTTTAATCGGCGAACAGCCGAACCCTTGGGACCTTCTCCAGCCCCAGGATGTGACGAGCCGACATCGAGGTGCCAAACCTCCCCGTCGATGTGAGCTCTTGGGGGAGATCAGCCTGTTATCCCCGGCGTACCTTTTATCCTTTGAGCGATGGCCCTTCCATGCGGAACCACCGGATCACTATATCCGTCTTTCGACCCTGCTCGACTTGTAAGTCTCACAGTCAAGCACCCTTATGCTATTGCACTCTACGCACGGTTACCAAGCGTGCTGAGGGTACCTTTGAAAGCCTCCGATACTTTTTTGGAGGCGACCACCCCAGTCAAACTACCCACCATACAATGTCTCTCTTTCAAGATTAGGCTCCAGGCAAGGAAAGGGTGGTATTTCACAGGCGACTCCACAAGGGCTAGCGCCCCCGCTTCACAGTCTCCCACCTATTCTACACATTCCTTACCCAAAGTCAATGTAAAGCTATAGTAAAGGTGCACGGGGTCTTTCCGTCCCGTTGCGGGTAATCGGCATCTTCACCGATACTACAATTTCACCGAGCTCACGGCTGAGACAGCGCCCAGATCGTTACACCATTCGTGCA
>JBKHXI010000188.1:0-5967 GCA_046566095.1 Gammaproteobacteria bacterium | reverse complement strand
GGATGTTGAGGTGGGCGCGGGTGAGCGAATGGGTCGCCAGCTTGCGCGGGGTGCCGCGGTGGTAGCTGGGCTTGCTGGTCTCCTCGCCGAGCTCGTTCTCGCGGATCCGGGTGACCTCGTAGTGCGGAGTCTGCAGCTGCTCGTCGGCAACGATCACCACCGGCGCGTCGTGGCGCTTCTCGATCTCCATCAGCGCGCCGCGCTTCTCGTTGAGCAGGTAGGTCGCGATCTCGGTCGGCGCCTGCACCAGTACCTGGCCGGTGTTCTCCTTCATCGCGTGCTCCTCCGCGAGGCGAAGGATCGACAGCGACAGCGACTCGACGCTGCGCATGCGGCCATGGCCCTCGCAGCGCGGGCAGACGATCTGGCTGGCCTCGCCCAGGCTCGGGCGCAGCCGCTGGCGGCTCATCTCCAGCAGCCCGAAGCGCGAGATGCGGCCGATCTGCACCCGCGCGCGGTCGAGCTTGAGCGCCTGCGCGAGGCGATTCTCGACCTCGCGCTGGTGCTTGCTGCTGGACATGTCGATGAAGTCGATCACCACCAGGCCGCCCAGGTCGCGCAGGCGCAGCTGGCGGGCGACCTCGTCGGCCGCCTCCAGGTTGGTATGGAACGCGGTCTCCTCGATGTCGCCGCCGCGGGTGGCGCGCGCGGAGTTGACGTCGACCGAGGTCAGCGCCTCGGTCTGGTCGATCACCAGCGCGCCGCCGGAGGGCAGGCGCACCTCGCGCTCGTAGGCGCTCTCGATCTGCGACTCGATCTGGAAGCGGTTGAACAGCGGGACGTCGTCGGTGTAGTGCTTGAGCTTGCGCAGGTTGTGCGGCATCACCTGCTCGACGAACTCGCGCGCCTCGGCGTACATCTCCGGGGTGTCGACCAGGATCTCGCCGATGTCGGCGCGCATGTAGTCGCGCAGGGCGCGGATGATCAGCCGCGATTCCTGGTAGATCAGGAACGGCGCCGGCTTGCTCAGCGCGGCCTCGGCCACCGCCTTCCAGACCTGCAGCAGGTAGTCCAGGTCCCACTGCAACTCGTCGGCGTCGCGGCCGACGCCGGCGGTGCGGATGATCACGCCCATGTCGTCGGGGATGGTCAGCGCGTCCATCGCGCGCTTGAGCTCGGCCCGGTCCTCGCCCTCGATCCGGCGCGAGACGCCGCCGGCGGTGGGGGAGTTGGGCATCAGCACCATGTAGCGGCCGGCCAGCGAGATGTAGGTGGTCAGGGCCGCGCCCTTGTTGCCGCGCTCCTCCTTCTCGACCTGGACCACGACCTCCTGGCCCTCGCGCAGCAGCTCGCGGATCGAGGCCTTGTTGGGGTCGACCCCGGCCTGGAAGTAGTCGCGCGAGATCTCCTTGAGCGGCAGGAAGCCGTGGCGCTCGCCGCCGTACTCCACGAAGGCCGCCTCCAGCGACGGCTCCAGCCGGGTGATCCGGCCCTTGTAGATGTTGGACTTCTTCTGTTCCTTCGACGGCTGTTCGATGTCGATGTCGTACAGGGTCTGGCCGTCGACGATCGCGACGCGCAGTTCTTCCGCCTGCGTCGCGTTGATGAGCATGCGCTTCATGGTTGCGTTCCTCGCGCGCCTTCGCCCCCGCAGGGGCAGCACGCGGCAACGCCATGGGGCGTTTCGCCTCTGGATACCGCCGGTCCCGCCGCGCGCCGGGCGCGCCGCGGGGCCTCGAGTGTTCCAGCGCTACGACACCACGGCTCGCCGCGGGAGCGCTTCAAAAATGTTGCCTGTTGTCGGGCCGTCGGCGCCCGGGCATGCCCGGTGGCCGGCGGAATGATGTTCAGCACGGGTGGCGCGAGCCACCGGGCGATGGCCGGGCGTGCCGGCGGGCCGCTACCATGGCCGCCTCGGGGCGGTGGTGGCCGGCGCGTCCGGGATCGCGGGAGGCGGGCCTTCGGCCCTGCGTACAACTCCCGGCGAATCAAACCCTTGTCTCGCGTCGCGAGTGTACCAGATCAGGTTCCCGGAATGACCCATTCAGATACCCCCCGCGGCGGCGGCGCGCGCACGCTCGCCGTCCCCGAGGACCGGGCCGGGCAGCGGCTGGACAATTTCCTGCTGGGCCAGCTCAAGGGCGCCCCGCGCTCGCTGGTCTACAAGCTGGTGCGTTCGGGCCAGGTGCGGGTGAACGGCGGGCGGGCCAGGGCCGAGCGCAGGCTGGCGGCGGGCGACCAGGTGCGGATCCCGCCGGTCCGGCTGGCCGAGGCCGGCCGGACCGGGGCGCCGTCGCAGGGGCTGCTGGAGGCGATGGAGGCGGCGATCGTGTTCGAGGACGCGCGCCTGCTGGCGGTGAACAAGCCCTCCGGGATCGCCAGCCACGGCGGCAGCGGCATCTCCTTCGGCGCGATCGAGATCCTGCGCGCGCTGCGCCCGCGCGACTCGCTGGAGCTGGTGCACCGGCTCGACCGCGACACCTCCGGCGTGCTGCTGCTGGCCCGGAAGCGCGCGGCGCTGGCGGAACTGCAGGCGCTGATGCGCGGCGCGGGGCAGGGCGGCATCGTCAAGCGCTACCTGGCGCTGCTGCTGGGGCGGATGCCGGACGGCGCCATGCGCGTGGACCTGCCGCTGCAGGTCGGGCTGCGCCAGGGCGGCGAGCGCCATGTCCAGGTCGGCGACGCCGGCAAGCCCTCGCTGAGCCGCTTCCGGCTGCTGGAGCGGCGTGGCGGCCATTCCTGGTGCGAGGTCCGGATCGACACCGGCCGCACCCACCAGATCCGGGTGCACGCGGCGCACATCGGACACCCGGTCGCCGGCGACGACAAGTACGGCGACCCGGACGCCAACCGCCGCCTGCGCGAGCAGGCCGGGCTGCGCCGGCTGTTCCTGCACGCGGCTTCGCTCGAGTTCGCGCTCGACGGCGGCGACAGCCCCTACGCGATCCACGCCCCGCTGCCGCCGGACCTGGGCGAAGTGCTCGACCGCCTGGGCTGAGCGCTCAGCCGGCCGGTGCGCAGCGGATGTCGCCCTCCGGCGGCGGGCGGAAGGTCATCGGCACCTGGATGGTGGTCTCGACCGGCGCGCCGTCGTAGGTCGCCGGCCGGAAGCGCCAGGCCTGCACCGCCTCCAGCGCCAGCCGGTCCAGCTCCGGCACGCCGCTGCGCTGCTCGATCACGGCCCGCTTCGGGCGGCCGTCGGTGCCGATGGTCAGCGCCAGCACGACCTTGCCGCCGATGTCGGCGCAGGCCAGCGAGACCGGGTATTCCGGCGGCGGGGTGTCGACCGCGACCACGTTGGTCGGCGGGTCGACCAGGCGCTCGGGTTCGCCCCGGCCGCAGGCGGCCAGCAGCGCCAGCGACAGGGCCAGCAGGCCGGCGGCCGGCAGCAGGCGCGGGGCGCGCCGCGCGCGGGACGTGGTGGCGGACATCGTCATTCCTCCCCGAACAGGGCGTCGGCCTTGGCCGCGCAGATGAAGTCGTTTTCCGACAGGCCGCCGACGTCGTGGGTGGACCAGCGGACCACGCAGCGGTCGTAGTGCACCGCCAGGTCCGGATGGTGGTCCTCGCGGTGGGCCACGTAGGCCAGCGCATTCACGAACGCCATGGTCCGATGGTAGTCCTCGAAGCGATAGCTGCGGGTGAGGGCATGGCCGTCCTCGGCCAGTTCCCAGCCCGGCACCTCGGGCAGCAGTTCGCGGATGCGGGCCTCGGTCAGCCTGTGCTCGCTGCCCTTGCGGGGCGTGCAGCGGGCCTGGGCGAGGGGGATCAGGTCGGACATGTGGACACTCCCGCGGCGGGACGCCGCATGAACAGACCACATCGGGCGTGGTCGCAGGGTGCAGGCGCGCCGTCGCGCGCCACCCGGGCCGCTAGAATAGCCGCATGATCCAGATTTCCGAATCCGCCCAGGTCCATTTCCGCCGGCTGCTCGAACGCGAGGACCTGCCCGGCCTCGGCGTGCGCCTGGCGGCGACCCGCCCGGGCACGCCGCAGGCCGACGTGCGCCTGGAGTTCGCGGAGCCTGCCGACCTGCAGGGCGACGAGTGGGCGGTGGACTGCGAGGGCTTCACCCTGTGGCTGGACGCGGCCAGCGTGGCCTGGCTGGACGGCGCCGAGATCGACTACGCCCAGCAGGCCACCGGCGGCCAGCTGCAGATCCGCGCGCCGCGGATCAAGGGCGAGGCGCCGGGCGAGGCCGCCTCGCTGGTCGAGCGTGTGCGCTGGCTGATCGACCAGGAGATCAACCCGCAGCTCGCCCAGCACCGCGGGCACGTCGAGCTGCAGGAGGTCACCGCCGACGGCGTGGTGGTGCTGCGCTTCGGCGGTGGCTGCCACGGCTGCGGCATGGCCGACGTGACCCTGAAGCAGGGCATCGAGAAGACGCTGAAGGAGAAGGTGCCGGGCGTGACCGCGGTGCGCGACGCCACCGACCACGCCACCGGCGACGCGCCCTACATCCCGCGCGACGTCGCCTGAGCGGACCCCGGCGCGCGTGTTTTCGGCCGCCGACCTGATCGACGTCCTGCGCCGGCGGCGCACGCTGCGGTCGATCCGCCCCGAATCCCCGGGCCAGCTGCCCCCGGGCTGGCAGGCCTGGCTGGAGGCGATCCGGCCGCAGCGCCACGGGGTGACCGGCGCGCCGGCGCCGGAGATGGTCGCGGTGCTGCTGCAGCGGCCGCTGCGCGAACCGCCGCGCGCCGGCGCCTTCCTCGACCGCTGGCAGGCCTTCGCCACGCTCTGGCGCCAGCAATGGCATCCGCCGGCGGCGGACGAGAAGGGGCCGCGGATCGCCGGCATCGCCGCCACCTGCGTGGTCCATCTGGTGCTGGCGGTGCTGCTGGTCTGGCTGATGGACGCGCATTTCCTGGTGCCGCCGGCCGCGGGCGCGGGCGAGCCGGTGGTGGTCCGGGTGGAATGGGTCGGCCGCGGCACGCCCGAGCAGCCGGGCGCCGGTGCGCCGGCCGCGGAACCGGCGCCAGCGGACGTCCCCGCCAGCGCGCCCGCGCCGGCCGCGTCCGGCATCGCCGCCGCGGAGCCGGCGCCGGGAGAGGCGGTTCCACCCGAGCTGGCGCCGCCCGAACTGCCGCGGCCGGAGATCGCGATCGCGCCGCGCACGCTGGCGCTGGAACCGCCGCCGCTGCGCGAGCGCCCGATCCCGGCGCCGCCGGTCGCCGCGCAGCCGGTCCAGGTCACCGAGGTGGACGAGCCGGACAGCGATTTCGTGCTGCCGCCGCCGACGCCGCGGATGGTGGTGGTGCCGCCGGCGCCGGCCAGTCCGGAGCTGGAAGCGGCGCCGCCGGCGGTCCGCGAGATCGCGATCCCGGAACCGGCGCGGACGCCGGCGCCGGCGATCCGGATGCCGGAGCTGCCGCCGGTCGCGTCCGCGCCGCCGGTGCCGCCGGCGCCGCCTGCGCTGCAGCAGCGGGAGATCCCGGAACCGGTGACGCCGACGCCGCGTTCGCCGGTGCTGCCGGCGCCGCGCATCGCCGCGCCGGAGTTGCCTGCGCCGCGGCCCGAGGCGCTGGCCGAACGCGCGATCCCGACGCCGGATCGCGCGGATGCCGCTGCGCCGGAACGCGCGGCCGCCGCGGACACGGCCGCAGCCCCGGCCGCGCGCACCGGCCCGGCGCCGCCCGCCGCGCCGGGGGCGACCGGGCCGGCGACGCAGCCGGGCACCGCGCCCGCGCCCGGGCTGCCGCCCGGGGCGCCGGCCACGAGCAGCCGCGGCGACGACTGGGGGGAGGCCCTGCGCAACCGTCCGGGCGGGCGCCAGGGCGGGCCGCCGGGGCTGTTCGACGAGGGCGGCCGGCCGCGGCTGGCGGACGCGCCGGCGGGGCGGCCGGGCGGGGCGCCGCCGGGTTCGGTCGAGGAGCGGATCGCCGATCTCGACCGTGCCGGCACCTGGTTGCAGCGCCCGCCCTACGGGTACGAGCCGACGCGCTTCGATCGTTACTGGATCCCGGGGGGGACGCTGCTGCAGGAATGGGTCCGGCGCGGCATCCGCAACGTCTCGATCCCGATTCC
>JBKHXI010000187.1:0-2256 GCA_046566095.1 Gammaproteobacteria bacterium | reverse complement strand
GCCGACCTCGGCCTGGCCCTGGCCCTGGACGTGCAGGCGCAGGTGCGCCCGGACCTGCGGATCGTGGTCATGTCGGCCACCCTCGACGGCGCGCGCCTGGCCGCGTTCCTCGACGCGCCGCGGCTGTCGAGCGAGGGCCGTGCCTTCCCGGTGGAGATCGCGCATGTCCCGGCGCGCCGCGACGAGGCCCTGCACCACCAGCTGCGGCGTGCGGTGGCGCAGGCGCTGGAGCGGCACCCCGGCGACGTGCTGGTGTTCCTGCCCGGCCGTCGCGAGATCGCGCGGGCGCGCGAGGCGCTGGCCGCCACCGCGCCGGAGCTGCCGGCGCACGAGTGCCTGGAACTGCACGGCGACCTGCCGGTCGCGCAGCAGGCGCAGGTGCTGCGGCCGTCGGAGGCAGGCCTGCGCCGGGTGGTGCTGGCGACCAACGTCGCCGAATCGAGCGTGACCCTGCCCGGCGTGCGCGTGGTGGTGGACAGCGGCCTGGCGCGCGAGCCGCGCTTCGATCCGAACTCGGGCTTCACCCGGCTGGACGCGGTCGCGGTCTCGCAGGCCTCGGCCGACCAGCGCGCCGGGCGCGCCGGCCGCACCGCGCCGGGCTGGGCCCTGCGGCTGTGGCCGCAGTCGCAGCGGCTGGAGCCGCAGCGGCGGCCGGAGATCGCGCACGTCGACCTGGCCGGGCTCGCGCTGGAACTGGCGGCCTGGGGCAGCGATGCGCTGCGCTTCCCCGACCCGCCGCCGGCGGGCGCGCTGGCCGCCGCGCGCACGCTGCTGGCGGCGCTGGGCGCGCTGGCCGACGGGGCGATCACCCCGCTCGGCCGGCGCATGCTCGCGCTCGGCACCCATCCGCGGCTGGCGGCCCTGCTGCTGGCGTCGGCGACTCCGGCCGAGCAGGCCCTGGCCTGCGACCTGGCCGCGCTGCTGGAGGCGCGCGATCCGCTGCGCCTGCGCTCGGATGCGCTGGCCGCACGCTGGCAGGCGCTGGCCGCGTGGCGGGCCGGACGCTGTCCGCCCGACGCGAGCCGCAGCGCGCTGGCCGCCATCGACGCGGCCAGCGCGCAATGGCGGCGGCGCCTGCGGCTGCGCACCGCGCCGCCGGCCGAAGCCGCGCCGCACCTGCTCGGCGATCTGCTGGCGCACGGCTGGCCGGACCGGGTCGCGCGCCAGCATCCGGAGGACGCGCGCCGCTACCAGCTGGCCAACGGCCGCTCGGCACGGCTGTCGGAGGACAGCGCGCTGTTCGGCGAACCCTGGCTGGTCGCCACCGAGCTGTGCCACGAGCCGCGCGACGCGCTGCTGTTGCGCGCCGCGCCGCTGGACGAGGCGCGGCTGCGCCGCGACTTCCCGGCGCGCTTCGCCGAGGACGAGGCGGTGCGCTGGGATCCGCAACGGCGTGCGCTGGTGGCGCGGCGCGAGGCGCGCTTCGGCGCGATCGTGCTCGAAACCCGGCCAGGCGGCCGGGTCGATCCGGCGCGGGCCGCGCAGGCCCTGACCGACGCGGTCGCCACGCTCGGCCTGGACGCGCTGCCCTGGAGCGAGGCGCTCGCGCAATGGCGCGCGCGGGTGCGCTGCCTGCGCGCCTGGCTGCCGGAGCCCGGGCTGCCGGATCTTTCGGACGAGGCGCTGCTGGCGACCCGCGACCGGTGGCTGCGACCGGCCTTCGCCGGCAAGAGCCGGTTCGACGCGCTCGGCGCGGACGGATTCGCGGCGGCCCTGCAGTCGCTGCTGGACTGGGCGCAGCGCGAACGGGTCGAACGTCTGGCGCCGGCGCGGATCGCGGTGCCCTCGGGCATGCGGCGCCCGATCCGCTACGGCTACGACGCCGCCGCCGACCAGCCCGAGGCGCCGGTGCTCGCGGTCCGGCTGCAGGAGCTGTTCGGCCTGGCCGACACGCCGCGGATCTGCGACGGCCGGGTGCCGCTGACCCTGCACCTGCTGTCGCCGGCCGGCCGGCCGCTGCAGGTCACCGCCGACCTGCGCGGCTTCTGGGACCGCACCTGGCCGGAGGTGCGGCGCGAGATGAAGGGGCGCTATCCCAGGCATCCCTGGCCCGAGGATCCGTGGTCGGCGCAGGCGACCCATCGGGCGCGGCCGCGCGGCGGCTGAACGCGACCGCGGCGGACGCGGCCGCGCTCACGCCGCTTCAACGCCTGCGCGCCGAGACTCGGTGGCCAGTCCCCCTTCCAGGCCAGACCGATGAACAGACTCGACCTGCTGCCCGACCGCGCGCTGCAGCTTGCCAGCGAGCTCGGCGAC
>JBKHXI010000186.1:0-2369 GCA_046566095.1 Gammaproteobacteria bacterium | reverse complement strand
CCGCGCCAGCTGGATCACCCCGGTGCCCGGCGGGGTCGGCCCGATGACCGTCGCCACCCTGATGCAGAACACCCTGGAAGCCGCGGAGGCGGCCGCGCCGCCGTAGGAGCGGGCCTTGCCCGCGATCCCGCGAAGGCGATTGCTCCGTAGGAGCGCCCCTTGGGCGCGATGCCCACGCGGGCTCCGGAAGCCGCCGCCCGATCGCGGGCAAGGCCCGCTCCTACGGGGGCGGTCGGCGAGCCGCGGGCATGGGACCGGCAGCCGATGCTAAACTGGCGCGCTTCATCCTTTCCGGACCCGGCCATGCTGCGCATCCAGGCTGAAGCGCTCACCTACGACGACGTCTCGCTGATCCCCGCGCACTCGCAGGTCCTGCCCAAGGACGTCTCGCTGGCCACCCGCCTGACCCGCGACCTGCGCCTGAACCTGCCGATCGTCTCGGCCGCCATGGACACCGTCACCGAGTCGCGGCTGGCGATCGCCATGGCCCAGCTCGGCGGCATCGGCATCATCCACAAGAACATGAGCGCCGAGCGCCAGGCCGCCGAGGTCGCCACCGTCAAGAGCTTCGAGGCCGGGGTGATCCGCTCGCCCTTCACGGTCGGCCCGGACGCCACCATCGGCGAGGTCCTGCGCCTGACCCAGGCGCGCCGCATCTCCGGCGTGCCCGTGGTCGACGACAACGGCCAGCTGGTCGGCATCGTCACCAGCCGCGACATGCGCTTCGAGAAGAAACTCGACGACCCGGTCCGCCACATCATGACCAAGCGCGAGCGCCTGGTCACGGTCAAGGAGGGCGCCTCCGACGAGGAGGTGATGGGGCTGCTGCACCGGCACCGGATCGAGAAGGTGCTGGTGGTCAACGACGGGTTCGAGCTGCGCGGCCTGATCACGGTCAAGGACATCCAGAAGAAGCAGGACAACCCCAACGCCGCCTACGACGCCAGCGAGCGGCTGCTGGTCGGTGCGGCGGTCGGCGTGGGCGGCGACACCGAGCAGCGGGTCGAGGCGCTGCTGGAAGCCGGCGTCGACGTGGTGGTGGTGGACACCGCGCACGGCCATGCCCAGGGCGTGATCGACCGCGTCGCCTGGATCAAGAAGCGCTACCCGCAGCTGCAGGTGGTGGGCGGCAACATCGTCACCGGCGAGGCGGCGCTGGCGCTGGAAGGCGCCGGCGCCGACGCGGTCAAGGTCGGGGTCGGGCCAGGCTCGATCTGCACCACGCGCCCGGTCGCCGGCGTGGGCGTGCCGCAGGTGACCGCGGTGGCGATGGTCGCCGAGGCGCTGGACGACCGCATCCCGCTGATCGCCGACGGCGGCATCCGCTTCTCCGGCGACATCGGCAAGGCGCTGGTCGCCGGCGCCAGCAGCATCATGATCGGCGGCCTGTTCGCCGGCACCGAGGAATCCCCGGGCGAGACCGAGCTGTTCCAGGGCCGCAGCTACAAGAGCTACCGCGGCATGGGTTCGCTCGGCGCGATGGAGAAGGGCTCCAAGGACCGCTACTTCCAGGATTCGGCCGAGGCCGACAAGCTGGTGCCCGAGGGCATCGAGGGCCGGGTGCCGTACCGTGGCCCGCTGGCCGGCGTCATCCACCAGCTCGCCGGCGGCCTGCGCGCGACCATGGGCTATGTCGGCTGCGCCACCGTCGGGGAGATGCGCACGAAGCCGAGCTTCGTGACCGTGACCGGCGCAGGCCAGCGCGAGAGCCACGTGCACGACGTGCAGATCACGAAGGAACCGCCGAACTACCGGATGAGCTGATACGAGCCGGGAAAGGGCGCGCGTGCCGTACAGGTGCCGTGCCCACTCCCCGCCTGTCGTCCCGAGCGCAGCGAGGGACCTGCTTCTCCAACCGCGCCACGAGAAAAGCAGGTTCCTCGCTGCGCTCGGAACGACACTGGACATCATGACCGACATCCACAGCGACAAGATCCTGATCCTCGACTTCGGCGCGCAGTACACGCAGCTGATCGCCCGTCGCATCCGCGAGCTCGGGGTCTACTGCGAGGTCTGGGCCTGGGACCACGACCCGGCCGAGATCGCGCGGTTCGCGCCCCGGGGCATCGTCCTGTCCGGCGGCCCCGAGTCGACGACCGTGGACGGTTCGCCGCGCGCCCCGCAGGAGGCGTTCGACGCCGGGGTGCCGATCCTCGGCATCTGCTACGGCATGCAGACCATGGCCGTGCAGCTGGGCGGCGCGACCGAGGCGGCCGACCAGCGCGAGTACGGCCATGCCGAGGTCTCGATCGTCGCCCAGGACCTGCTGTTCGAGGGCCTCAAGGACCACCCCGGCGCGCCGCCGCGGCTGGACGTGTGGATGAGCCACGGCGACCACGTCTCGCGGGCGCCGCCGGGCTTCACCGTCA
>JBKHXI010000185.1:0-20269 GCA_046566095.1 Gammaproteobacteria bacterium | reverse complement strand
AGATCGAGCGCACCTTCGGCCGCTGCGCCGGTTCATCGCGCTCGCCGCGCTCGCCGGTTATGGCCGGGAAAAGCCCGGGACCGACGCGCAACAGCGCTTCCCTGAAGGCATCGGCCTCAGGCGTCAGGTCGCCGGGATTCAGATCGGTCTTTCGCATTCATGGCGTCAGACCCAGCCTGGCGCAGGATTGTTACAGGAAGATGATGGCGGCCTCGCCCCGCCGCTGTCGCCCCGGGAATCGGTCGGGGCGGTCGCGGTGGGGAATGAAGCGCGAGAACCAGGCGAGCTGATTCCTTGCCTAGGCCGCCGGGCGCACCTGCTCCGGCGAGCGTAGCGCCGCAAGCAGTTCGGCCTGCCGGGTCCTGGCCGCTTCGAGGTGGCGATCCTTGACATGGCCGAAGCCGCGGATGTCTTCCGGAATCGAGGCGATCTTCACCGCCAGCGCATGGTTGTCGGCGCTGAGCCGGTCGAGAATTTCCGCGATCGTGGCTTCGTACTCCCCGATCAGAGCGCGCTCGGTCCTGCGTTCCCGGGTATAGCCAAAGATGTCGAGTGCGCTGCCACGCAAGCCGCGCAGTTTCGCCAGCACCTTGAAAGCGGAGAATACCCAACTGCCGTACTCCGACTTGCGCAGTTCGCCGGTGACCGGATCGCGCCTGGAGAACAACGGCGGCGCCAGGTGGAAATGCAGCTTGTAGTCGCCCTCGAACTGCGACTTGATCTTCTCCATGAACGCCGGATCGGCGTACAGCCGTGCAACCTCGTACTCGTCCTTGTAGGCCATCAGCTTGAAGGCGTAGCGCGCCACCGCCTCGGCCAGGTCGGTGCTGCCCGGCGTCCGCGCCTGCTCGGTCTCCCGGACCCGCGCCACCAGGCCGGCATAGCGCCGGGCGTAGCGCGCGTCCTGGTAGTCGGTGAGGAAGGCGACGCGGCGCGCGACGATCTCGTCGAGCGAGCGCGACAGGCGCGCATCGTCCAGCGGCAGGAACGCGACCTGGGCCTGGCTGCCGTGCGCGGGCAGGTGGCGCAGCTCGTCGGCCTCGGCGGTCGCCGCGAGCGCGTCGTTGAGGCCGGATTCGTGGCCCTCGGACGGGCGCGGCGGCAGCAGCGGCAGCGCGTGCACCGCGGACTCCGCCGCGGTGGGCGGGTTGTCCACCACGCCCGCCGCCGCGGCCACCGCGGCCGGGTCGATGGCCGCCAGCCGGCCCCAGGCGAATGCGGTCTTGTTCATCTCCACCGCCGCGCCGTTGAGTTCGACCGCGCGCATCAGCGCCTCCAGCGACAGCGGCACCAGGCCCTGCTGCCAGGCGTGGCCGAGCATGAACAGGTTGGCGGCGATGGCGTCGCCCATCAGCGCGGTGGCCAGGCGGGTGGCGTCGACCTGGACCAGCCGGCCTGCCGCCTCGGCCTCGCCGCCGAGCGCGGTGCGCACCGCCTGCACGATGCCGGCGGCCGGGAACCGCATGTCCGGGCGGGTGGTGAAGGTGCCGGGCATCGCCTCGTAGGTGTTGAGCAGCACCCGGGTGCGTCCGGCGCGGATCTTCGACAGCGCCCAGTAGTCGTTGACCACGACCATGTCGCAGCCCAGCACCAGGTCGGCCTCGCCGGCGGCGATGCGCACCGCGTGGATGTCGGCCGGCGCCCCGGCGATGCGCACGTGGGTGGTGACCGCGCCGCCCTTCTGCGCCAGCCCGGTCTGGTCGAGCACGGTGGCCCCGCGCCCCTCCAGGTGCCCGGCCATGCCCAGCAGCGCGCCGATGGTGACCACGCCGGTGCCGCCGACGCCGGTGATCAGGATGTTCCACGGGCGCGACAGGTCGCCGGCGGGGGCGGGCATCGGCAGCGCGGCCAGGCGCTCGGCGGCGGCGACCTTGCGGCCCTTGCGCAGCGGCGCGCCGTGCACGCTGACGAAGCTCGGGCAGAAGCCCTCGACGCAGGAGTAGTCCTTGTTGCAGCTGGACTGGTCGATCTCGCGCTTGCGGCCGAACTCGGTCTCCTTCGGCAGCACCGACACGCAGAAGCTCTTCTTCCCGCAGTCGCCGCAGCCCTCGCACACCAGCGAGTTGATCACCACGCGCCTGGCCGGGTCGGGCAGCTTGCCGCGCTTGCGGCGACGGCGCTTCTCGGTGGCGCAGGTCTGGTCGAAGATCAGGATGGAGACGCCCTTCACTTCGCGCAGCCGCTGCTGCACCGCGTCGAGTTCGCGACGGTCGTGGAAGGTCACGCCGGCCGGGAAGATCGACGGATCCGACCACTTGCCGATGTCGTCGCTGAGCAGCGCGATCTCCTGCACGCCCTCGGCGCGCATCTGGTGCGCGATCTGCGGCACGGTCAGGGTACCGTCGACCGGCTGGCCGCCGGTCATCGCCACCGCGTCGTTGTAGAGGATCTTGTAGGTGATGTTGACGCCGGCGGCGACCGCCTGGCGCACGGCCAGCGAGCCGGAGTGGAAGTAGGTGCCGTCGCCCAGGTTCTGGAACACGTGCGGGGTGTCGGTGAACGGCGCCTGCCCGGCCCAGGTCACGCCCTCGCCGCCCATGTGGGTGAAGGTGTCGGTGGCCCGGTCCATCCACGTGACCATGTAGTGGCAGCCGATGCCGGCCAGCGCGCGCGAGCCCTCCGGCACCTGGGTGGAGGTGTTGTGCGGGCAGCCGGAGCAGTAATGCGGTACGCGCGGGAAATCCGCGCGCGGCAGCGCCAGCTCGGCTTCCTTGGAAGCCAGGAACGCCAGCTGCTGGCGGATGTGGTCGTTGTCATGGAATTTCTGCAGGCGGCGGGCGATGACCCGCGCGATCCGCGCCGGGGTCAGCTCGCCGGTCGACGGCAGGATCCACTCGCCGGCTTCGTCGTACTTGCCGACGATGGTCGGGCGGCGGCCGTCGAAGTTGTAGAACAGTTCCTTCATCTGGCTCTCGATGAAGGCATGCTTCTCCTCGACGACCACGATGTCCTGAAGGCCCGCGGCGAACGCGCGGATGCCCTGCGGCTCCAGCGGCCAGGTCATCGCGACCTTGTAGACGCGGATGCCCAGCTCCCGGCAGGCGGCCGCGTCCAGCCCGAGGTATTCGAGCGCCTGCAGCACGTCCAGGTAGCTCTTGCCGGTGGTGACGATGCCAAGACGCGCGTCCGGCGCTTCGATCGCGACGCGGTCGATGCGATTGGCGCGGGCGAAGGCCTGCGCCGCACGCACCGCGTACTGGTGCAGGCGCATCTCCTGCTCGAGCGGCGGATCCGGCCAGCGGATGTTGAGCCCGCCTGGCGGTATCTGGAAGTCATCGTCGCCGGGCAGCACGATCCGCAGCGCGTGCGGATCCACGTCCACCGAAGCGGAGGACTCCACGGTCTCGGCGATGGTCTTGAACCCGACCCAGCGCCCGGTGAAGCGGCTCATCGCCCAGCCGACCAGGCCCAGGTCGAGGATGTCCTGGACCCCGGCCGGGTTGAGCACCGGCATCATCGCGGACACGAACTCGTGCTCGGAGCCGTGCGGCAGGGTCGAACTGCGGCAGGCATGGTCGTCGGCGGCCAGCGCCAGCACCCCGCCATGCTTCGCGGTGCCCGCGGCATTGGCGTGCTTGAACACGTCGCCGCAGCGGTCCACGCCCGGGCCCTTGCCGTACCACATGCCGAACACGCCGTCGTGCCTGGCGCCGGGGAACAGGCCGGTCTGCTGGGTGCCCCAGACCATGGTCGCGCCGAGGTCCTCGTTGAGGCCCGGGGTGAACTTCACGCCGGCGGCCTCGAGATGCTTCTTCGCCCGCCACAATTCCAGGTCGAAGCCGCCCAGCGGGCTGCCGCGGTAGCCGGAGACGAAGCCGGCGGTGTCCAGGCCGGCGGCGGCGTCGCGCAGCCGCTGCATCAGCGGCAGGCGCACCAGCGCCTGCACGCCGGACAGGTAGATCCGGCCGCGCTCGCGGCTGTACTTGTGGTCGAGCGTGTAGTCCGGGTCGTGCAGCCCACGGGTCAGGGCGGCGCCGGCGGAAGCCGGCGAGGACAGTTCGGCGGTGCTGGTCATGGGCGCGGCCTGCTGGCGGATCGGCGGCCGGTCCGGCGCGCGAATCCCGGGAAAAGACCGCGAATTGTACCGCGCCGGCGCGGACGGCCCGCATCCGGGCGGCGATGGCGCAGGCCGGTCCGTGCCGCGGCGCCGATGCCCGGCGACCCGGGATGTCCGCGCCGGCCGGCTTCAGATGCGGTCGTCGATGCCGACGATGCCGGACTCGCGCGCGCAATGGGCGCTGCAGTAGAACAGGCCGTCGTGCTCGGCGCCGTGGCCGATCATGCGGTTGCCGCAGCGCGAGCAGGTCGGCGCCAGCGCATGGATCGCGCATTCGAACGAGTCGAAGGTGCCGCTGCCGGCCGGTCCCTGCACGATGAAGGCCTTGTCGTAGTCGTTGCCGCAGACGTCGCAACGGGCCATGGTGAGGACCTCGCGTGTGACGGGAGGGAGCGGCCAGTCTCGCGCGGCACGGGCACAGGGCGGGTGAAGGCGGTTTTCCAGCGCGCCGGTCGCCACCGCAGCCACGGCGCGGATGGCGCCGCGTCGTGGCTACGCCATGCAGCGCCTTCAGAACCGCCAGTTCAGGCTGACCCGCACCGTTCGCGGTTCGAACACGTGGAAATGGACGTCCTCGACGCCGTCGACGGGCTCGCCCGGCAGGCGCGAGGCGTAAAAGTAGTCGATGTCGTGGTCGTCCGAATCCAGCAGGTTGAACACGTCGATGTGCAGGTCCAGCCGTTGCCATGCCTTGCCGACGCGCAGGTTGACCATGGTCGAGCCGGCCGACTCGACGCTGTTGTCCTCGACCAGCGGATAGCGGCCGAAGCGGCGCAGCTGCAGGGTGCCGGACCAGCCGTTGTCCAGCCGGCCGGTGACGCCTGCGCTGAGCACCAGCGGAATCGAGCCGGGGATCTCGCGCCCGGCCGGGTCGGCATCGGCGAAGCGCGAATGGGTGTAGGAGGCTTCGAGGTTGCCCTCGAACCAGCGGCTGCCGAACCAGTACAGACCCAGCTCGACGCCGTCGCGGCGGCTGGGCCGGCTGGCTTCGGTGGTGCCGGCATCGCCGACGAACAGCAGCTCCGAGTCCAGGTCCAGGCGCCACAGCGCCGCGGTCGCATGCAGGCGTTCGCTGAAGTACAGCCGTGCGCCGAGTTCGTAGCCTTCCGACTCCACCAGCGGGTCGACCGGGTCGATCGGGTCGCCCGAGCCCGGGTCGATGACGATGGTGGTGCCGCGGGCATCGTTGGAATGGAAGCCCTGGCCGTAACTGGCATACAGCTCGGCGCGCTCGGACGGCGTCCAGGCCAGGCTCGCCTTGAACGAGGTGGCGTTGTCGCGGGCGGACCCGGAATTGACCGGCAGCGAGCGCGCATCGACGTCGAAATCGTAGCGGTCGTGGCGCAGGCTTAGGGTGCTGCGCCACCGCTCGTCGAAGCGGAATCCATGGCTGGCGAAGACGCCGAGGCTGCCCTGCTTCACCGCATCCTCGCGCACGGTCGACAGCGGCCGGCGCCCCTGGGTCCTGAACAGGCCGACCCGGCCGATGTCGTCGAAGCGGCCTTCCGCGCCGACATGCCAGTCGCCGCGCCCCGCGTGCCAGTGCTGCGCCACCTGGAAGCCATGGATCCGGCGCTCGTCGACCTGGCGGAACTGGTCGCCGTCGTCGGGATCGTCGAGGAAGTAGGTGAAGTTGGAGTACAGGTCGAGGTCGTAGTCGACGGCATAGGCGCTGGCCGACAACTCGCCGCCCAGCACCGGCCCGCGCCAGTCCGCAGACAGGCTGTAGCGCGAGGATGCGCCGCCGACGCTGGTGTCGAGCGAGCCGAGTGCATCGATCAGGCCGGCGTCCACCACGCGCTGCGGGATCTGGTCGGCCGAGTTCCAGCGGTTGTCGTAGCCGAGGAAGGTGAGGGCGCCGCGGCCGCCGCCGATGTCGGCGCTGTACTTGAGCAGCAGGTTGAGCTTGCGCACGTCCTCGTCGATGTCGGTCCAGGGGCCGTCGTTGCGCTGCAGCTCGGCGCCGTACAGCAGGCTGCCGCCGCCGTCCGTGTCGATGGAATCCACCACGACACCGCGCAGATAGCCGTGTTCGCCGAGGCCCAGGGTGGCGCGCCCGGTCTGGACGCGGTCGGCGATGCGGAAGCGCGCCGACCCCGCCGACGAGAAGTCGCCGACGTCCGCGTGGTAGGGACCCTTGCGGTAGTGGAGCTCGGCGACCGCTTCCGGGATCAGGAAGCTGAGGTCGGTGTAGCCCTGGCCGTGGCCATGGCTGCGCATGTTGACCGGCATCGCATCGACGAAGGTCGCGAAGTCGGTGCCGTGGTCGAGGTTGAAGCCGCGCAGGAAGTACTGGTTGGCCTTGCCGCTGCCCGAGTGCTGGGTGGCGACCAGGCCGGGCACGAATTCCAGCAGGTCGCCGGTGCGCAGCAGCGGGCGCGCGGCGATTTCCGCCTGCCCCACAGAGCCTTCGGAGGCGCTGATCGCCTCGCCGACCAAATTGAGGCGGCGGCCGACCACCACGATGCGGTCCAGCTCGGTCGCGGCGGGCGCCGGCTCGTGTGCGTGCGCAGGCGGAGCAGCGGCGGCCAGCAGCAATGCCAGCGCCAGTGGACTGCGGGTCGGCATTGCTGGCGGGGAAAGCGGCCGGTACGGCCGGATCGAATAGGCGCAACGCAGGCCTGGGCGCGGATTGCGCGACAGGTCGAGAGGAAACGAAGCCATGTTGTGATCTCCCGTGGCCGGATCGAACGGCCGGGTACACGCGAAAGGATCCTGTGGCGGCAGCCACAGGAGGAGCGTCGCTGGTCGGTTGCCTGCGGAGCCGGGAGGTTCAGGGCGCGGGGAACTGAATGCTTGTCCGCGACACCGTGGGGATGTCGCAAACACCCTCGGTGCGGTCAAACGGCTGCGGCGCAGTGCGGCGCGTCCCAGGTGACCTTGCCGCCCGGGCAGTCAGGCGGGGCGTGCGCGCCAGGGGGGCCGGCCTTCGGGCAGGACGTGCCAGGAAAGCGGGGGCGGCACCTGTTCGTGGTGCCAGGCGTGGATCTGGTCCATGGACGTCCATGGCCGCCGCGCGTACAGCGCTGGCACCCAGCCGTCGGTGCCGGATGTATCGACTGCCCGGGGCGGCGCCAGCGGCGAGTGCGGATGCTCGAGTTGGAGGTAGACGACCCCCGCCTCGTCCGCCGAGTGCCGGTGGTGGCCGACACCCGTACCCGCCGGAGCCCTTGGATGCGCATGCGTCCGCGGTTCGGGCGCTTTTGCGCGCCGGTCCGGGCCGTGGGCGTACCCCGTCCCGTGGTCGTGGCGTTGCCCATGACGATGGGCATGCGCATGTGCGGAAAGCGCGCCCGGATCCCGCGAATGTACGGACGGGGAGACCGATGGCGGTGCATCGATGGGCAGGGCCGCCGCTCCCTCCGGCGCCCGTTGCCGGGACGCGACGGGCGCGGGCTCGGGGCCTGGAAGCAGGGTCTCCGGCGAGGTGCCGACGGCCGGCAGGTGGTAATGGGCCGGCTTCCAGAGCGATCCCGCCACCCGGACCGCCCCGTCCAGGACGAAGAAGGCGAGCACGAGCAACGCCGCCATGCGCAGGCCGCGCGGTGCCTGCTCCTGGGGGGCGTCGGCCCGGCACGGGCGATCATGGCGCGCACCGCGGGTGCGCGGGACGGACTCGTGGCTGCTTGGCATGCCGGCTGCCGTCACCGCTGGAACTCCCCCGCAATGCCTGTGAACACGATCAGGATGCGCGGCTCCATCGGTAGCGGTCCGCGCCCTGCTTGCTACGGCCGTCACAGGGGGCTGGATGCAGCGTTGCGCTGCCGGGTTGCGGGCCGGGGGTCCCGGGAACCCCCCCCGGACCTCGCCCTTCCGGCGGCTGGTTCAGGGCCTAGGGGCCCTCCGGTCGCGGTCAGGCGCGCTGCAGCAGGCGCAGGCCGAACCAGTCCCGGGGATCGTTCCAGCCGTCGACCACGCGCAAACCCGCCTGACCTGCCAGCGCGCCGAGGCTCTCGTCGGTGTACTTCTGGCTGTATTCGACCTGCATCCGTTCGCCGGCCGCGAAGCGGAAGCGCCGGCCCTCGACGGTCACGACCTGGTCCCTGCGGCTGACCAGGAAGGTCTCGATGCGCCCGGCGTCGGCCGCGTATTCGGCCAGGTGCTCGAATCCGTCCAGGTCGAAATCGCTGCCGATGTCGCGGTTCAGGCGCACCAGCAGGTTGAGGGTGAAGGCCGCGGTGACCCCGGCGGCGTCGTTGTAGGCGGCAGTGATGATTTCCGGCGCCTTCTGCAGGTCGACGCCGACCAGCGCGCCGCCGCGCGCGCCCATGGTCGCGCGCATCGCCTGCAGCAGCCGCACCGCTTCGGCGTCGGTGAAGTTGCCCAGGGTCGAGCCCGGGAAGAACACCAGCGCGTGGTCGGCCGGCCGCCGGGGCTGCGGCAGCGGCACCGGCTGGGTGAAATCGGCCAGCACCGGCAGCACCTCGACGTCGCCGAACTCGCGGTCCAGGCGCTCGACGCTCGCCAGCAGCGCGCTGCGCGAGATCTCGATCGGGGTGTAGGCCACCGGGTCGTCGAGCGCGTCGAGCAGCAGCCGGGTCTTGCGGCCGCTGCCGCTGCCGTATTCGACCACGTGCGCGCGCGGACCCACCGCCTCGGCGATCCGCGCCGCGCACGATTCCAGCAGGGCCAGCTCGATCCGGGTCAGGTAGTACTCCGGCTGGCGGGTGATCTCCTCGAACAGTTCCGAGCCGCGCTTGTCGTAGAAGTACTTGGACGGCAGGCGCTTGGGCGTGCGCGACAGGCCGGCGAGGACGTCGCCGCTGATGTCGTCGGGGCTGGGATGCAGGTCGGTCAGGCGCAGCGCGGCGTTCACGCGAGGTCCCTGGCCAGGCGCAGCCCGGAGAACTGCCAGCGGTCGGGGGGATGGAAGAAGTTGCGGTAGCTGGCGCGCACGTGCCCGGCCGGGGTGGCGCAGCTGCCGCCGCGCAGCACCGTCTGGCCGCTCATGAACTTGCCGTTGTATTCGCCCAGGCTGCCGGGCAGCGTGCGGAAGCCGGGATAGGGCGCGTAGGGGCTCGCGGTCCATTCCCAGACGTCGCCGTAGAGCTGGCGCGGTCCGGCGGCCTCCTGCGCCGGAGCGCCCTGCGGATGCAGCGGCGCAGTCCCGTCGGCGAAGTTGCCGCGCACCGGCAGCGCCGCCGCCGCGTGTTCCCATTCGGCCTCGGTGGGAAGGCGCGCGCCGGCCCAGCGGGCGAAGGCGTCGGCCTCGAACCAGGACAGGTGGCAGACCGGCGCGTGCGGCGCGATCTCGCGCATGCCGCCGAGGGTGAATTCGCAGGCCAGGTCGCCGTCCCAGTACAGCGGCCGCCGCCAGCCCTGCTCCTGCACCAGCGCCCAGCCCGCGCTCATCCACAGCGCGGGATTGCGGTAGCCGCCGTCGTCGACGAAGGCGCGGTACTCGGCGTTGGTGACCGGACGTTCGGCGAGCGCGTGCGGCGCCAGCACCACCCGGTGGCGCGGCGACTCGTTGTCGTAGGCGAACCGCGGGTGCGCCGGCCACGGCGGCGCGCCGATCTCGACCACGCCCTCGGCGCCCTCGATCCAGCGCAGTGCCGATGCGCAGCCCGGATCCGGCGCCGGCAGGTCGTCACGGTAGGCCGGGCGCAGCGGGTTGCACCAGAAGCCGTGCTTGACGTCGGTCAGCAGCAGTTCCTGGTGCTGCTGTTCGTGGTGCAGGCCCAGTTCGACCAGCTGCAGCTGCGCGGGCGTGAGCGCGTCGCGTTCCAGCAGTCCCAGCAGCCGTTCCTCGACCGCCTCGCGATAGGCCAGCACCTGGGCCAGCGTCGGCCGCGACAGCAGGCCACGCTGCGGCCGTGCGTGCATCGGGCCGACGCTCTCGTAGTAGCTGTTGAACAGCCGCAGCCAGCGCGGCTGGTACGGCGGCTGGCGGTGGCCGTCGACCAGCAGGAACTGCTCGAAGAACCAGCTGGTGTGCGCCAGGTGCCACTTGGCGGGGCTGGCGTCGGGCATCGACTGCAGCATCGCGTCCTCGGGCGACAGCGGCGCGGCGAGGGCGCGGGTGCGCGCGCGCACGGCCCGGAAGCGCGCGGCCAGGGCTGCGGCCGGCGACGGTCGCGGCTCCGGCGCGGGGCCGGACGGTGCGGCGTGCAGGGCGGGCATCGGCACAGGATACCGGGGATGCGTCGACGCGCGGTCACGGCCGCGTGACGGCGCCGGCGCGCAGCGGCAGGTCCGCTTCGAGCCGACCGCGGCGACGCCCGGAACGAGGCTCTAGCGTACCGCCCGGGAGATGTGCGGACCGGGCGCTAGCGGCCCGGGCCGACGTCGATGAAGCGCAGGAACTCGGCCCGGGTGCGGGCATCGTCGCGGAAGCTGCCGAGCATCTTGGAAGTGATCATGCTGACTCCGCGCTTGTGCACGCCCCGGGTGGTCATGCATTCGTGCGCGCCCTCGACCACCACGCCCACGCCCAGCGGCTGCAGCACCCGCTGGATGCAGTCGGCGATCTGCGCGGTCATCTTCTCCTGCACCTGGAAGCGGCGCGCGTAGGCGTCGACCACCCGCGCCAGCTTGCTGATGCCCACGACCTTGCCGCGCGGCAGGTAGCCGATGTGGGCCTTGCCCACGATCGGCGCCATGTGGTGCTCGCAATGCGACTCGAACTCGATGTCGCGCAGCACGATCATCTCGTCGTAGCCCTCCACCTCCTCGAAGGTGCGCGCCAGGTATTCGTCCGGGTCCAGGCCGTAGCCGCTGAACCAGTCCTCGTAGGCGCGGACCACGCGGCCGGGGGTGTCGAGCAGGCCCTCGCGGGCGGGGTCCTCGCCGGACCAGCGCAGCAGGGTGCGCACGGCCTCCTCGGCCTGCGCGCGGCTGACGTCGTTGCGGGTGTCGGACATGCGGGGCGCGCCCTGGGGTGGGGCCGCCATCTTACCCGGCGCCTGCCGCGGCGCGCCGTACGGCTTCAGCGCGGCGGCGGCACGTGCACGGTCTTGTGCAGTTCCTCGTCGTACCAGCGCCAGACGTGGGCCACCGCCTCGCGCGCCTGCGCCCAGTCCAGCCGCGAACCGCCGCGGGCCGAGGGCCAGCCGCGCTCCAGTTCGGGTTCGGCGGCCTGGAAGCTGCGGGCCTGGCCGCCGTGGTACTGGTCGATGCCGTAGCGGTAGGCGGGCGCGTAGTCCTCCCATTCCATGCCGTCCTCGTAATAGGGCATGGTGTGCCAGATCTGCTCGAAGCGGCCGAGGTCGTCGCGCGGATCGGCCGCCTCCGCGGTGCGGTCGCCGACCACCGCGCCGAGCGCGCCGCCCGCCGCCGCGCCGACCGCGATGCCGAGCGGGCCGCCGACCACGCCGCCGATCGCCGCGCCCACCGCGCCGCCGGCCAGCGCCGCCGCGCCGGCGCCGATCGGATGGTCCTTCTTCAGGGTGCTCATCGCAGGCTCCTGGACGAAACCGGTCGACCCGGACGCTAGCCGTTGTCGCGTTCAGCCATGGTGAACCCGCGCCGGAACGCCGGGCCGGCTGCCGCGCCGGAACCGGCGATTCCGAAACCCCGCAAAGACGAAGGGCCGCACAGGGCGGCCCTCCGGCATCCGTGGCGGTGGCGCCGCCACGGCGATCGGGTGGAGCTCAGCGGCCGTCGCGGTCGAAGTCGCCCGGCAGCTTGCGCTCGATGTGGTGCCAGCCGTCGCGCACCGCACCCTTGGCCTCGTTCCACTCCAGGCGCGACTTCGCCTTGGCCTGGTTCCAGTTGCGCTCCAGGTCGGACTCGACGTCCTCGAACTTCTGGCCGCGGTACTGGCCGTAGGTGTCGTAGCCGTACTTGTAGGCCGGCTCGTAGTCGGTCCACTCGCGCGAGGCGCTGTAGTACGGGCGCTCGCGGTAGGTGTTCTTGAAGTGGTCCTGGTACTCGGTCGGGTTGATGGCTTCGGCGATCGAGTCGCCGGCCTTCGCGCCGATCACGCCGCCGGTGACGGCGCCGACCACGGTCCCGACCGGGCCCGCCGCCGAACCCACCGCCGCGCCGGTCACCGCACCCGCGACCGCGCCCGTGCCTGCACCGATGCTGTGATCCTTCTTGACGTCGCTCATTGCTGTACTCCTGAAGTGGGGGTTGCCCGCGCGCTCCGGCGCTGGTCCATCGATGCTGGACCTGCGCGGGTTCACGGCCGGTGAAAGAACGCGTCGCCGCGCACGCCGTTCCTGAATGCGTTCAGGCATGCAGGGCCGCCGTCACACGCATGCAACGGGCGTGCCGGCGGCGTGGACGCTGCGGCCGCGGCGCCGCGCCGCGCCGCTGTTGCCGGTCAGACCGCCTGCAGCCGCGCGCGCAACGCGGAGACGCGCCGCACGCGCCGCGCCAGCGCCGCGCGCAGCAGCTCCGGGTCGGCGCAGACGTGCAGCGCGCTGCGCGCGCGGGTGATCGCGGTGTACACCAGCTCGCGCGTCAGCGGGCGTGCGTCGTGGCGCGGCAGCAGCAGCCACACCCGGTCGAATTCCGAACCCTGCGCCTTGTGCACCGTGGTCGCGAACGCACCCTCGTGGGCGGGCAGCGAGGCGGGATGGAATCCACGGACGCCGTCGCCGGCGGCGAACCAGGCCACCGGTGCGCCGCGCCCGTCGCGCAGGCAGATGCCGATGTCGCCGTTGAACAGGCGTTGCCGGTAGTCGTTCTCGGTCACCAGCAGCAGGCGGCCCTGGAACCACGGCTCGCGGCGGGCCCCGGCCAGGGCCGTCTCGATCCGCGCATTGAGGGTGGCGGCGCCCCGCGGGCCGGCGCGCAGGGCGGTCAGCAGCCGCAGGCGTGCCGCCTGCTGCAGGGCCTCGCCGGGATCGCTGCGGTCGCGCAGCGCGCGCCAGTGGTCCAGAAGCGCGTCGCGCGCCGGCGTGTCCAGCGGATCGTCCATGCGTTCGTGGAAGTGCACGCCGTCGAGCGTGCCGCCGCGCAGCAGCGCGAGCGCCGCGTCGGCGTCGCCGGCGCGCACCGCGTCGGCCAGCGGCGCCAGCTGCAGCCGGCCGGACTGGCGATGGCCGCGGCGCAGGTGCACGCGGCGCCCGGCCAGCGGCGCGGCGGCGCCTGCCTCGGCATCCTCGCCGGCGGCGGCGACCGCGGCCAGGACGTCGCCGGCCTCGACCGAAGGCAGCTGGTCGGGATCGCCGAGCAGCAGCAGCCGCGCGCCGTCGGGGATCGCCTGCAGCAGCCGCGCCATCAGCGGCAGGTCGACCATCGAAGCCTCGTCGACCACCACCACGTCGTAGGGCAGCGGGTGCGCCCGGTCGTGGCGGAAGCCGGGACTGTCCGGACGGGTGCCGAGCAGGCGATGCAGGGTCAGGGCGGCGTCCGGAAGCGCATCGAGCAGCCCCGGATCGATCTGCGGCATCGCCCGCATCGCGGCGGCGCCGCGGCGCAGGCTCTCGGCCATCCGCTCGGCCGCGCGCCCGGTGGGGGCCGCCAGCGCGATCCGCCGCGGCGGTGCACCCGCCGCATGCGCCTGCGCCAGCAGCAGCACCAGGATCCGGGCGATGGTGGTGGTCTTGCCGGTGCCCGGCCCGCCGGTGACCAGGACCAGGCGCCGGCGCAGCGCCAGGCGGGCGGCCTGCGCCTGCAGGTCGTCCCCGGCCTGCGGGAACAGGGCGGCGAACAGCGCGGCCGGGGCGCCTGCATCCACGGGGTCTGCGTCGTCGCCGGCGGCCAGCCGGAGCAGGTCGGCCGCCAGCCGTCGTTCGTGGTCGCGGTAGCGCCGCAGGTAGAGCAGCCCGTGCTCGAGCGCCAGCGGCCGGCTCGATCCGGCTTCGCCCACCGTCCGCCCGCTGCAGTCCACCCAGCGCGACGCGGCGAGCGCATCGCGCCAGGCCCCGGCCCCGGGCCAGACGAGCCCGGGATCGGCGTCGAACAGCAGCAGCGGCTGTGCGGGGTCGAGCGCGGCATGGCCGCGCGCGACCGCCAGCGAGGCCAGCGCCGCGCCGGCAAGCAGCAGCGGATCGCTGTCGATGCCGTCCTCGCGGTCCAGGCGCTGCAGGCTGCGCGCCAGGGCCTCGTGGCGCGGCCGCAAGGCGCCGCTGCGGCACAGTGCGTCGAACAGGTTCATGCGGCGGCTTCCGCGTCCCGGGGCGCATGCCCGGACCGGCCGGCGAACAGCGCGTCCAGCGCCTGGACCAGCGCCGGCGACGGCCGGTGCGCATGCATGCCATTGCCTGCGCCTGCGGCCAGGCCGCGACAGAACAGGTAGCGCACGCCGCCGAAGTCGCGTTCGTAGTCGTACCGCGCGCCGCCGCGCAAGCGCAGCCAGCGGTGCAGGGCCACGGTGTAGAGCAGGGCCTGCAGTTCGTACTCGCTCTCGCGCATCGCGCGCGCCAGCGCATCCGGGCCGTAGTCCGGCAGGCGGTTGGACTTGTAGTCGAGCAGGTACCAGCGATCGCCGGCGACATAGGTCAGGTCGATCTTGCCGGTCAGCAGGCCCTCCAGCCGGCGGCGGTTGCCGAAGGCGTTGCGCTCGCGGACCAGGCCATGCGCATGCAGCAGGGCGAGCAGCGCATCGGCTGCGGTCGGATGCAGGGCGAGATGGAACTCCAGTTCGGCGCGGCGGGCGTCGTCCGCCAGCTGGCACAGTCGCACGCCCTCGGGCAGTTCCACGGTCAGGCTGTGGCCGACCAGGCCGGTGAGCAGGTCCAGGCCGTGGCCGAGTTCCTCGCCGGCGTAGCCGCCCGCGGCCAGTGCCGCCCGCAGGCCGTCGTGCTCCCCCGGCGGCGCTTCGTCGCCCGGGCGCCAGTGCCGCCAGCGGCCGAAGTCGCAGCCTTCCAGCGCCGCGTGCAGCACGTTGCCGAAACGGGTGCCCCCGAAGCGGCCATCGGGCGTGGGCTCGGGCTGCGCATCGCCGATGACGACCGCTTCGCCTGCGTCGGCCGCGGCCAGCGCCGGCTCGTCCTCGGCGCCGCGCTCGTCCGCGGGCGGGCGCGGCGGGGCCTCGCCGGCATCGGCCTGCGCGAGCTGGGTGAAGCTGTGCACCCACCAGTCGCCGGAGAGCTGGCGCGAGGCCACCCGTGCCGGCGGCGCCGGCGCCTCGTCCTCCGGCGGCAGCGGCGGCGGCAAGGGCGGAGCGCCCTCCGCGACGGCGATGTCCGCGTGCATGCGCAGACTGGCGAGGTCCGACAGCATCGGCGCGAGCGGCGTCTGCGCGGCGCCGTAAAAGGCGCCGGACACGAGCCAGACGGCATGCCGCGCACGGGTCAGGCCGACATAGAGCAGGCGCGCATCCTCGGCGCGCTGTTCGTCGGCATGCGCGGCGCAGGCCTGTTGCCAGGCCGGATCCTCCTTGTCGAGCTTCCACCGCAGCACCCGCGCGTGCCCGTCGTGGAAGGTGCAGTGGCGTTGCGGGGTCCGCGGCCTGCCGCCGATGCCGGCGAAGGGCAGGAACACGAAGGGGTACTCCAGGCCCTTGCTCTTGTGCAGGGTGACGACCTGGACCCGGCGCGCGTCCGACTCCAGCCGCAGCAGCTGCGCCTCGTCGTCGGCATCGGCGCCGGCGATCGACGCGCGCAGCCAGTCGAGCTGCGCGTGCAGGCCCGGCGCGCGGGCCTGCGCATCCTGCATGAGTTCGGCCAGCTGCAGGTAGTTGCCCAGCCGCCGCTCGCCGTCGTGCAGGGCGAGCAGGCGCGCGCCGGCGCCCGCGGCGAGGTCGGAGACCAGCGCCAGCGGCCCGGCGCGCCGCCAGCGCTCGCGCCAGGCCTGGGCATCGCGCTGCCACCGGGCATGCGCCGGGCCGTCGTCGTCCAGCGCCGCCAGCGCGGCAGCGTCCAGGCCGACCAGCAGGGTCGCCAGCGCCGCGCGCAGGCGGCCGTCGTCGCCGGGCTGCAGCAGCGCCTCGAACAATGCGCGCAGTTCCGCCGCCTGGTCCGTGGCGAACACGGACTGGCGGCCGGCGGCGACCGCCGGGATCCCGGCGGCGGCAAGCGCCTGCTGGATGCGCGTGGCTTCGTCATGGGTGCGCACCAGCACGGCGATGTCGCCCGGCGCGACCGGCCGGCCCTCGATGAGCGCGCGTCCGGCGCGCGCGTCCGCCAGCAGGGCATGGAGGTCGGCGACGCAGGCACGGGCGGCCAGTTCACGCGAGCGCTGCGCATCGAACGGGACGGCCGCGTCCGCCGCGTCCGGGTCGCGGTCGATGCGGCGCAGGGCCAGCGCGGGCGCCGCTGCGCCATCGCGCAGGAACTCCGGGTCCGCGCGACGGCCGCCGGGCCGTGCCGGCTCGAAGCGGATGCGGCGATCGACGAACGGCGGTTCGCCCGTGGCCGCGGCGTTGGCGTACAGCGCCGCGACCGCGCGCAGCAGGGCCGGGCGCGAGCGGAAGTTGCGGTCCAGCGGCGGCGCGCGCTCGGCCAGGTCATGCTCCTGCGCCTGCAGGTAGGCGTGCACGTCGCCGCCGCGGAAGCCGTAGATCGCCTGCTTCGGGTCGCCGATCAGGAACAGTGCCGGCGGCGCGTCGTCGTGCGGTTGTCCCCACACGCGCCGGAAGATCGCCCACTGCCGTGGATCGGTGTCCTGGAACTCGTCGACCAGCGCGACCGCATGCCGGCCGCGCAGCGCCTGCGCCAGCGCGTGGCCGCCGGGCCCGGCCAGCGCGTCGGCGACCCCGTCGATCATGTCGTCGTAGGTCTGCAGCTGCTGCCGGCGCTTGGCCTCGGCCAGTCGCGCGCGGGCCTGGTCGCGGACGCGGTGCAGCAGGGCGACGGCGCGCGCCTGCCGCCAGGCCGCGTGCCGGCCGCGCGCGTCCAGGAACCCGGCGATCGCATCGCACAACGGCGACTGCGGGGTGCGTCCGTGTCCGGCCTTGTTGGTGTTCTTCAGCAGGGTTTGCGGGGTCAGCCGTTCGACGGCAACCTCCAGCGGCGCGTCCAAGGGGCCCTGCGTCCAGTCCTGGATGCCGCGCCAGCAGCCGACGATCCATTCGGGCTTGTAGCTGTTCTTGTTGAGCACGCCCGTGGCGACGGCGTCTTCCAGGGCGGCGTGCAGCTCTTCGGCATGCTGTTGCCAGGCCGCACGCAGGGCGTCGGCGGCGGCCGCCAGCGCCGGCCGGGGATCGGCACCGGCCGGGGCGGGTTCCGGCAGCAGCCGGTCGCGGCCGAGCAGCGCGCGCAGGTCGGCGGCCAGCGCGCCGGTGTCCGGCCAGAGCACGGCGAGCAGGTCCGCGTCGTCGGGATCGGCGGCGAGGCCGCGCCAGAGGTCCTGGGCCAGCGCTTCGCGCAAGCCGGCGTCGGACGTTGCCAGCGTCGGCGGCTCGAACGGCTGGCCGGTTTCCAGCGCGAATTCGCGCAGCACCCGGGCGCAGAAGCCGTGGATGGTGTGGATCGCGGCCAGGTCGATCTCCAGCGCCGCGCGGCGCAGCCGTTGCGCGAGCGCGGCCGGCGGCTCGCCGCTGGCGGCCAGGTGGCGTTCGAGGATGCGCGCGCCGATGGCGTCGATTGCGTCGTCGGCGACGGCATCGCAGCCGCCGGCCAGGTCCGCCGCGCGCGCCAGGCGCTCGCGGATGCGCGCGCGCAGCTCCTGGGTGGCCGACTCGGTGTAGGTCACCGCCAGCACCTGGCCGATGCGCAGCCCGCGTTCGACCACCAGCCGGGTGACCAGCGTGGCCAGGGTGAAGGTCTTGCCGGTACCGGCGCTGGCCTCGACCAGGCGCAGTCCGTCCAGCGGCAGCTCGAGGTAGGGATCGCGCTCCGCGCCGGTCATGCCGCGTGCTCCCGCGCCACGTCGTCGCCGGCCGCCCGGCCCTCGGTCAGGGCGACGAAGATCGTGCGGCTGGCGTGCTCGAAGCGTTGCCACAACCGCGGCTCGGCGAACAGGTCCCGCCCGCGCAGCACCAGCTGCAGCGCGTGGTTCGCGCCTTCCGCCCAGCCGCCATTGCCGCCCTGCCAGCGCGCGCGCGCGGCCTTGCGCGCGCGCTGCGCGTCGTCGCGCGATTCGAACCACGCCCAGCCGCTGTACGGCGCCCACGGCAAGGGTTCGTCCAGGCCCTCGGCGCGCAACCGCAACAGCGCGTGCAGCGCAGCACGCGCGGCGTCCCTGCCCGGGGGCGGACGCGTGTCGCAGACCGCGCCCTTGCCCTCGTCGTGGATGCGGACCAGGGCGCAGTCGTGGCCGGCGGCATTGGCTACAAGCCAGTCCAGCCCCTCGCGGATCACGGCCGCTCCGCCCGGCCTGCCCATCCTCGGGCGCGCGAGCGCCGCCCCCGGCGCGCCGTCGGGCGCACCCGGGTAGAAATCCGCGACCTGGCCGTGGATGCGCACGCCCTCGATCTCCAGCTCCACCGGCAGCACCTGTGCCGCGCGATCGCCGCGCCATGCGTGCAGCAGCGACGCATGGCGTTGCGCCATCGCCAGCAGCTGCGCGCACCCGCGCAGGGCGAGCGGGCCGGACGGGAGCAGGCCGCGCGCGCGCAGCCGCGCCGGCAGGTCGTCGGTGTCGCCGGCGATCGCGGCTTCCAGCACCGCCGACTGCAGCGCGTGCGCGTCCAGGCCGTGGCCGGGAAGCTGCAGCGGTTCGACATCCTCGAACTGCTCGACCGGTTCGGGCAGGCGCATCGCCATCCGGGTCCGCAGGTACTCGCCGGCGGGGTCGCGCAGGAACCGGCGCAGGTCGGCGACCGCCAGCGATTGCGCCGGGATGTGCGCGGACCCGGGATGCGGCGCGTTCCACCACGGCGGCACCGGCGCGCGCGCGCTGGGGCTGCTGCCCGCCGCCGGGTGCCATTCGCGGCGGTAGCTGAAGCGGCGCGGGTCGCGCCGATCGCTGCCGGATGCGCCGAACGCGGACGGCGCGAACGGTTGCAGCGGATGGCGCAGCACCAGCGCCTCGCGCGCGGCGGCGGGCTCGGCGTGGTATCCGGCGGCGACGTCGAGCAGTTCGCTCACCAGCGCCGACGGTTCGCGCACGCTGCCGTCGCGCGGGTCGGCGCCGCGGTAGCTCAGGTACAGCACGTCGCCGGCGGCGGCCAGCAGCTGCAGGAACAGGAAGCGGTCGTCGTCGCGCAGCGAGCGGTCGCCGCGGCGGCGGCGCGGGCCGTCGAGCCCGGCGGCGAGGCGGTCGAGGCCGGCGGCCGGGTCGCGGCGCGGATAGGCGCCGTCGTCCAGCCCGAGCACGCAGATCGCGCGGAACGGCAGCAGCCGCATCGGCACCATCCGCGCGAAGCTGACCCCGCCGCTGAGCAGCGGCGCGCGGGCGTCGGCTTCGGCGAGCGCGGCGGCGAAGTGGGCGCGCACCACCTCGGCCGGCACGCCCGTATCGAAGGCGGCGCGCGCCGCGTCGGCAGCGAAGCCGTCGACCAGCGCCCGCAGCCGTTCGAGCGCGCGCGCGGCGTCGGCATCGGCGGGCGGCGCGGGGAACAGCGCATCCAGCAATCCCAGCAGCCGTTCGCGCCACTGCGACGGCGGCAGTGCGCCCGCCAGCGCGCGCTCGTGGCGGGCGAGCACCCGCAGCAGCCGCAGCAGGATGTCGAGTGCGTCGAGCGCACTGCCCTCCAGCTCCGGCCACGGCGCCACGATGCGTGCGGCATCGCGATCGCCGGCGCCGGGGTCCGGGCCGAGCACGATCGGGACGTCGTCGCCCGTGGCGTGGCCGAGCAGCAGCCGGTCGAGCGCGAAGCGCCAGGTATGGGCATCGTCCGCGGGTGCGCCGTGCCGCCGCCGGTGTTCGGCATCCAGGCCCCAGCGCGCGCCGGCGCCGTGCAGCCAGCCGCGCAGACGTTCGAGCGCGGCCGCGTCCAGCCCGGCCGCGGCGGCCAGCGGCGGGCTGGCGAGCAGGTCGAGGATCTCCTGCAGGCCGAAGCGCGACAGCGGCAGCGCCAGCAGCCGCAGGAAGGCGTCGGCCAGCGGTTCGCCCGCCAGCGGGCTGGCATCGGCCACCGCGAACGGGATGAAGTCGGCGTGGCCGGCGCGGCCGCCGAACACCGCCTCGATCGCCGGCAGGTAGGGGTCGATGTCCGGCGCCAGCACCGCGATCTCGCGCGGCTGCAGCGGCGGATCGAAGCGCGGGTCCTCCAGCAGCCCGCGCAGCTGGTCGTGCAGCACCTGCACCTCGCGCAGCCGGCTGTGGCAGGCGTGCACCTGCAGGGTCGGGTCGTCGTGGTCGACCTGCGGCCGCGGCGGGCCGGACGGCCGGGCCCGGCGGTGGAACAGGTCGTGCTGCAGGCGCCGCAGCAGGCCGTCGCGAAACGAGGCCGCGGCGGCGGGGTCGAGCGGGTCGGCGCCGGCGTCGACC
>JBKHXI010000184.1:0-3936 GCA_046566095.1 Gammaproteobacteria bacterium | reverse complement strand
TGCCTGGACGTGCGCGACGGGCGCGTGGTCAAGGGCGTGCGCTTCCGCGACCACGTCGACATGGGCGACATCGTCGGGCTGGCGCTGCGCTACCGCGACGAGGGCGCCGACGAGCTGGTGTTCTACGACATCGGCGCCAGCCCGGACGGACGCGCGGTCGACGCCGGCTGGGTGGAACGGGTGGCGCGCGCCATCGACATCCCGTTCTGTGTGGCCGGCGGCATCCGCGACGTGGCGACCGCGCGCGCGGTGCTGCACGCCGGCGCCGACAAGATCTCGGTCAACACCCCGGCGCTGGAGCGGCCGGCGCTGGTGTCCGAGCTGGCGGCGGCGTTCGGCCGGCAATGCGTGGTGGTGGGGGTGGATTCGATCCGGGACGCGGACGGGCAGTGGCGGGTGCGCAGCCACACCGGCGACCCGGCGCGGATGCGCGCGCCCGGGCTGCGTACCCTGGACTGGATCCGGCAGGCGCAGGCGCTGGGCGCCGGCGAGATCGTGCTCAACTGCATGGGCAGCGACGGGGTGCGCGGGGGCTACGACATCGGGCAGCTGCAGGCGGCGCGCGCGGTCTGCGAGGTGCCGCTGGTGGCCTCGGGCGGGGCCGGCTGCGCGGAGCACTTCGCCGAGGTCTTCGAACAGGCCGACGTCGACGCCGCGCTGGCCGCGAGCGTGTTCCATTCCGGCCAAGTGCCGATCCCGGCGCTCAAGCGCGGATTGCGCGCGCGGGGCATCGAGGTGCGCGATGCCTGAACCGCACGCCATGCCCGCGCTGGACCTGGATGCCGACTCGCTCGACTGGAACAAGCAGGGCGGCCTGCTGCCGGCGATCGTGCAGCACGCCGACGGCCTGCAGGTGCTGATGCTCGGCTGGATGGACCGCGACGCGCTCGCCGCCACGCTCGCGACCGGCCGCGTGACCTTCTACAGCCGCAGCCGGCAACGCCTGTGGACCAAGGGCGAAACCTCCGGACACGTGCTGGACCTGGTGGCGGTGGAGGCCGATTGCGACCGCGACACCCTGCTGGTGCAGGCGCGTCCGCGCGGGCCGACCTGCCACCTGGGGCGGCCGAGTTGCTTCCCGCAGGCGCCGGAGTCCTTCCTGCCGCGGCTGGATGCCCTGGTCGCCGACCGCGCCGCGCGGCGCCCGGCCGGCCGCTACACCACCGGCCTGTTCGACGCCGGGGTGCGCGCGGTCGCGCAGAAGGTCGGCGAGGAGGGCGTGGAGGCCGCGCTGGCGGCGGTGGCCCAGGACGACGTGGCGCTGGCCGGGGAGGCGGCCGACCTGCTGTTCCACCTGCTGGTGCTGCTGCGTGCGCGCGGGCTGTCGCTGGCCGATGCGGAGCGGGAGCTGCGCAGGCGCCACGCGGGCGCGGCGGGGGTGGACGTCGCCGGTACCGAACTCCGCTGAGCGCGCTTGGTCGGAGCGAGCTGGGGATGCGCGCCCCCTGAAGACCATTGTCGTTCCGAACGAAGTGAGGAATCTGCTTGAAAGCGGAGCCTTCGCTTCGCTCAGGATGACAGCCTCCCGGCAGCCGGGTCGTTCGTGGGGTCGATGTCCGCGAACGATTCGACGCGCCGGTGGCCGTTGGCCGCTTCGCCCTCGCGCGGCTCGGGATAATCCTCGCGGCGGTCGACCAGCACGGTGGCCATGCCGGCCGTGCGCGCGGCGTCCAGTTCCTCGACCACGTCGGACAGGAACAGGACCTGCGCCGGGGCCAGGCCGATGGCGTCGGCGATGCGCCGGTAGCTTTCCGCCTCGCGCTTGCCGCCGGTCTCGGTGTCGAACCAGCCGGAGATCAGCGGCGCCAGGTCGCCGGCGTCGCCGTGGCCGAAGAACAGCTTCTGCGCCGGGACGCTGCCGGAGGAGTAGACGTACAGCGGCAGGCCGGCCGCGTGCCAGGCGCGCAGCCCCGCGACCGCGTCCGGGTAGAAATGCGCCGTGTAGTCGCCGCGTTCGTAGCCGGCCTTCCAGAGCATGCCCTGCAGCGCCTTGAGCGCGGTGTGCTTGCGGTCGGCGTCGATCCAGCCCTGCAGCACCTCGACCAGCACCGTGTCGTCGCAGGTCCCGCCCTGCTCGGCGGCGACCGCGTCCAGCCAGCGCCGTACCTGCGGCTCGTCGCCGTGCGCGCGCACGAAGCGCGGCAGCTCGCGCCGCGCGTACGGGAACAGCACGTCCTGGACGAAGGAAATCGAGCTGGTGGTGCCCTCGATGTCGGTGAGGATGGCGCGGATCGTCATTCGGTCGTTTCGTCCCGTAGGAGCGGGCCTTGCCCGCGATCGGCTCCGGCCGGCGGCATCGCGGGCCAGGCCCGCTCCTACCGGGACGCCGGGCGTGGAATGGCTACTCGTGTCGCGGGAAGCGCTGCGCGATGTCGGTGCCGGTGAAATGGCCGACCCAGCCGTCGGGCTCGGTGAAGAAGCGGATCGCCACGAAGCTCGGTTCCGGGCCCATGTCGAACCAGTGCTTCGTGCCGTCGGGCACCGCGACCAGGTCGCCGGCCTCGCACAGGATCTCGTAGACCCGGTCCTCCACGTGCAGGGTGAACAGGCCCGAGCCGGCGACGAAGAACCGGACCTCGTCCTCCTTGTGGAAGTGCTCGTCCAGGAACTTCTTCCGCATCTCCTCGCGGTTGGGGTTGTCCGGGGCGATGCTGACCACGTCCACGGTGCGGAAGCCGCGCTCGGCCACCAGCCGGTCGATGTCGGCGCGGTAGGCCTCCATCACCTTCTCCGGCGGATCGCCGGCGGCGACCGGCTGTGCGGCCTGCCACTGCTCGAAGCCGACGCCGATGCGCGCCAGCTCGCGCGCCATCTCGGCATGGTCGGACGTGGCCAGGAGCGGACGGTCGGGATGGGCTTCCTCGAACACGCGCAGGCGGCTCATCGGTGCAGTCTCCTCAGTTCCAGTTCGCACGACAGCAGGAATTCGAACGCGTCCAAATGACGCCGCGCCTGGGCCATGTCCGCACCCCAGGCGTAGAGCCCGTGGCCGTCGATCAGGTAGCCCCACAGGCATTGCCGGTCGAGCAGCGCGTCGACCTGGGCGGCCAGGGTCGGCATGTCCTGGCTGTTGGGCAGCACCGGTACGTCGACCGCGGTCTCGTGGGTCCGGTTGCCCTCGAAGGCCTTGAGCAGTTCGTAGCCCTCCAGCCGCACGTGGCCGGCGCCGGCGAACAGCCGCGAGGCCACGGTCTGCGCCACCGAGTGGGTGTGCAGCACGCAGCCGATCTCGGGGAAGCGACGGTACAGCTGCACGTGCAACAGGGTCTCGGCCGACGGGCGGTGGTCGCTGCCGACCGCGCGGCCGTCGAAGTCGACCACCATCACGTCCTCCTCCGACAGCCGGCCCTTGTCGCGCCCGGAGATGGTGATCGCGGCGTGGCGGTCGTCGAGCCGGCGCGAGAAGTTGCTGCTGGTGGCGGGCGTCAGGCCGGCGGCGGCCAGTTCCCGGGTGGCGGTCACGATCTCGCCGGCGCGTTGGCGCAGCAGGCCGGCATCGAATGGCGTGGACTCGGGCATGGCGCCAGTGTAGCGGCAAGCCGCGGGAACGGTGCGGTGCCGCCCGCCGCCGCTTGCGCGTGCGGGGCGAAGCCGCACGGCTTGCGTGGCACTGCCGCCCGGGCTGAGCGCCCACGCCCTGCGGGCGCGGGCCGGGCGCGGAAGCCGGGCCCCGGTGGGCGGAAGGCCCGCCTACACCACCGCGCGCAGCAGCACGATCAGCACCAGCGCCGGCGCCACGATCCGCATCAGCCAGCGCCAGGCGGCGAACAGCGCCGGCGGCATCTCCGACAGCTGCTCGCGCAGGATGGTGGCGTTGAGCGCCCACCCGGCGAACAGCGCGATCAGCAGCCCGCCCAGCGGCAGCATCAGGTCGTTGGCGATGAACTCGATGAAGGTCATGATGTCGCGGTCGAGGATCCGCACCCCGGACCACAC
>JBKHXI010000183.1:0-7904 GCA_046566095.1 Gammaproteobacteria bacterium | reverse complement strand
ATCCCAACGCCAATTACATCTACTCGGGCGTGCGCGAATTCGGCATGACCGCGATCAGCAACGGCCTGGCGCTGCATGGCGGCTTCATCCCCTACGACGCCACCTTCCTGGTGTTCAGCGACTACGCCCGCAACGCGGTGCGCATGAGTGCGCTGATGGGCGTGCGCGCGATCCACGTCTACACCCACGACTCCATCGGCCTGGGCGAGGACGGTCCGACCCACCAGCCGATCGAACACCTGGCGAGCCTGCGCTACATCCCGCACAACGACGTGTGGCGGCCATGCGACGCGGTCGAGTCGGCGGTGGCCTGGAAAGCCGCGATCCAGCGCGCCGACGGGCCGAGCTGCCTGGTGTTCTCGCGCCAGAACCTCGACCACCAGCCCCGCGACGGGCAGCAGGTCGCGGCCATCGCCCGCGGCGGCTACGTGCTGCGAGATTCGAAGGGCGAGCCGGAGGTGATCTTGATCGCCACCGGTTCCGAGGTCGGCCTGGCGATGCAGGCCGCCGCGCAGCTGGGCGACGGCGTGCGCGTGGTCTCGATGCCCTCGACCGACGTGTTCGACCGCCAGGATTCCGCGTACCGAGAATCGGTGTTGCCGCGCGCCTGCCGTCGGCGGGTGGCGATCGAGGCCGGCGTCTCCGACTTCTGGCGCAAGTACGTGGGCCTGGACGGTGCGGTGGTCGGCATCGACCGCTTCGGCGCCAGCGCCCCGGCTGGCAAGCTGTTCCCGCATTTCGGCTTCACCGTCGAAGCCGTGGTCGAAGCCGCCCGCAGCCTCTGACCTGACCGAGCCTCCAGACACCCCCTGTCGTCCCGAGCGTAGCGAGGGACCTGCTTCACTATCCCCCGATGGCTCCCCGGCGACCCGGCTGCCGGCAACGGTACTTGACAGCTACGTTTACAAGTGTAATCTGAAGTCGGGATTTACGGATGTAAACGATGCAGATCAGCGAAGCCGAATCCGCGGTGATGGACGTGCTCTGGCGCCGTCAGCCGCTGGCCGCAGACGAGGTGGCGGCCGAGCTCGCGCCGCTGCGTGGCTGGCAGGAGGCCACGGTCAAGACCCTGCTCAACCGCCTGCTCAACAAGGGCGCGATCCGCGCCGAGCGCGACGGCCGCCGCTATCTCTACGCCCCGGTGCTGCAGCGCGAGGACTGGGTGCTCGACGAGAGCCAGGGCCTGCTCGAGCGCCTGTTCGAGGGCCGCGTCGCGCCGCTGGTCGCGCATTTCAGCACCCATCGCAGGCTCAGCCGCAAGGACATCGCCGAACTGCGGCGGCTGCTGGAGGAGATCGACGATGCCGGCCGGTGAGCTGTCGACCGCGCTGATGGAAGCCACGCTCGCGGTCGCCGCCGCGATCGTGCTGGTGCTGTCGCTGCGAAGGGCGCTGCGCCGCGGCTTCGGGCCGGGCGCGGCCTATGCCGCATGGGCGCTGGTGCCGGCCGCGCTGCTCGCGGTGCTGCTGCCGGCCGCGACCGGGCCTGCGCCGCCGATGGCGACGGCGCCCGCGGTCCTGTCCGGCGCGCCGCTACCGGCCGCCGCGTCCGCAGTCCCCACCGCCTGGCCGGAATGGCTGCTGGCGACGTGGCTGGCCGGCACGCTGGTGGTGCTTGCGGCCGCCTGGTTCCGGCAGCGCGCCTTCCTGCGCGGCCTCGGGCGGCTGCGGCGCTACGCCCGCGACTGCTGGCTGGCCGAATCGGTCGCCGGCCTGCCGGCCCTGGTCGGCCTGTGGCGGCCCCGGATCGTGCTGCCGGCCGATTTCGAACGGCGTTTCGACCCGCGCGAACGGGCCCTGGTCCTGCGTCACGAGCGCCTGCACCGGGCCCGCGGCGACGCCGTCGCGAACGCCGTCGCCCTGCTGCTGCGCTGCCTGTTCTGGTTCAACCCGCTGCTGCCGCCGGCGCTGCGCGCGTTCCGCCACGACCAGGAACTGGCCTGCGACGCCCAGGTGCTGGCCCGGCGCCCGCGGCTGCGCCGCGCCTACGGCGAGGCGATGCTCAAGGCCCAGCTGGCGGCGCAGCCGCTGCCGCTGGGCTGCCACTGGGGCTTCGGCCACCCGCTCAAGGAGAGGATCGCGATGTTGAAGGCACCGATGGTTTCCCCGCGCCGGCAACGCGCCGGCCTGGTCGCGGTCGCCGCGCTGGCGCTGGCGACCGGCTTCGCCGCCTGGGCCGCGCAGCCGAAGCGGCCGGCCCCGGTCGCGGTCCCGGAAGCGCACGTCCATGCGCAGCTGCAGTTGACGGCCGCTGCCCCGCCGCCGCCGGCAGTCCCGAACCCGCCCGCACCGCCGGCGCCGCCCGCGCCCCCCGCCGCCGTGCCCGGCACGCCGGCGGCGGCACCGCCCCCGCCGCCCCCGCCGCCCCCCGCGCCCGACGTTCCCGTGGCCCCGCCCGCGCCGTCGGCGCCTCCGGCGCCGTCCACCCCGCCTGCCGCGCCCGCCCGGCCTGCACCGCCGTCGATCCCGCATTTGCCGGGGCCGCGTTACCCCGCGCAGGCGCTGGAGCAGAAGCTCGGCGGGCGGGTGATGCTGCTGGTGGAGGTCGGCAGCGATGGCCGCCCGACCGCGATCGAGGTCGAGTCCGCCAACCCACCCGGCGTGTTCGAGCAGGAGGCGACCCGCGCGGCCTGGCAGTGGCAGTTCCGGCCGGCCATGGAAGGCGGTCGCCCGGTGCCTGCGAAGGTGCGGGTGCCAGTGGATTTCCGGATCGACGCCGCACCGCCCCCGCCCGCGCCGGACGCCTGATTCAGAAGAACAGCAGCTTCGCCGCCGCCACCAGCAGCACCAGGCCGAGCGCCCGGCGCAGCATGTGCACCGGCAGCCATTTCAGGCCCAGCTGGGTGCCGAGCAGGGCGCCGGCCGCCACCGCCGCCAGCCACCAGGGCAGCGCCGCCGGCAGCGAGGCGCCGGTGGACCACAGGCCGGCAAGCGCGGTCAGCGAATTGATCCAGACGAAGGCCACCGAGGTGCCGCTGGCTTGGCGCGTCGGCATCCAGTGGGCGAACAGCAGCAGCGGGGTGAGGAAGATCGCCCCGCCGGTCCCGGTCAGCCCCGACAACACCCCGATCGCCGCGCCGGCCGCCAGCGCCGCCAGCCAGGGCACCCGCCGCCCGGCCGCCTGCGCATCCTCCAGTTCCGCCCTCGGCGCATGCCGGAACACGCCCAGCGCGGCGACCGCCAGGATCGCGCCCAGCAGCATCGAGAACGCATCGCCCGGCAGCTGCACCCGCGCGGCCAGGAACGCGGCCGGCGCCGAGGCCAGCACGAACGGCAGCACGTTGCGCCAGCGCACGTGGCCCTCGCGCCGGAACCGGAACAGGCCGATGCCGCCGACCAGCAGGTTGAGCGCGAGCGCGGTCGGGCGGACCTGCTCGGGCGCGAAGCCCAGCAGCGCCATCGCCGCGATGTAGCCGCTGGCGCCGGCATGCCCGACCGAGGAGTACAGCGTCGCGACCGCCAGGAACAGCGCCGCCAGCAGCCATTCGGTTTCGCCCATCGCGCGATGCTACGGCAAGCGCGGGTTGTTCGACTCGTCGCAGGGGAGCAGGGGACGGGCAGCCCGAAGCGGGACACGCCGTGAATACCGGCTTCGCCGGTCCGGCCCGCCGCGGGTGCGGCGGGCGTTCGGAGCCACGCGAAGCAGTGCTTCGCAAGCGTGGCTCCTCACCACCTGTAGGCTTGTCGGCAGCATCCATGCTGCCGACAGTCCCGCTTCGGGCTGCCCGCCCCCTGCTCCCTGGCCACCCGGCACGTGCCGATGCAGTCAGGTGGTTGCCGGCAGCAGGCGCGCCAGCTGCGCGCCGACGAGCAGGGCCGCCACGAACAGCACTGCCTCGGTGGTGCCGTGCGCGAGGTTCGCGAGCGCAGGCCCCGGGCAGTAGCCGGCGATGCCCCAGCCGATGCCGAACAGCGCGCTGCCCGCGACCAGCCGCGCGTCGACGCGCGTGGCCGTCGGCATCTGCAGCGGATCGCCGCAGGCCGACCGATCGCCGCGCCGCCGCACCCAGGCGTAGCCCGGCAGCGAGACCGCCAGCGCCCCGGCCATCACCAGCGCCAGCGACGGATCCCACTGGCCGGCCAGATCGAGGAAGTTCAGCACCTTGTCCGGATCGGTCATCTGCGATACCGCCAAGCCCAGGCCGAACAGGGCGCCGGCAGCCAGGGCGAACGCGATCCGCTTCATGCCAGGCCTCCCGCGACGTGCCGGACCACGAACACCGTGGCGAATCCGGCGGCCATGAACACCGCCACCGCGACGAGCGAACGCCTCGACAGCCGCGCCAGCCCGCAGATGCCGTGGCCGCTGGTGCAGCCGCTGCCCAGACGCGTGCCGAAGCCGACCAGCAGGCCGCCGGCGACCAGCCACGGCAGCGGGAAGCCCGCGCGCGGCTGCGCGCCGGAGACCGCGAACCAGACGCCGGCGGCCGCCACCAGCCCGGCGAGGAAGGCGATCCGCCAGCCACGGCCGAACCGCTGCTCGAGCGCGCCGTTGAGGATGCCGCTGACGCCGGCGACGCGGCCCAGCGACCACAGCAGCAGGGTCGCGGCCAGGCCGATCAGGGCGCCGCCGAGCAGCGCGGAGACTGGAGTGAACTCGGTGGGCATGGTGTGTTTCCGGGAAAGGGCGAAGGGGTCGGGGCTGAAGCCCCTCCTACAACAGGCACTGCTCCTGTAGGAGGTGCTTCAGCCCCGGCCATGGACGGGTCAGAACTGATCGAGCGGGATCTTCAGATAGCGCACGCCGTTGTCCTCCGGCGGCGGCAGCGCGCCTGCGCGGATGTTGGTCTGCACCGCCGGCAGGATCAGGGTCGGCATCTCCAGCGAGGCGTCGCGGGTCTCGCGCATCCGCACGAACTGGTCCTCGGTGGTGCCCACGTGCACGTGGATGTTGCTGCGCTTCTGCTCGCCGATGGTGGTTTCGCAGGCGGCCTCGCGCCCGCCCGGGCCGTAGTCGTGGCAGACGAACACGCGGGTGGCGTCGGGCAGTTCGAACAGGCGCTGGATCGAGCGGTACAGCAGCCGAGCGTTGCCGCCGGGGAAGTCGCAGCGCGCGGTGCCGCCGTCGGGCATGAACAGCGAGTCGCCGGTGAACAGGGCATCGCCGATCAGGTACGCGTTGGAGTCGTTGGTGTGCCCGGGGACCGGGATCACCCGGCCCTCGAGCGCGCCGATGGCGAAGTGCTCGTCGGCGGCGAACAGGTGGTCGAACTGCGAGCCGTCCACCGGGAAGTGCTCGCCCAGGTTGAAGATCGGGCGGAAGGTCTTCTGCACGGTGCGGATGCCTTCGCCGATGGCGAGCTTCGCACCCGGCAGCTGGGCCTTCAGCCAGTGGCCGGCGCTCAGGTGGTCGGCATGCGCATGCGTCTCGAGGATCCAGTCCACGTCCAGCCCTTCGGCGCGGACGAAGTCGAGGACCGCCCGCGCCGACGCGGTCGAGGTGCGTCCCGCTTTGGGGTCGAAGTCGAGCACCGGGTCGATGATCGCAGCGGTCCGCCCACCAGCTTCGAACACGACATAGGTCCAGGTGCTGCTGTCCTGATGGAAGAAGGGATGGACGACGGGGTTCATGCCAAGTCTCCAAGGATGTCCATAGGCACCAGGATATCATCTATTGCTAAATTAGCAATAGAGAATATAATGACTCTGTTGCCACAGGAAGCCTTTCCATGAACGCAAGCGTTCCCGCCGCCCGGGTACCGGCCGACGCCACCGGGACCGAGGCCGACACCGACATGGCCCGGCATGCCGGCGAAGCCGCCGCATTGCTGCGCTCCATGGCCAACGAGCAGCGCCTGCTGGTGCTCTGCCACCTGGCCGGTGGCGAGAAGTCGGTGGGGGAGCTGCTGCGCTGCGTGGACCTGTCGCAGTCGGCGCTCTCACAGCACTTGGCGATCCTGCGCGCCGCCGGTTTCGTCACGACCCGTCGCCAGGCGCAGCACGTCTTCTACGCCCTGGCCGACGGGCCCGCGCGCCAGGTGATGCAGACCCTGCATGCCCTGTATTGCGCCCCGGGCCCGGCTGCGGAGGGCAGGCCATGATGTGGCTGGCCTGGCTGGGTGCGGCCGCGATCGGCCTGAGCCTGGGGCTGCTGGGCTCCGGCGGCTCGATCCTGACCGTGCCGATCCTGGTCTACCTGGTCGGCCAGCCGGAGAAGGTGGCCATCGCAGGGTCGCTGGCCATCGTCGGCGGCATCAGCCTGCTGGCGGCGCTGCCCTGGACGCTCAAGCGGCAGGTCGACTGGCGCAACGTGGCCTGGTTCGGCCTGCCCGGCATGGCCGGTACCTGGCTCGGGGCCTGGGCGTCGCAGTGGCTGTCCGGAGCGCAGCAATTGCTGCTGTTCGCGTTGGTGATGCTGATCGCCGCGGTGCTGATGTTCCGCCCGCCGGCCCGCGTCCAGGTAGCCGTGGAAGGGGCGATGGACGACACGACCGCGCCTCGGCGCCGTGCGGGGAAGATCGCGCTCGACGGCCTGCTGGTCGGCATGGTGACCGGGCTGGTGGGCGTCGGCGGCGGATTCCTGATCGTTCCCGCGCTGGTGCTGCTCGGCGGCATGGCTGTGCACCGCGCCATAGGCACCAGCCTTTGGATCATCGCCCTCAAGAGCTTCAGCGGATTCGCCAAGTACGTGGGCGTGCTCGCGGCGACCGGGCTTACCCTGAACTGGCCGTTGATCGGTGTGTTCGTGGCGCTCGGCGCGGGCGGCAGCGTGGTCGGCGGGCGCATCGCCAGGCGCCTGCCGCAGGCGCATCTGCAGAAGGCCTTCGCCGTGTTCCTGGTGCTGATGGGGGCCGGCATCGTGTGGCAGACGATGCCGCGCGCGTTCGCTGCCGGGCCGGCCGGCCCGGCGCCGGTGCCATCGGTCGTGCGGGCACCGCCTGCCGAGGGCGCCCGCGCTTCGTCTTACCCCGTTTCTCACCCCGAAGGACATTCCGAGATGAACAGATCGCCGACCCCCAGTTCCGACCTGTCCGGCAGCGATGCGTCGCAGCCGGAGGGCTTCCGCCGACCGCGTCCGGATCTGATCACCGGGGGTCAACCCGCGCCCGGAGATTGGGCCCGCCTTCGGGCGTCGGGCATCCGCATGGTGGTCAACCTGCGTACCGCCGAGGAACTGGAGGGGCGCGACGTGGCCGCGGAGGCGCGCGCCCACGGGCTGGACTACGTGTCGCTCCCGGTGGATGGCGCGGCCGGGATCACCGACGCGAATGCGCGCGCTCTCTGGGATCTGGTCGGGACGCCCGGCGAGGGCGTTGTGCTGGTGCACTGCGCCTCCGGCAACCGGGTCGGTGCGCTGCTCGCGCTGGGTGCGGCGCGTTCGGGCGCGCTGACGCCCGGCCAGGCCCTGCAGTTCGGCAGGGACGCGGGCATGACCGGCCTGGAGGGCCACGTCAGGCAACTGCTCGGCCTGGATGCCGGCAGGTGAACAGGGGCCGGGCCCGCCGCCCGGCTAGGGCGCCAGCGCGGCGTTGAGCACGGCGGCCAGGCGGCTGCCCGCACGCCGCAGGCGCTCGTCCGCGAGCGGCCGCCAGGTGGCGTAGTAGCCGGTGCCGAGGGTGGCGCGCGGCGGTCGGAAGCCTTCTCGCAGCACGATCGCGCACGATTCCTCGGCCCAGGCTCCGGCGGGCGGCGGCAGCGGGAGGCGCAGGGCCGGCAGCGCCAGCGGCAATGCTCGCAGGTGCGCGAGGTAGTCGGCCTCGCCCCGGCCCGCGCTGTGCAGCAGGCCCCCGTCCCAGACCGCGTGCAGGTTGCTGCCGGGATTGCCGTCCGCCCAGGGCGGGAGGAAGGCATCGGGCACCCGCACCTGGATGGTATTCCCGCCGCGGTCGCGGGCGAAGCCGGCGTGCAGGGGCTGGTGAACGTCGGCGACGAAGTGCACCACGAACTTCAGTGCCTGCAGGCGCT
>JBKHXI010000182.1:0-6162 GCA_046566095.1 Gammaproteobacteria bacterium | reverse complement strand
TGCTGGCCGACCTCCTCCAGGGTGTGGTCGGTGTTCATGCCGATGCCGAAGCGCATGCGCAGCACGCGCTCCTCGCGCGGCGTGAGCGAGGCGAGGACCCGGGTCGTGGTCTCGCGCAGGTTCGACTGGATCGCCGCGTCGATCGGCAGGATGGCGTTCTTGTCCTCGATGAAGTCGCCGAGATGCGAATCCTCCTCGTCGCCGATCGGCGTCTCGAGGGAGATCGGCTCCTTGGCGATCTTGAGAACCTTGCGCACCTTCTCCAGCGGCATGGCGAGCTTCTCGGCCAGCTCCTCCGGGGTCGGCTCGCGGCCGATCTCGTGCAGCATCTGGCGCGAGGTCCGCACGATCTTGTTGATCGTCTCGATCATGTGCACCGGGATGCGGATGGTGCGCGCCTGGTCGGCGATCGAGCGCGTGATCGCCTGGCGGATCCACCAGGTCGCGTAGGTCGAGAACTTGTAGCCACGGCGGTATTCGAACTTCTCGACAGCCTTCATCAGGCCGATGTTGCCTTCCTGGATCAGGTCGAGGAACTGCAGGCCGCGGTTGGTGTATTTCTTCGCGATCGAGATCACCAGGCGCGGGTTGGCCTCGATCATTTCGCGCTTGGCGCGGCGCGCCTTGGCTTCGCCGGTCGACATCTGCTTGTTGATGTCCTTGAGGTGCTTGATCGGCATGCCGACGCGTTCCTGCATCGCGATCAGCGCTTCCTGGTGCGCCTTCACCGCGTACTGCACCTTGGCAAGCGTCGAGCAGTAGGCCTTCTTGGCGGCGATTTCCTTGTCGACCCAGGCGAGGTTGGTCTCGTTGCCCGGGAAGGCCTTGATGAAGTGAGGGCGCGGCATGCCCGAGCGGGTGACGCAGAATTCCATGATCGCGCGCTCGTGCGAGCGCACTTCCTCGACGGCGTTGCGGATTTCGTCGCACAGGCGGTCGACCTGGCGCACCGAGAAGCGGAACGCCATCAGGAGTTCGGTGACTTCGTTCTGCGCCTTGGCGTGCTGGGGGCTGCCGAGGCCATACTTTGCCTGCGCGTTCTGTGCCTTCTTGTAGGCCTTGCGGATGTAGTCGAACTGGGCGAGCGCCTCGGCCTTCAGCTGCGCCAGATTGGCGGCGGCGACGGCTGCGCTGGCGTCCTCGTCGTCCTCGTCCTCGTCAGTTTCGGCGTCGGACTCGGTGTCTTCTTCCTCGGACTGGGCTTCGGCTTCGGCCTCGGCTTCGACGAAACCGTCGACCAGTTCGTCGATGCGCAGTTCGTCCTTCTCCACCTGGGTGGCCATGTCGAGGATCTGCTGGATGGTGAGCGGGCACGAGGAGATCGCCTGGATCATGTGGCGCAGGCCTTCCTCGATGCGCTTGGCGATCTCGATTTCGCCCTCGCGGGTGAGCAGGTCGACCGAGCCCATTTCGCGCATGTACATGCGCACCGGGTCGGTGGTGCGGCCGCCCTCGGAGTCGAGCGCGGTCAGCGCGGCGGCGGCCTCCTCGGCGGCGGTGTCGTCGGTGTCGCGGCTGCTGGACGAATCCGACAGCAGCAGGGTCTCGGCGTCGGGCGCGACCTCGTGCACCTCGATGCCCATGCCGTTGATCATGCCGATGATGTCTTCGATCTGCTCGGCGTCGACCACGTCGTCGGGCAGATGGTCGTTGACCTCGGCGTAGGTCAGGTAGCCCTGCTCCAGGCCCTTGCTGATCAGCTGCTTGATGTCGGACGGAGGAGCCTGACGTTCGTTGGCCATGGGGCTGCGCCACCGGTTGCGAAGAGGGAACCCGGCATTATACCAGCCGGTCGGGTGAAGGCCGCCGGGCAGGTGCCGGCGGGCGGGGCCGCGGGCGCCCCGGTCAGGGCCGCAGCAGGAAGGTGACCGGGCCGTCGTTGACCAGGCGTACCTGCATATGGGCGCCGAAGCGGCCGGTTTCCACCGCCCCGGCATGGGCCTGGCGGCAGGCGGCGACCAGCTGGTTGAAGCGGCGTTCAGCCAGTTCCGGCGGCGCGGCGGTGCTGAAGCCGGGGCGCATGCCCGAGCCGGTGTCGGCGGCCAGGGTGAACTGGCTGACCAGCAGCAGGCCGCCGCCGGTCTCGGCCAGCGAGCGGTTCATGCGCCCGGCGGCGTCGGCGAACACCCGGTAGCCGAGCAGCCGGCGGGCCATCCGTGCGACCTCGGGGTCGCCGTCGCCGGGCTCGACCGCGACCAGGGCCAGCAGGCCGGCGCCGATCGCGCCGACCACCGCGCCCTCGACCCGGACGTCGGCTTCGGTCACGCGCTGGATCAGGGCGAGCATGGCGCGAGGGTAGCGGAGGTCGCGCCGCGCTGCCCGGCGCCCGCCGCGCCGAACCGCGCGCGGCGCTCGCTACACTGCCGCGATGCACGACTCCGCGATGCACGAAGGCGCGATGCCCGACCGCGCGCCGCCCGGCGCCCGCCTGCTGCACGCCGCGGCCTGGCTGATCGGGAGCCTGCCGCCGCGGGCGATGGCCGCGCTCGCCGGCCTGGCGGCGCACCTGGCCGGCCGCCGCGGCCGCGACTGGCAGGTGGCGCGCACCAACCTGGCCCTGGTCGCGACGGCCGCGGGCATCGCCCCGGGCCGGCGGCAGGTGCACGCGGCCGTGCGCAACGCACGGCTGACCGCGCTGGAGAGCCTGCGTTTCTGGACCCGGCCCGCCGCCCGCAACCTGCGCCGGGTGCGCGCGGTCGAGGGCGCCGGCCACCTGGACCAGGCGCTGGCCTCGGGCCGCGGCGCGATCCTGGCCGCGCCCCACTACGGCAACTGGGAACTGCTGAACCAGTGGCTGGCCGCGCGCACGCCGCTGGCGGTGCTGTACGCGCCCCCCGGCTCGGGCGCGGTCGAGGCCTTCCTGACCCGGGCCCGGGCGCGGCCCGGGGTGCTGCCGGTCCGCGCCGACGCCGCCGCGGTGCGGCGCCTGCTGCGCCGGCTGCAGGACGGCGGGGTGCTCGGCATCCTGCCCGACCAGCAGCCCAAGCGCGGCGAAGGCGTGCACGCCCCGTTCTTCGGCCAGCCGGCGCTGACCATGACCCTGCTGTCGCGGCTGGCCGCGCGCAGCGGCGCGACGGTGCTGCTGGCGGCCGCCGAGCGCGACCCCGACGAGCGCGGCTTCACCATCCGCATCGAACCGGTCGACGCCGCCGTCGCCGACCGCGACCCGGCGCGCGCCGCCGCCGCCCTCAACGCGGCGATCGAACGGCTGGTGCTGCGCGCACCGCTGCAGTACCAGTGGACCTACAAGCGCTTCAGCATCCAGCCCGACGGCAGCAACCCCTACTGGCCGCAGTGCTATCCCAGGCACGCCGGCCGGCACTGAGGCGCACCCCACCCGCAGCGACCCGCCATGCCCGACAATCCCGTTCCGCCCGCCCCACCGGATCCCGACCCGATGCCCGCGCCCGACGCCGAGTCCGACGCCGCCGCGCCCGCGTGGCAACCGCTGCCGCCGCGCGCGCAGGCCCTGTTCGTCGCCGGCTACCTGTGGCTGCTGCTGCCGGCGGCGGTGGCCGGGTATTTCATCGGCGGCCCGCTGGCCGACCGCGGCCTGATCGGCGCAGCCTGGCAGGCCGGCGCGACGCTGGCGCTGGCGGCGCTGGCGGCGGCGTTCTGGCTGGGCCGCAAGCAGTACCGCTACACCCGCTGGCTGCTCGACGGGCAGGGCCTGGCGGTCCGCCGCGGGCGCTTCTGGCAGGCCGAGACCCGGGTGCCGGCCACCCGCGTGCAGCACCTGGATGTCAAGCGCGGGCCGCTGCAGCGGCACCGGGCGCTGGCCACCCTGGTGGTGCACACCGCCGGCACCGCCAACAGCGCGGTGAGCGTGCCGAACCTGGCCCAGGAGGACGCCGAGCGCCTGCGCGAACGGCTGTCGCGGCAGATCGACCACGACGATGACTGAACCATCCGTGCCCGGCGCGGCGCCGCCGGCGGCCAGCGCCGCGGACGCCGAGCACCGCCTGCACCCGATGTCGTGGCTGTTCGTGCTGCTGGCGCAGCTGCGCCAGTTCATCGTGCCGCTGGTGGCGCTGCTGATCCTGGGCCGCGGCGACCGCAACGAACTGTGGCCGCTGCTCGGCGTGGGCCTGCTGGCCGCGTACTCGGCCTGGCAGTACTTCACCTACCGCTACGGCATCGCCGGCGACGCGCTGGTGATCCGGCAGGGGGTGCTCGAGCGCAGCCTGCGGGTGATCCCGTTCGCGCGGATCCACAACGTGGCCGTGCAGCAGTCGCTGCTGCACCGTCTGTTCGGGGTGGCCGAGCTGCGCCTGGAATCGGCCGGCGGGCAGAAGCCCGAGGCCGAGATGCGGGTGCTGCGGCTGGACCAGGCGCTGGCGCTGGAGACCCTGGTGCGCAGCCGCGGCGCGGCGCCGGTGGCCGGCGCGGCGGCGGCCGAGCCGGGCACCGTGCTGCTGGCGCTGCCGCCGGCCGAGGTGGTGCGCCTGGGCCTGGTCTCCAACCGCGGCATGGTGGTGCTGGCGGCGGCCTTCGGCGCGGCCTGGCAGGTCAGCCCCGACCTGCTGCCCGGCCTGTTCGAATCCTGGGGCCGGGCGCTGTTCGGCTGGGCCGGCGCGCAGGCGTTCGGCGCCCTGGAATACGCGCTGGCCGCCGCCAGCCTGGCGGCCGCGTTCGTGCTGCTGCTGCGGGCGCTGTCGGTCGGGCTGGCGCTGCTGCAGTACCACGGCTTCGAGCTGCGCGAGCACGGCCGCCGGCTGACCGTCGAACGCGGCCTGCTGGCGCGCTGGCGCACCAGCGCGTCGCGGCGCAGGATCCAGGCCTGGACCCTGCGCGAGGGCGTGCTGCACCGGCTGTTGGCGCGCCGCAGCCTGCAGGTCGACACCGCGGTGTCGGCCGAGCAGCAGCAGCGCGCGCTGCGCGAGCTGGCGCCGATCGCGCCGCCGGCGACCTGCGACGCCCTGGTGGCGCACCTGCTGCCGCGCGGCGGCTGGCCCGCCCTGCCCTGGCAGCCGCTGCCGGTGCGGCACTGGTGGCGGCTGTGGCTGCCCTCGATCCCGTTCGCGCTGGCGGTCGCGACGGCACTGGCATGGCGCTTCGGCGGCTGGGGCCTGCTGGCGCTGGCCTGGCTGCCGTGGTCGGCGTTCGCCGCGCGCCAGCATGCGCGGCGGCTGGCCTGGTCGATCGCCGGGGAACTGGTGGCCGTGCGCGGCGGCTGGTGGTCGCGCTGGTGGCGCTTCGCCGAGCTGGACAAGCTGCAGGCGCTGCAGCTGCTGCGCTCGCCGCTGGACCGGCGCTGCGGCACCGCCACCCTGGCGCTGGACACCGCCGGCGCGCCGGCGACGGCGCCGCCGCTGCGGATCCGCTTCCTGCCGCTGGCGCAGGCGCGCGCGCTGCACGCGCAGCTGGGCCGCGAGCTGGCGCGGCGGCCGCTGCGATGGTGAGCGCGCGCGACCCGGCAGCCGCGCCGCTGCCGCTGAGCGGGGTGGTGGTGGCGCGCAACGAGGCCGACCGGATCGGGCGCTGCGTGCGCTGCCTGGCCCGGGTCTGCGCCGAGGTCGTGGTGCTGGACTCGGGTTCGGACGACGACACCGTGGCGCTGGCGCGCGCCGCCGGCGCGCGGGTGCTGCACCAGGACTGGCTGGGCTACGCCGCGCAGAAGAACGCCGCGATCGACCAGGCGTCCCAGCCCTGGGTGCTGCTGCTGGACGCGGACGAATGGCTGGAGCCGCCGGCGCTGGCGGCCCTGCGCGCGCTGTTCGCCGGCGGCCGGGTCGAGTCGGCCGACGTCTGGCGGCTGCTGCGCCGCACCCACTTCCTCGGCCACCGGCTGCGCGCCGGCAGCTTCGCCCGCGAGCCGGTCGAGCGGCTGTTCCGCGCCGGCTTCCGGCACGCGCCGCGCGCGGTGCACGAATACCTCGACACGGCCGGCGCGCGGGTGGCGACCAGCGACATCGCGATGGAACACGACACCGCGCGCAGCGAAGCCGAGTACTGGCGCAAGCTGGAAGGCTATGCGCGGCTGTGGGCCGCCGAACAGCGCGCGCGCGGCCGCCGCGCCTGGCGCGGGCGCGGCGCGCTGGCCGCGGCCGCCTACTTCCTCAAGAACCTGGTGCTGCGCGGCGGCCTGGTCGACGGCCGCGGCGGCTGGCGCTTCCACCGCCTGCACATGCGCTACGCCGCGCTCAAGTACCGGCTGCTGGC
>JBKHXI010000181.1:0-2834 GCA_046566095.1 Gammaproteobacteria bacterium | reverse complement strand
GTGAGGAAGCAGGTCCCTCGCTGCGCTCGGGACGACACGGTTGTCCAGGCGGGGCGTGGATCGGGGCGCGGCTTGTGCCACACTCGCGCGATGACAATCGTTCTCATCGCGGTCCTCGCCTACCTCGCCGCGGCCGCCCTGCTGGTGCGCGCCGTCGCCCGCGGCAGCCGTCCCGGCGCGTCGTGGCTGCTGCCGGCGCTGGCCGGCGTCGTCCTGCACGCGGCCTGGCACCTGCGCGAATGGCAGGCCGCCGGCGTCGCCGACCTGCACTTCTTCGCGGCGCTGTCCCTGGTTGGCCTGGGCATGGCGGCGCTGACCGCGCTGTACGGGGCGACGGGGCGGATGGCCGCGCTGGGCGTGATCGTGTTCCCCATCGCCGCGGCGATGCTGGCCGCCGACGCCGCCGTCGCCTACCAGCCCAGCCCGGCGATGGCATGGCCGCTGCAGCTGCACGCCTGGACCGCCCTGCTCGCCTACGCGACCCTGGCGATCGCCGCCTTGCTGGCGCTGCTGCTCTGGATGCAGGAACGGGCCCTGCGCAGGCGCGCACTGCAGCCCTGGATGCGGGCGCTGCCGCCGCTGGTGGAACTCGAATCCCTGTTGTTCCGCAGCATCGGCGCCGGATTCGTCCTGCTGTCCGCGACCCTGCTCACCGGCGTGGTGTTCGTGGAGGACATGCTGGCCCAGCACCTGGCGCACAAGACCGTGTTCAGCGTGCTGTCCTGGCTGGCCTTCGGGGCGCTGCTGGCGGGGCGCTGGCGGCTGGGCTGGCGCGGCGCGGTGGCGGTCGGCTGGACGCTGGCGGCGATGGCGCTGCTCGGCCTGGCCTTCTTCGGCAGCAAGTTCGTGCTGGAGCTGGTGCTCGGCCGGGCCTGAGAACCCCGGGCACCGCGATGGCCTGCGCCGCGAACCCGGCGGCGGCGGGATCGCGCCCAAGGGGCGCTCCTACGCGATGCGGACCGCTCGGCTCCATGGGCCGTAGGAGCGGGCCTTGCCCGCGATGGCCTGCGCCGCCAACCCGACGGTCGCGGGATCGCGCCCAAGGGGCGCTCCTACGCAAGGCGGATCGCTCGGGAATACGATCCGGTGCGGTTCCGCCGCTGGCGGGCGACGAGGCTTTATCCGGCCGCCTCCAGCGCCTCCGACAACCGCTGCACCGCCACGATCTCCAGGTCGCGGATGCGGCCGGCCTTGGGCGCATTGGCCCTGGGCACGATCGCCCGGCGGAAGCCGTGGGTGGCCGCTTCCTTCAGGCGCTCCTCGCCGTTGGGCACCGGGCGGATCTCGCCGGACAGGCCGACCTCGCCGAAGGCGAGGGTCTTGTCCGCCAGCGGCCGGTCGCGCAGGCTCGACAGCACCGCCAGCAGCACCGGCAGGTCGGCCGCGGTCTCCTGCAGGCGCATGCCGCCGACCACGTTGACGAACACGTCCTGGTCGCCGGTGGCAACGCCGCCGTGCCGGTGCAGCACCGCGAGCAGCATCGCCAGGCGGTTGCCCTCCAGGCCGACCGCCACGCGGCGCGGGTTGGACAGCGGCGAGGCGTCGACCAGCGCCTGCACCTCCACCAGCAGCGGCCGGGTGCCCTCACGGGTCACCGTCACGCAGCTGCCCGGTTGGCGCAGGCTGCCGCCGGACAGGAAGATCGCCGAAGGGTTCGGCACCTCCTTGAGGCCGCTCTCGCCCATCGCGAACACGCCCAGCTCGTTGACCGCGCCGAAGCGGTTCTTGAACGCGCGCAGCACCCGGTAGCGGCTGCCGCTCTCGCCCTCGAAGTACAGCACCGCGTCGACCATGTGCTCGAGCACGCGCGGGCCGGCGATGCCGCCCTCCTTGGTGACGTGGCCGACCAGGAACACGGCGGTGCCGGTTTCCTTGGCGTAGCGCACCAGCCGCGCCGCCGACTCGCGCACCTGGCCCACCGAGCCGGGCGCGGCGGCGAGGGTTTCGGTCCACAGGGTCTGGATGGAGTCGGCGACGATGAGCTTCGGACGGTGTTCTGCCGCGTGGGCGAGGATCCGCTCGACGCCGGTCTCGGCCAGCGCCGACACGCCTTCCAGCGGCAGGCCGAGCCGCACGGCGCGTCCGGCGACCTGGGCCAGCGATTCCTCGCCGGTGACGTACAGCCCCGGCAGGGTGCTTCCCATGCGCGCGGCAGCCTGCAGCAGCAGGGTCGACTTGCCGATGCCCGGGTCGCCGCCGACCAGCACCACCGCGCCCTCGACCAGGCCGCCGCCCAGCACCCGGTCCAGCTCGCCGATGCCGGTCGACACCCGCGCCTGGGCGCCGCTTTGCACCTGCGCCAGCGGCACCACCGCCGGGCCGTCGACGCCGCCGGCCCAGCCGGCCGGCACCGGCACCTGCACCCGGCGCGAGGCCGCCGGTTCCACCACGAACCGGCCCAGGCTGTCCCAGGCGCCGCATTCGCCGCACTGGCCCTGCCACTGGCCGTGGTCGGCGCCACACTGGCTGCAGACGTAGGCGGTGCGGGCTTTCGCCTTGCTGGTCTTGGTCGCGGTGGCCATGGCGCCGGTCGGGTGGACTGCCGGCACTGTAAACCGGGGGCATCGCACCAGGCGAGATTCGCGGTCGGCCGGGCGGGCCGGGGCGATGGGTCGCGCCCAAGGGGCGCTCCTACGAACGCCAGCGCGCGATGGACCGTAGGAGCGGGCCCTGCGCGTGCTCGGAGGCTCGGCGAAGGACCGGAACAGCCGCCCGGACTCAGGCCTCGACCTTCGCTTCGCCGCTGCCGGAGTCGTTCGCCGCCCCCGTGCGTTGCCCGAGGATCTTGGCGGCCTGCGCGTCGGCGGCCACGCGGTGCTGCAGCGACTTGCACA
>JBKHXI010000180.1:0-5593 GCA_046566095.1 Gammaproteobacteria bacterium | reverse complement strand
ATCGCATCCTCGCGGCCGTCGTGCGCGGGGTAGTAGCGCGGCCGGCGGCCGATCTCGTTGAAGCCCTCGCTTTCGTACAGCGCGATCGCCCCCGGGTTGGACGGGCGCACCTCCAGGAACAGCCGCTGCGCGCCGCGCCCGCGGGCCAGGTGCAGCAGCGCCCGCAGCAGCCGCCGGCCATGGCCGCGGCGCTGCAGCGCCGGGTCCACGCAGACGTTGAGGATGTGGCCCTCGCCCGCCGCCACGCTCAGCACCGCATAGCCCAGGATCGCCGCGCCCTCGTGCAGCACCCAGGCCGGATAGCCCGCGCGCAGGCAGTCCTCGAAGATCCCGCGGGTCCAGGGGAAGGGATAGGCGCGCAGTTCGAGCGCGAGCACCGCGTCCAGGTCGGCCGCCTGCATCGGGCGCAGGGCGCCGCCGGGCCCCGCCTGCGGCTGCGGCGGCCGGTCGACGGCGACCGCGCTCATGGCCCGCCCCGCCGCAGCGCACGCAGCCGCGGCCACAGCGCGCGCTTGGCCACGGGGTCGCCGCGCAGCGCGGCGGTCGGCGGCAGCGCCGCCAGCACCTCGCGCAGGCGCGGCGAGCCCGGGCCGCAACCGGCCGCCGCCAGCAGCGCGTGCAGCAGCGGATCGTCCGGCAGCACCGGCGCCGGCGGCGGCGCGCGCACCAGCGGTTCGTGGCCCAGCGCCGCCAGCCACTCGCGCTGTCGCGGCGACCACACCGCGCTCATCCGGTCCCGCTCACGCGGCCGCCGCGCCAGCGGCGCGCCAGCGCCTGCACCGGCCCGGACAGCGCGTACGCCAGCGCGATCGCGAACAGCACCGTCGGCGGATCGATCGCGATCGCCACCAGCGTCGCGACCGCCAGCACCAGCACGAAGAACGGCACCCGGTCCGAGGCTGCGCCGCCGCCCTTGAAGCTGAACCAGCGCCAGCGGCTGACCATCAGCAGCGCCGCGACCACAGTCACCGCCAGCGCCACGTAGCGCAGGTCCATGCCGCGGAACGCGAAGTCGTGGAAGGCCCAGACGAAGGTCACCATCAATCCCGCCGCCGCGGGGCTGGCCAGGCCGATGAACCAGCGCTTGTCGACCTGGCCGACCTGGCTGTTGAAGCGCGCCAGCCGCAACGCGGCGCAGGCCACGTACAGGAAGGCCGCGATCCAGCCGATCTTGCCCGGCACCGCGCCGTCCAGCCGCATCGAACCCAGCGCCCAGTGGTACATCACCAGCGCCGGCGCCAGGCCGAAGCTGACCAGGTCGGCCAGCGAGTCGTACTGCACGCCGAACTCGCTCTGGGTGTTGGTCAGCCGCGCCACCCGCCCGTCGATGCCGTCGAGCAGGCCGGCGACCAGCACCGCCACGCAGGCGATCCCGAACCGGCCCTGCGAGGCGGCGATGATCGCGTAGAAGCCGGCGAACAGGCCGCCGGTGGTGAACAGGTTCGGCAGCAGGTAGATGGCCCGCGAGCGCGGGCGGGGACGGTCGTCGGCATCCATGGCGGCAGTGTAGCGGCTGCCGCGCTTGCGGGCGGCGCGGCGCGGTGCTGCAATCGGGCCTCGGCCCCCGACCGGAGCGCTCCCATGACGCCGCATCCGTGCACCCGGCTCCTGCTGGCGGCGGCCCTCGCCGCGCTCGCCCTGCCCGCCGCCGCCGGCAAGGTCTACCAGTGGAAGGACGCCAACGGCGTCACCCACTATTCCGATGAACCGCCACCGCGCGGCGCCTATCGCGACCGGGAGATCTCCAGCCGCGACCCGGCCACCATCGCCCCGGTGGCCGAGCCCGCCGCGGTGCCGGCCGCTAATGCCGACGTCTGCACCCAGGCGCGCCTGAACCTGCAGCGGCTGCAATCGGGAGAGGTCGTCGGCCTGGACGCCGACGGCGACGGCCAGCCCGACGCGCCCCTGACCGACGCCGAACGCGCCGAGCAGGTGAACCTGGCCCAGCGCGCGATCGCCGCCCGCTGCCCCGACGCCGCGGCCCCGCCGACCGCGCCCTGAGATGCGTGCGGGCTGGGCGATCGTCGCGGGCCTTGCGCTGGGAATCGGCCTGGCCTGGTGGCTGGCGCGGCCCTCGCCCGAGGCCCGGCACGAACGCCGCGAGCGCGCGGAAGAGGCTGCCGTGGCCGACGCCCGGGACGCGCAGCCGAAGCTGTACCGCTGGCGCGACGCGGCCGGCGTGCTGCAGGTGACCGCCGAGCCGCCGCCGGACCGCCCCTACGAGACCGTCGACCTGGCGCCGCGCGACGGCATCGAAGTCCGCGGCGACCGCTGAGCCCGCGCCCCAGCCGCAGGCAGGGATGCGCCTGCCCCCGTAGGAGCGCCCCTTGGGCGCGATCCCGCGACATCCAGCCACACCGCGACCGCCATCGCGGGCAAGGCCCGCTCCTACGAAGAGGCAACGGTGCCCGAGCCGGTGCGGCGTTGCCCGGGTCGATCTGGCGATGCCCGGCCCGTGCGGCGAAATCCGCGCATGCCCGTAGGAGCGCCCCTTGGGCGCGATCCCGCGACATCCAGCCACACCGCGACCGCCATCGCGGGCAAGGCCCGCTCCTACGAAGAGGCAGCGGTGCCCGGGCCATGGCAGCGTTGCCCGGGCCGGTGCGGCGTTGCCCGGGTCGATCTGGCGATGCCCGGCCGGTGCGGCGAAATCCGCGCATGCCCGTAGGAGCGCCCCGTGGGGGCGATCGCCAGCCCACCGTCGCGCCGGCCGCGCGCACGCGGCAGAATGGCCGCTTTCCGCCCGCGAATCCCGCCGATGCGCCTGTCGCAGTTCCACCTGTCCACCAGCAAGGAAACCCCCGCCGAGGCCGAGGTCGCCAGCCACCGGCTGATGCTCAAGGCCGGCATGATCCGCAAGCTCGCCGCCGGCCTGTACACCTGGTCGCCGCTGGGGCTGCGGGTATTGCGCAAGGTCGAACAGGTGGTGCGCGAGGAAATGGTCGCGGCCGGCGCGATCGAACTGCTGATGCCGGCAGTGCAGCCCCGCGAGCTGTGGGAGGAAACCGGGCGCTGGGAGAAGTTCGGCGGTCAGCTGCTGAAGATCCAGGACCGCAAGGAATCCTGGTACTGCTTCGGCCCGACCCACGAGGAAGTGATCACCGACTTCGCCCGCCACGAGCTGCAGTCCTACCGGCAACTGCCGGTGAACTTCTTCCAGATCCAGACCAAGTTCCGCGACGAGATCCGGCCGCGCTTCGGGGTGATGCGCGCGCGCGAGTTCCTGATGAAGGACGCCTATTCCTTCCACCTCACCGACGAGGACCTGGGGCGCGAATACCGCAACATGGTCGAGGCCTATTCGCGGATCTTCAGCCGGCTGGGCCTGGCGTTCCGCGCGGTGCAGGCCGACAGCGGCGCGATCGGCGGCAGCACCTCGCACGAGTTCCACGTGCTGGCCGATTCGGGCGAGGACGCGATCGCGTTCTGCGCGGATTCGGACTATGCCGCCAACGTCGAACTGGCCGAGGCGGTGGCGCCCGGCGCACGGCCGGCGCCGGCCGAGGCCATGCGCGAGGTGGAAACCCCGGTCCAGAAAACCTGCGAGGCGGTGGCCGGGCTGCTCGGCATTCCGCTCGCGCGCACCGCCCGCTCGATCGCGCTGGTCGCGCGCGACCCGGCCGGGGCGGAAACCTTCGTGCTGGCGCTGGTGCGCGGCGACCACGCGGTCAACGAACTGAAACTGGCCAAGCTGCCGGGCCTGGCCGATTACCGGCTCGCCACCGAGGACGAGATCACCGCGCATCTCGGCAGCGAGCCCGGTTTCCTCGGGCCGGTGAATCCGGCGCGCCCGGTGCGGGTGATCGCCGACCGCGCGGTGGCGGCGCTGGCCGATTTCGTGGTCGGCGCCAACCGGCCGGGATTCCACCTGGTCGGCGTGAACTGGGGCCGCGACCTGCCGGAGCCGGAAACCGCCGACATCCGCAACGTGGTCGCCGGGGATCCCTCGCCCGATGGCGCGGGCACGCTCGCCATCGCCCGCGGCATCGAGGTGGGCCATGTGTTCCAGCTCGGCCGCCGCTATGCCGAGGCGATGGGGCTGACGGTGCTCGACGAATCCGGCAAGGCCGCCATTCCGACCATGGGCTGCTACGGGATCGGGGTGTCGCGGATCGTGGCCGCGGCGATCGAGCAGAATTTCGACGAGGCCGGGATCCGCTGGCCGGAGGCGATGGCGCCGTGGCGGGTGGCGGTGTGCGTGATCAATCCCAAGGGCAATGCCGGGGTGTCCGAAGCGGCGCAGGCTCTGTACCGGGAATTGAACGATGCGGGGATCGAAACCGTGCTCGACGACCGGGGCCTGCGCCCGGGGGCGATGTTCGCCGACATCGAGTTGATCGGAATCCCGCACCGGGTGGTGGTCTCCGAGCGCGGCCTGGCCGCCGGCACGTTCGAATACCGCGCCCGCGCCGCCGAATCCGCCGAAAACCTCGACCGCGCCGCGCTCTTCGAGCGCCTCGGTCTCGCCCGCGGCTGACGGCCGATTCTTCGGTTGCGGCCCGGGGCAGGTATTCGCTTTCCCCCCGGCCGGAACTCCCCCAGGCGGCGGCCCGGCCCAGAGCATCGGTGCCGGGCGTTTGCCCGGACGCGCGGCTGTGCCGTGGAGGCGTCCGCGCTGTAGGTTTTGCCTGGGCAAGAGCCGCGGGCTTGCGGAGGGTCGCTGCCGCCTGCTGGCCGGAATTCGCTTTTCCCTCGGTCAGGGCATCGTGCCCTGACTCGGGCGCGCGCCATCCCTGGCGCGCTTGTCGCGAACACCGGCCACCAGTCCGCAGCTCGCGGGAACCGGCAGGTCGCCGCTTCGATCGGTTACCGAAGCCCCGATCTTGAAGTCAGGATGCGGCGTTCGGCGGGCTGGGGATTGCGGAGCAGCGAACATGGATGTTCGCGCCCGCCTAAACGCCATGGATGGTGATACCGCGGGCGGAGCAATCCCCTGCCCGCCGGACGCCGCCCGTCCGAAGCCCGGAACCAGGAGCCAGGAACCCGGAACCGCAAAGCCGAGCCGCATTGAAAAAGCGAGCCGTCCGCCGGCGCGTCTCGTATTCCCCGTGTCGGGAGTTTGTATTCGCGATATTCAGCGATTATGATCGGCGCGGGCCGTTCGAAATCCGGATATTCCGGGTTTCGCGTCTCGGCCGTTCCCGATCGAAACCCCCCTGTTCCCCGACCAACCTTTGTCCCCGTCCCGGAGGCTGCATGAGCATCGAACTCAATACCCTGTCGCAGAAGGAACTCGACGCCCTGATCACCAAGGCCAGGAAGCGCAAGACCGCCCTGGCCAAGCGCAAGCCGGCCGGCACCGTGCGCCGCAAGGTCGCCGCCCTGGCCAAGGCCGAGGGCTACACCATCGAGGAACTGTTCGGCGCCGGCGGCGCCGCCCGTACCCGCAGCGCCAGCGCGGCCCGCAAGCCGCGCAAGGCCGCCTCCAAGACCAAGGGCCGCAAGCTCGGCAAGGTGCCGCCGAAATACCGCAACCCGGCCAAGCCTTCGGAAACCTGGACCGGCCGCGGCCGCCAGCCGCGCTGGATGGCCGCCGAAGTGGCCAAGGGCAAGAAGCCCGAGGATTTCCTGATCAAGAAATGAGCCGCCGCGC
>JBKHXI010000179.1:0-3098 GCA_046566095.1 Gammaproteobacteria bacterium | reverse complement strand
GCGCCGGCATTGGCGATGAACAGGTCGCGGATCTCGGCGACATCGGCGAACTGGTTGACGGTGCGCACCAGGTAGCGCTGGCTGCCCTCCTCGAGGCGGCCGCCGGAGATGTTCACGTTCTCCTGCTGCAGCCGCGAGACCACGGTGCCGACCGGTATGCCCAGCTGCGCCAGGCGCTGCTGGTCGATGTCGACCTGGATCTCGTCCTCCAGCCCGCCGGACACCTTGACCGCGGCCACGCCCGCCACCGGTTCCAGCTTCTTCTTCAGCTCGTCGTCGGCGTGGCGCCGCAGCAGGTTCAGCGCGCGCAGCGCGGAAGCTCCGTCGCCGGCGCCGGCGGACAGCGCCAGACGCATGATCGGCTCGGTGCTGGGGTCGAAGCGCAGCAGCACCGGCGGCTGCGCCTCCAGCGGCAGGCGCAGCACCTCGAGCTTGTCGCGCACCTCCAGGCCGGCCTGGTCCATGTCGGTGCCCCAGGCGAACTGCAGCACCACGTCGCTCTGCCCGGTGCGCGAGACCGAGCGCAGCCGGCGCAGGTTCTTGACCACCCCGACCGCCTCCTCCACCGGCTGCGAGACCAGGGTCTCGATCTCGGCAGGCGCCGCGCCGGTGTAGACGGTGCGGACCGTCAGCGTGGGATAGCTCAGGTCGGGGAGCAGGTTGACCTTGAGGTCGCGCAGCGCGATCAGCCCGAACAGGACGAAGGTCAGGGTGACCATGGCGACGGTGACCCGGCGCCGGGTCGCGAACCCGACCAGGCCGCCGCCTCCGGCCTGCGCCGGCGCGCCGGCGTCCTGCGCCCTGCCGGGCTGGATGGGATCGTGCATGGGCCGCGCTCCGTGGGGTGCCGGGTCAGTTGCCGTCGGTGCCGCCGCCGTTCGCGGCGACCTCCGCCCGGGCCGCGCCGCCGCCGATCACCTGCACGGCGCTGCCTTCGCGCAGCGTGACCTTGCCCGCGGTGACCACGCGGTCGCCCTCGGACAGCCCGGCGCGGACCTCGGCCCACTGCCCGTCCTGGTACCCGAGCTCGACCGGCACGCGGTGCGCGGTCTGCCCGCGCACCACGAACACCGCCGGCTCGCCCTCGTCCTCCAGCAGCGCGCTGCGCGGCACGGTCAGCGCGTCGGTGCGCTGGTCGTAGTCGATCGCCACCCGCCCGAACATGCCGGGCCGGAGGATGCCGCCGCCTTCGAACGCGGCGACCACGCGGAAGGTGCCGCTGCCGGCGTCGACCACCGGCGAGATCCGGTCGATACGCCCTTGGAAAGCGCGCCCGGGCAGCGCGTCCACCTGCAGGCGTACCGGCAGCCCGGCCTCGAGCGTGGCCAGCTCGCGCTCGGGCACGTTGAGCGTGGCCTCCAGCCGCGAGTCGTCCACGATCCGGAAGATCGGGGTGTTGGCCTGGACGAAGTTGCCCGGCTTGATCATGCGCTCGGCGACCACGCCGGAGATCGGCGCGGTCACCGTGGTCCAGGACAGCTCCAGGTTGGCCAGCCGGTTGGCCGCGCGCGCGTTCTCCAGGTCGTAGCGCAGCTGTTCGTTGTCGCTGGCGCTGACCAGCTGCTGTTCGGCGAGCTGCCGCGAACGGGCGTAGTTGCTCTCGAGCTTGCGCATCTGCGCGGCGGCCTGCGCGGCGCGCAGCGATGCGTGCGCGCCGTCGAGCCGCGCCAGCACCTGGCCCGCGCGCACCGCATCGCCGACTTCCGCCTCCACCCGCAGCGCCACGCCCGAGGTCTTGGCCACCACCATGGCCTCGGCGCGCGGCTCCAGCGGCGCCGTGCCGGAGTAGCTGGCGGCGATCGGGCGACGCCCGGCCACCGCTACCTCGACCGCGACTGCCTCGGCCTGCGCGCCCTCCTTCGCATCGCCGGGCCCGTCCCCGCCCCGGTTGCAGGCGACCAGCAACAGCATGCAGGCGGTCAGCAGGACGCTACGGCGCGCGCAGCCGAAGACACCGGCGGGAATGGCGGGCATGCGGGGAGTTTCCGGGCTTGGATTAGTGTTGTATGCAGGTATATCACCCGTCCCGGAATCCGCCACGGCCGAAGGTCACGGTGACCGAAGACGCAGCGCACGCCGCGCGGCCGGAGCGCCGACGGCTTCGTCGCGGGCGCGCGCTTGGCTATACTGGCGCGATTGCGCCCCGCGCACGCCGCACCGGGCGGCACGGACGCGATGCGGGCCCGGCCCCGGGCGCGCACGCCGCAGCATCCCCCATTGCCCTTCCCATTGCCAGAGACGAGCGGATACTCCCGATGATGCGACCGTTGACGATCGCCGCCAGCCTCGCCCTCGCGGCGGCTGCGGCAACTGCCTTCGCCCGGCAGGACGCTGCCGCGCCGGAGCCGGCCGCGCCCGCGGCGCGGTCCGGCGGCGACGCCGCCGCGATCGAGCGCGGCCGCCAGCTCGCCTACACCTGCCAGGGCTGCCACGGCATCCCCGGCTACAGGAACGCCTATCCGCATTTCCACGTGCCCAAGATCGGCGGCCAGCCGCGGCAGTACCTGGTGAACGCGCTGCAGGAATACAAGGCCGGCGACCGCAGCCACCCGACCATGCAGGCGCAGGCGCAGAGCTTCTCCGACGCCGACATCGCCGACATCGCCGCGTTCCTGTCCAGCCTCCAGCCGTGAGCCGCCGCCCCATGCCGATCCGCACCCCGATCCGCCCCGCCCTCGCCGCCGCGCTCGCGCTGGCCCTGGCCGCCTGCGGCGGCGCGCCGGACGATGCCGCAGCCGACGGCGAGTACGTCCCGGTCAAGTCCTCCTCGGCCGGCATGCCGGCCGGACGCATCGCCGCCGGCGAGCGCCTGGCCAACGCCAAGGGCGCGGCCACCGGCCAGTCGTGCATCGACTGCCACGGCGCCGACGGCAACGCGCCGATCGACGAGAGCTACCCCAAGCTCGGCGGCCAGTACGCCGACTACCTGGCCCACGCGCTCGTCGCCTACCGCAACGGCCACCGCAGCAACGCGCTGATGGCCGCGCAGGCCAAGGGCCTGGACGACCAGCAGATCGCCGACCTCGCCGCCTGGTTCGCCTCGCGCCCCAGCGAACTGACCGACCTGCGCGGCACCTACTGATCCGTCCCCAGCGCCC
>JBKHXI010000178.1:0-12115 GCA_046566095.1 Gammaproteobacteria bacterium | reverse complement strand
TCGAGCAGCTCGCCCGCCAGCACGGCATGCGCACCATGTACGAGGACGGCATCGCCAAGGCGCTGGCGGGCGTGACCACGATCGAGGAAGTCCTGCGCGTGACCGAAGACGCGTGACACCGCCACTGTCGTCCCGAGCGCAGCGAGGGACCTGCTTTTTCTCGTTGGCACAGGAAGCAGGTTCCTCACTTCGTTCGGAACGACAGCAATCTGTACGGAACGACAAGTGGATCGGCGCCGGAACGCCAAGCAGCAAGCCATCGCAACCAGACAAGTAGTAGGCCATGCCCCTGTACCGCTACAAGGCGCTGAATACCCGCGGCGAGGCGCTGGACGGCCAGATGGAGGCCGCCAGCGACGTCGAGGTCGCGCACCGGCTGCAGGAGCAGGGCCACCTGCCGATCGAGGCGCGGCTGGCCAGCGAGGGCGGCGGCGAATCCGCGTGGCGCGCGCTGTTCAGGCCCAACCCGTTCGCCGGCGCGCGGCTGGTGCAGTTCACCCAGCAGCTGGCGACCCTGCTCGGCGCCGGCCAGCCGCTCGACCGCGCGCTGACCATCCTGCTGGAGCTGCCGGAGGACGAGGGCGCGCGCCGCACCATCGCCGACGTGCGCGACGCGGTGCGCGGCGGCGCCTCGCTGTCGGCCGCGCTCGAGCGCCAGCACGGCACCTTCTCGCGGCTGTACGTCAACATGGTCCGCGCCGGCGAGGCCGGCGGCAGCCTGCACGAGACCCTGGCGCGGCTGGCCGACTACCTGGAGCGTTCGCGCGCGCTCAAGGGCCGGGTGGTCAACGCGCTGATCTATCCGGCGATCCTGCTGGTGGTGATCGGCGGCGCGATGCTGTTCCTGCTCGGCTACGTGGTGCCGCAGTTCGCGGTGATGTACGAGAGCCTGGACGCGGAGCTGCCGCTGTTCTCGCGCATCGTGCTGGGGCTGGGCCTGTTCGTGCGCGACTGGTGGATCGTGCTGGTGGCGTTGCCGGCGCTGGCGCTGTGGTGGCTGGACCGCAAGCGCCGCGAGCCCGCGTTCCGGGCGCGCCTGGACGACTGGCTGCTGCGGCAGGAGTTCGCAGGGGTGCTGATCGCCCGGCTCGAGACCGCGCGGCTGGCGCGTACCCTCGGCACCCTGGTGCGCAACGGCGTGCCGCTGATGGCGGCGCTGGGCATCGGCCGCAACGTCATGGCCAACCGTACCCTGGCCGCCGATGTCGAGGCCGCCGCGGAGGAGGTCAAGAACGGCGTCGCCCTGTCCACCGCGCTGGGGCGGGGCAAGCGCTTCCCGCGGCTGGCGCTGCAGATGATCCAGGTCGGCGAGGAGTCCGGCGCGCTCGACGCGATGCTGCTCAAGACCGCCGACACCTTCGAGCACGAGACCGCGCTCACCCTGGACCGGATGCTGGCGGCGCTGGTGCCGGCGGTGACGATCCTGCTGGCGGCGCTGGTGGGCGTGGTGATCCTGGCGGTGCTGACCCCCCTCTACGACCTCACCGGCGCGATCGGGTGACCCCCGCATCCGCAGGAGCGCTCCTCGGGCGCGATGCCCGCGGATCGGGGCGGTGCGGGGAAGGCCATCGCGGGCAAGGCCCGCTCCTACGCCGGTCCCGGGGAAGCCGTGCCCTGCGCTCGTAGGAGCGCCCCTTGGGCGCGATGCCCGCGGATCGGGGCGGTGCGGGGCAGGCCATCGCGGGCAAGGCCCGCTCCTGCGCCGGTCCCGGGGAAGCCGTGCCCCGCACCCGTAGGAGCGCCCCTTGGGCGCGATGCCCGCGGTCGAGGCCTCCGGCGCGCTCATGGAACTGAACCCGGGGCGCCGCGGTCGGAACATCCGCGGCAGAATTCAGGTAAACATTCCCCTCCCGCACCAGGATCCGCCCATGCGCAATCGCCGTTCCCCCGTCCGCCGTGCCGGCCGCGCCGCCCAGCGCGGCATGAGCCTGATCGAGATCATCATCGTCATCGTGCTGATCGGCGCGGTGCTGGCTTTCGTCGGTTCGCGCGTGCTCGGCGGCGCCGACCGCGCCAAGGCCAACCTGGCCAAGTCGCAGGTGCAGACCCTGGCGCAGAAGGTGCAGTCCTACGAGATGGACACCGGCTCCCTGCCGCCCTCGCTCGAGGCCCTGGTGACCGACCCCGGCGCGCCCGGCTGGCTCGGCCCGTACGCCAAGGAGGCCGAGCTGCGCGATCCGTGGAACCACCCGTACCAGTACCAGGTGCCGGGCCAGTCCGGTCCGTTCGAGCTGGTGAGCCTGGGCAAGGACGGCAAGCCGGGCGGCAGCAGCGTCGACGCCGACATCCGCTACGAGTGAACCGCACGGGCCCGCCGCGATGATCCGCACCGCGCGCGGCGTGAGCCTGCTGGAGATGCTGCTGGTGGTGGCGCTGATCGCCGGCATGAGCCTGCTGGCGGCGGCGGCCTTCAGCGGCGGCATGGCCGGGCTGCAGCTGCGCTCGAGCGCCAAGGAGATCGCCGCGAACCTGCGCTACACCCGGGCCCGCGCGATCTCCACCGGCGAGCCGCAGCGCTTCACCATCGATCCGGCCGCGCACGCCTGGACCGCGCCCAACGGTCGCGACGGCGAGATCCCCGGGCGCCTGGCGGTGGAGTTCACCGGCGCGCGCGAGCTGCAGCCGCGCGAGGGCGAGGGCGCGATCGTGTTCTTCCCGGACGGGGCGGCCAGCGGCGGCCGCATCCGCCTGGCGCTGGACGATGCGGCCTGGCAGGTGGACGTGGCCTGGCTGACCGGCGAAGTCAGCCTGCGCCGGGCGGAGGCCGCGCGGTGAGCCGCATCGCGCACGGCTTCGTTCCGGTCCCGCCGCGTGACGGCGGGGCGTTCAGCCGGCCAGGCGGCAGTGCCGCCAAAGCGGCCGGCTTCGTTCCGGCCACGCAGCATAGCTGCGCGGCGTTCAGCCGTGCTGGCGGCAGTGCCGCCAAAGCGCACGGCTTCACCCTGATCGAGGTGATCGTGGCCTTCGCGCTGCTGGCGCTGGCCCTGACCCTGCTGCTCGGGACCATGGCCAATGCCAGCCGCCAGGTGCGCTGGTCGGCCGATGCCGGGCGCGCGGCGATGCATGCGCAGTCGCTGCTGGCGGAGGTCGGGGTCGGCGAAGTGCTGGCGCCGGGCGTGCGCGAGGGCACGTTCGAGGACGGGCGCTACCGCTGGCGGCTGCAGGTCGCGCCCTGGCAGGATCCGGAGGCGGCGCCGGGCCCGCTGACCGACCTGTCGGCGCCGCGGATGCAGGAACTGGAACTGTCGATGCACTGGGGCGACGGCCCCGGCGAGCGCCTGCAGCTGCGCTCGCTGCGGCTGGTGCGCCCGGACCCGACCGGCGAGGTGCCGCTGCCATGAGGCGCGCGCGCACGTCCGGCTTCACGCTGGTCGAGATCCTGCTGGCCACGGTGCTGCTGGCCGCCGCGCTGGCGCTGGCGTTCGCGACCCTGCGCGCTGCGACCGCGACCGTCCAGCGCGGCGAGGCGCTGGCGCAACGCAGCGAGCGCATGCGCGCGGTCGACGGCTTCCTGCGCGCGCGGCTGGCCGCCGCCCGCTTCCAGGGCCTGGAGATCGACGACGGCAGCGGCCTGCCGGTGCGCTTCGTCGGCGACCAGGCGCGGATGCGCTTCGTCGCCGACCTGCCGGACTACCTCGGCCACGGCGGCCCCTACGTGCACGATCTGTTCGTGGAACCCGACGACGAGGGTGTGCGCCTGATGCTCGGGCTGCGCGTGCAGCAGCCGCTGGACGGCGCCCTGGCGCTCGACCCGCGCGACGAGCGGCCGCCGGAACCGCTCGCCGAGGGCCTGCAGTCGGTGCGCTTCCGCTACCGCGCGCTCGATGCCGACGGCAGGCTGGGCGAATGGCAGGCGCAATGGCCTACGCCCGAACGGCTGCCGCTGCAGGTCGAGGTGGCGATCCGCGACGGCCGCGGCGAGGACTGGCCGACCCTGCGGGTGGCGCTGCCGCTGGGCGCGTCCACCGGCCCGGCCACCGCCGCCGACCCGGGGCTGAAGCGGTGAACCGGTCCCGGGCCCGCGAGCGCGGCGCGGCGCTGCTGCTGGTGCTGTGGCTGGCGGCGATGCTGGCCGCCGTGGTCGGCGCCTTCGCCCTGATCGCGCAGATCGAACGGCTGCAGGGCCGCACCCTGTTCCAGGGCGTGGTCGCCGGACAAGCCGCGCGCGCCGGCCTGGAGTACGCGGTGGTCCGCGCCACCGCGACCGATCCCGCGCGTCTGTGGTTGCCGGACGGCCGTACCTACCGCTGGGAGTACGACGGCGCGGAAGTGGAGGTGGTGATGGTCGACGAGAACGGCAAGGTCGACCTGAACCTGGCCGACGCGGTGCTGCTCGGTGCCCTGCTGCAGGTGGCCGGGGCTGAGCCGCAGCAGGCCGCGCAGCTGGCGGCGGCGATCGTCGACTGGCGCGACACCGACAGCCTGACCCAGCCCTCCGGCGGCGCCGAGGACGCGCAGTACGCCGAGGCGGGCCTGCCCTACGGCGCCAAGGACGGGCCGTTCGAAGGCAAGGCCGAGCTGCGCCAGGTGCTGGGCATGACCGCGGAGCTGTATGCGGCGGTGGCGCCGCACGTCACCGTGTTCAGCGGCCGCATGCGCCCGGACCCGGCGTTCGCTTCCCCGCAGGTGCTCGCGGCCATGGGCCTGGACCCGCAGCAGGTGCTGGCGCTGCGCGCAAGCTGGGACCAGGCCTCGGGCATGCCGCCGCCGATGCTGCCGGGCTTCGGCCCGGTCGTGGCCAGCGTCAGCGGCACGTATAGTATCGAGAGCCGTGCGCGGCTCGCCGACGGGCGCCGTTCGCTGTTGCGGGCGGTGGTGCGCACCGGCGGCACCGCGGTGCCGGGTTCGGTGTACACGCCCTTGCATTGGGAGGAGGGAGCATCCTTGTGAGCATGCCGCTGCGCGCCCGGCTGGGACGGGTCGGTGCCCGGCTGGGTCCGGGCACGGGCGGCTTCCTCGCATGGTGGGGCCGTTCGCTCGCGGCCTGGCTGCCACGGCGCTGGCGTGCGCTGTTCGGCCTGGACCGCGGCCGCCTGCTGCTCGCGCCGGACCTGTCCGCGGCCGACGACGGCTCGGGCACGCGCATGTTGCAGCTGCGCCTGCAGGACGACGGCGAGCTGCGCGACCTGGGCAGCCTGCCCCTGCCCGAACCGCAGCCGGAAACCGCGCTGGACTACGTGGCCGCGGCCGACGACGACCCGCTGGCGCCGGTGCTGGCGCCGGCGCTGGCCGACCTGCCGCGCTGGCTGCTGCTGCCTGCCGCCAGCGCGCTGCGGCGGCGCCTGGTGCTGCCGGCGGCCGCCGGCGACCGGCTGCACGAAGTGCTGCGTTTCGAGATCGACCGGCAGACGCCGTTCGCCGCCGACCAGGTGGCGTTCGACGCGCGCGTGCTGGGGCGGCGCGGCGACAGCCAGATCGACGTGGAACTGGTGGCGGTGCCGCTGGCCGCGCTGGCCGCGCGCCGGCAGGCGCTGGGGGCGCTGTCGCGGACCCTGGCGGGGATCGACGTGGCCGGCGCGGACGGCGTGCCGCTGGGCGTGAACCTGCTGCCCGCCGGCGAGCGGCGCGGCGTGGCCGACCCCTGGCGCGGCTGGAACCTGGCCCTGGGTGCGGTGGCGCTGGTGGCGCTGGCCGCGGCCCTGTGGCAGCTGCTGGACAACCGCCGCGACGCCGCCGACGCCTTCGAGCAGGCGCTGGCGCCGCAGGCCGAGCAGGCGCGGCGGGTGGCCATGCAGCGCCAGCAGCTGCAGGCGATCGTCGAGGGCCAGGCCTATCTCGACCGCGCCCGCGCCGAACGCCCGCCCGCGGTCGCGGTGCTCGACGAACTGGCGCGCCGGCTGCCCGACAACACCTACCTGGAGAAGGTCTCGATCGAGGGCGAGCGGCTGCTGATCATCGGCCTGAGCGGGGAGGCGTCCTCGCTGGTGCGCCGCCTGGAAGGCGCGGAGCTGTGGCGCGCCCCGGCCCTGACCGGCGCGCTGCAGCCGGATCCGCGCAGCGGCCGCGACCGCTTCACCCTGACCGCGGAACTGGGCCGGCGCGCGCCGGCCGCCGCGCCCACGACGGAGGCCGCCGGTGGCGCAGCCCGCTGACCGCGACCGCTGGCTGGCCCTGGGCCTGCTGCTGGCGCTGCTGGCGCTGGCCTACCTGGTGCTGCTGCATCCGTGGTGGACCGTGCCGATGCGGGCCGAGCAGCAGCGCATCGAGGCCCTGCGCGAGCGTGAACTGCGGATCCGCACCCAGCTGCAGCAGGCCCCACAGGTGCAGGAGGCGCTGACCGAGGCGCAGGCGCTGCAGGCCCGCAACCCCGGCTTCCTGACCGAGGGCTCGGCGGAGCTGGCCACCGCCGGCCTGGTGCAGGTGCTGGAGACCGTGGTCGCCCAGGCCAGCCCCGGCAACGCCGCCTGCGCCATCACCAACCGCGCGCCGATGCCCGACACCCGCCGCGACCAGGCCTACCCCCGGGTCACGGTGCAGGTGCGCCTGCAGTGCGGCAACCCGGAGCTGGCGGCGGTGCTGCATGCGCTCGAGAGCGGCAGCCCGCGCCTGTTCGTCGACAACCTCAACCTGGTCGCGCAGCACCGGGTGTTCCTCGGCGGCGGCCGCGGCGACGGCGGCCTGGACGTGAGCTTCGAGCTGTCCGGTTACCTGAACCCGGCGGTGGCCGGCGCGGGGGTGCCCGGTGCGCCTTGACGACGCCGGCCCGCGTACCTGGCTGTTGGCCACCGTGGCCGGCTGGGCGCTGGCCACCTGGGTGCTGGCGCTGGCCGGCATGGGCGGCCGGATCGCACCGCTGCCGGACGATGCCGCCGGCGCCGCGCCGTTGCCGCGACCGGCGCCGCCGGCCGAACCGCCGCTGGGGCCGCTGGCGCAGTACGCCCAGGTCGGCGAGCGCCCCCTGTTCACCAGCGACCGGCGCCCGCAGCCCTTCTCGCTCCAGCAGCCCGACCAACCGGGCGAGCAGCGCAGCTTCGAATACGTGCTGACCGGGGTGCTGCTGGGCCCCTCGCTGCAGATGGCGGTGCTGCAGCCCACCGGCGGCGGCGAGCCGGAGCGGATCCGGGTCGGCGAATCGCCGCGCGACCTGGGTGCCTGGCGGCTGGTGGAGCTGCATCCGCGCAGCGCCGTGTTCGAGGGTCCGGACGGCACCCGGGCGCTGGATCTGCGCAACTGGGACGGCAGCGGCGGCATGGCGCCGACCGCGGTCCGCACCTCCGCGCGCGAGCCGGCCGCGGTCGAGTCCGCCGGGCCCGAGCGGCCCGGTCCGCAGGGGCCGGCCGTGGCCGGATCCGATGCCGGCATCGTCGCGCCCGCGCCGCCGCCGTCGGCGGCCGCCGGCCAGGCCGAGACGGTCGCCACGCCCGAGGACCAGATGGAGGCGATCCGGCGACGGATCGAGGCGCGCCGCGCGCAGCTGCGGCGCGAGGCGCAGCAACAGCAAGGGCAGGCCAACCCGCCGTCGCAGCCCGAGCCCCGGACCCGTTAGAGTGCAGACGATGAAGCCAAGCCCCCGTACCGTTTCCCGGCCCGCCGCCGCCCGCCTGCGCGGCCGCCTGGCCGGGCTCGCACTCGGCGCCTTCGTGTCCGCCTGCACGACGATGCCCGGCCCCGAGATCGCCCGCGAGGGCAACGTGACGCGCGCGCCGGTCGCGGGGACCCCGGCGGCGGCACCGGCCGCGACCACCACGGTCATCGTCGACGGCCAGGTGCGAACGGTCGCGCTGGAGGACCCGGCCGCCGGCGAACCGCGCGCCCAGGTCCGGCGCGGCACCGGCCAGGTGATCAACCGTTCCGCCGCCGCCGCGCCGCGCCCGGATATCGGCGGCAGCAGCGGCGCGGTCCGCCTGAACTTCGAGGGCGAGGCGCTGCACGCCGTGGTCAAGGCGATCCTCGGCGACATGCTCGGCCAGAACTACATGATCGCGCCGGGCGTGCAGGGCACGGTGACCCTGGCCACCCCGCAGCCGGTGACCCCGGCCCAGGCGCTGAGCCTGCTGGAGATGGTGCTGGGCTGGAACAACGCGCGCATGGTCTACAGCGACGGCCGCTACAACATCGTGCCGGCCGATCAGGCCCTGGCCGGCAGCGTCGCCCCGAGTACCGCGCCGGCCGCCACCGCGCGCGGCTTCGAGTCGCGGGTGGTGCCGCTGCGCTACATCTCCGCCGAGGAGATGAAGAAGGTGCTCGAGCCCTACGCCCGCCCCAACGCGATCGTGGCCACCGATCCGGCGCGCAACCTGATCACCATCGCCGGCACCCGCGCCGAGCTGCAGAACTACCTGCGCACCATCGAGATCTTCGACGTCGACTGGCTCAGCGGCATGTCGGTCGGCGTGTTCCCGCTGCGCTCGGGCAAGGCCACCCAGGTGGTGGCGGACCTGGAGAAAGTGTTCGGCGAGCAGAGCGCCTCGCCGGTGGCCGGGATGTTCCGGTTCATGCCGCTGGAGGGCGCCAACGCGGTGCTGGTGATCACCCCGCAGCCGGACTACCTGGACGACATCCAGATGTGGCTGGACCGGATCGACGGGGCCGGTGGCGCCGCGCAGCTGTTCTCCTACGAGCTCAAGTACGTGCGCGCGCTGGACCTGGCCGAGCGTCTGGCCGAGGTCTTCGGCGGCAGCGGTGGCGGCCGCGGCGCCGGCGGCGCGCCGTCGCTGATGCCGGGGCTGGAATCGACCACCATCCAGGACGGCGGTGTCGGCGGGCGCGACAGCAGCGCCCCGGTCGGCGGCGGCGCGGGCGCCGGCGGGCTGGGGCAGGGCAGCCTGCAACTCAACCAGAACCGCGGCGGCGACGGCACGGTGACCCTGGAGGTCGACGGCGACCGGGTCGGCGTGTCCGCGGTCGAGGAGACCAACACCCTGCTGGTGCGGGCCACGCCCAGCGCCTGGCGCTCGATCCGCGAGGTGGTCGAGCGCCTGGACGTGATGCCGATGCAGGTCCACATCGAGGCCCAGGTGGCCGAGGTCGCGCTCAACGGCGACCTGCGCTACGGCGTCAACTGGTTCTTCGAGAACGCGATCCCGGACCCGACCCTGCGCGAGCAGGCGCGCAACCGCAACGGCTGGACCGACATCGCCGGCAGCGTCGGCGGCATCAGCGTCGGCAGCGACGGCTCGGTCAGCGGCGGCCTGACCTGGACCTTCCTCGGCCGCAACGCGCTGGCGGTGATCAACGCCCTGGACCAGGTCACCGACGTGCGCCTGCTGCAGACCCCGTCGGTGATGGTCCGCAACAACGCCGAGGCGACCTTCAACGTCGGCAGCCGGATCCCGATCTCCTCGGTCTCGTTCAACCCGATCGGCGGCGGCGGCGACGGCACCATCAGCCAGGTCCAGTACCTGGACACCGGCACCATCCTCAAGGTGCGCCCGCGGGTGACCCGCGACGGCATGGTGTTCCTGGACATCGTCCAGGAGGTCAGCTCGCCCGGCGGCGACCCGGACCCGAACGGCAACGTGCGCATCAACACCCGCCGGCTCAAGACCGAGGCCGCGATCCAGAGCGGCGAGACGGTGATGCTCGCCGGCCTGATCCAGGACGGCATCAGCCGCGGCTCCTCCGGCCTGCCGGGCCTGAGCCGGATCCCGGTGATCGGCGGCCTGTTCGGCACCCAGACCTCGCGCACCGAACGCAGCGAGGTGATCGTGCTGCTGACCCCGCGGGTGATCCGCGACCCGATGGAGGCGCGCAATCTCACCGACGAGTACGGCCGCCGCTTCCGCGCCATGGAACCGCTGCGGGTGACGACCCAGCCCAAGCAACGCTGAGGCGTGGCCGCCGCGCCCGCCGCCGTGGACGCGCTGCCGGTGGTGCTGCTGCCGCTGGGCCCCGATGACGACGCGCTCGACGCCTGCCTGGCCGCGCTCGATGCCGCCACCCCCGCCGGCACCCGGGTGTGGCTGGCCGACGACGCCCAGGCCGGCCCGCGCGGTCTGGCCATCGTCGAGCGCTGGCTGGCGCGCACCCGGCTGCAGGCGCACCACACCCGCCGCCAGCGCGCGGTGGGCGAGGCGGCGCACCTGGACGAGGCGCTGGGGGCCTGCGGCGATGCCGACGTGGTGGTGCTCGCGCCCGACGCCGCGCCGACCCCGGGCTGGCTGCAACAGCTGGCCGCCTGCCTGGAGCGGGATGCGGCCATCGCCACCGCCACGCCCTGGAGCAATGCCGGCGAGGCCGCGTCCTGGCCGCGGATCGGCGAGATCCTCGAGCCTCCGGACCCGGTCGCCATCGCCCGCGCCGCCGCGGCCATGCCCGCGCGACACCCGGAACTGCCCGCGGCGGTGGGGCATGCGGTCGCGCTGCGCGGCAGCGCCCGCAACCGGGCGGGCGGGCTGGACACCGAGAGCTGCGGCTCCTGGTACGCGGCGCTCATCGACCTGTCGCTGCGACTGGCCGGGCTGGGTTGGCGCAATGCGCTGTGCGACACCGCCTTCGTGGCCCGGACCCGCGAGGGCGTGGCCTGCGAGGGCGACCTGGACCTGCTGGCCGCGCGCTGGCCGGACTGGCACGCGCGGCTGGCGCGGTTCCTGATGGACGATCCGCTGCGGCCGCTGCGCGCGGAACTGTCCGCGCGGCTGGCCGCGCTCGAGGCGGCCGGTCCGCAGGCGGAGCTGTTCCCGGAACCGGACGCCGGCTCCGCGGATGCCGGCCCGGCGACCGCCCCGGACCCGGCCCGCCCGCGCCCGCCGGAGGCGGCCGCCGCGCCCGCGCAGGACGCCGATGCCGCGTCCGCCGCGTCCGCGGAGCGGGCATGAGCGGCGGCGTCGACGGCGCGGTCCGGACCGGGCAGCCAGCGCCGCCCGGCGGCGGCCCGGCCGCGGACCTGGGCGTGGTGGTGGTCACCCATCGCAGCGCGCGCAGCATCGGCGACTGCCTGTCGCGGCTGCGCGCCGCCGCCGGTGTGGCCGCGATCCGGGTGGTCGACAACGGTTCCGACGACGAGACCATGGCGGTGGTGCAGCGCCATGCCAGCGCCGATCCGCGGCTGCGCTTCGTCGCCAACCCCGACAACCCGGGGTTCGCGACGGCCTGCAACCAGGGCGTGGCGGCGCTCGGGCCAGAACCGCCCTGGCTGGCCTTCGTCAACCCGGACTGCCTGGTCGGCCCCGGCGACCTGGCGCGGCTGCGCGCGCATGCCGCCGGGCTGGGCGGCGAGGCGCTGCTGGGCGCGGACCTGGTGGACGAGGCGGGCAGGCGCGACGCCGCCGCCCGCCGCCGCGACCCGGACTTCGCGGCGATGCTGCGCAGCCCGGCGCGCGCCACCCGGCTGGCGGTCGCGGCGGACGAGGCCCGCGCGCTGCAGCCGGTGGACGCGGTCTCGGGCGCGCTGATGCTGCTGCCGCGGGCGCTGTTCGATCGCATCGGCGGTTTCGACGAGGGCTACCGGCTGCATGCCGAGGACTTGGACCTGTGCCGCCGCGCGCGCGCGGCCGGGGCGCGGGTGCTGGTGGCCAACGACGTGCGGGTGTTGCACCTGCGGGGCGTGTCCTCGCGTTCGCGCCCGGTGTTCGTCGAATGGCACAAGCACCGCGGCCTGTGGCGCTGGTTCGAGAAGTTCGAGGCGCCGCGACATGGCCCGCTGCTGCGCATGGCGGTGCTGGCGACGATCTGGGCGCGATTCCCGCTGGCCGCCGCCCGCGCCTGGGCGCGCAGCCGCCGCTCGCCGTAGCGCCCCTTGGGCGCGATCCCGCGCCGCCTCAGCGGAAGCGGTACTTGAGCTGCAGGCCGAGGGTGCTGGGGGTGACGTTCTTCAGCGGCGGCAGCAGGATCAGGTTGGCGCCGAAGCGTTCGCCCTCGATCTTGCCGATCAGCCCGCCGGCCGGCCCCGGGCCGCCGTCGTTGTAGCCCGGGTAGCCGGTGACCACGCCGCCGAACGCGCCGACCCGCACGAAGCGCCCGAGCGGGATCGGGGTGAAGTGGTAGACCGCGTAGAACGAGTCCTCGTCCAGCGAATTGAGGAAGTAGCCGGCGGCGAGCGCGTGCGCCGGCTGCCACTGCACTTCCACGCCCAGCCCGGGGTTGAACTCGCGGAAGGACTCGCCCGGCGCCAGGTAGTCGGAGGTGTCGCCGAAATGCTGCGAACCGACGTTCAGGTTGCCCCACCACTGCGGCG
>JBKHXI010000177.1:0-16091 GCA_046566095.1 Gammaproteobacteria bacterium | reverse complement strand
TCGTCGGGCTTGATCTTGCCGGCGGCCATCTCGGCGGCGACCACGTAGCTGGTCATGACCTTGGTCAGGCTGGCCGGCTCGCGGCGCACGTCGATGTTCTCGCCGGCCAGCACCCGGCCGGTGGCGTGGTCCATCAGCAGCCAGGCCGCGCCGACGATCGCCGGCGGCGGCGGCACCGGCATCTCGGCCGCGGGTGCGGCGGCCGCTGGCGCGGGTGCGGGCGTCTGCGCCAGCGCCAGGCCGACGAGGGCGGCGGCACAGGCGGCCAGCGCGGCGGCCAGGCCACGGGCGAACGGGTGGCGGCGGGCGTGGATCGGCATCGGATCGGAGCTCCTGCGGCCGGCGGCGCGCCGGCGGTTGCACATCCTGCGGCGGGAAATCCGGCCGTCCGCGGCCGGAAAAGGAAGAACGGATTGTAGGCGAGGCGCGCGGCGGGTGCCCTGGCCCGCGCTGTCCCGCGCGTTCCCGGGACGACCGCACCTCCGTCGTCGTTCCGGACGTGGCGAGGAATCTGCTTGGAAGCGGATCCCTCGTTCCGCTCAGGACGACTTGCTTTGCCGGGACGACTCGCTCCGAACGATTGTTCCGGGACCACGCACTAGCGGCCGCGCACCACCTGCGGGGGGCCGAAACCCAGGCCCGCCACCAGCGTCGAGAGTTCAGCGACCGCCGCGCCGTCGACCGGCCCGATCCGCAGCCGCCAGACCGGCCGGCCGTCGGCGACCCCGTCGTGCAGCCCCGCGCCGGCGATTCCCGCGCCCTGCAGCAGCGCCAGCGCGCGCTCGGCATTGTCGCGGGCGGCGAAGCTGGCGACCTGGAGCACGACCCCGGCGGCGGGCGGCGCCGCCACCGGCGGCAGCCGGTCCGGCGCCTCGACCGGCGCCGCCGCCGTGGACGCGGCGACCGCCTCCCTCGGCGCCGGCCGGCCGGCCACCCCGGTGGCGACGCGGACCCCGCGTTCGCGCATCCAGGCATCGAACTGATCGGCGGTCATGACCCGGCCGTCGCGCTGCATGTCGAAGCGGTACTCGCCGCCTGCGGCCGGCGCCGGAACGACCGCGGCCGCGACGACGCCCGCGCCTGCCGCCTCCGGCGCCGCGACCGCGGACTGCACCGGTGCCGCAGCGGCGGCGGGCTGCGCCGGCAGCCCCGCCACCAGCGCGTCGAGCGCACTGGGCGCGGCCGCCGGGCCGCGGGCCTCGCGCGCCAGCTCCGCCTGCAGCGCGGCATAGCTGCCCGGCCGCGCCGGCAGCGCCCGCACCTCGACCCGGGCGGTGCCGGCCCGGTGCAGGTCCAGCTTGACCGCGGCCGCCCAGCTCAGGTCGATCACCCGGCCCTCGTGGAACGGCCCGCGGTCGTTGACCCGCACGATCACCGAACGCCCGTTCTCCAGGTTGGTGACCCTGGCGAAGCTGGGCAGCGGCAGGGTCTTGTGCGCGGCGGTGAAGGCGTACATGTCGTACACCTCCAGGTTCGAAGTGCGGCGGCCGTGGAACTTGTTGCCGTAGAACGAGGCCAGGCCCTGCTCGACGAAGCCCTCGGTCGAATCGAGCACCGCATAGGACCTGCCCAGCACCGTGTAGGGCGAGCGGTTGCCGTAGCGCGAGCGCGGTTCGTCGACCACGTCGGGCTCGGGGATCAGGTCCACCCGCGGCAGCTCGGCCGGCGCGCTGTCGCGGATGTGCGGCGCGTACAGGCCGCCGGCGACGTAGTCGCCGCGCTTGGACAGGTCCTCCTGCGCCGGCGGATAGGGCGAGCGCTTGCGCGGCCCGGCGGGCTGCGCGGCCGGGGCCGCGTTGGAGGTGGCGGGCGGCGGGGTCGGCTTCTTCGGCGCCGCGCTGCAGGCGGCCAGCAGGATCGCGAGCGCCGGCAGTGCCAGCCGCATCATGCCGGCGGGCGCCCCGCGATCGCCTGCGCGAGCTGCCAGACGGCGGTCGCGTACAGGCGCGAGTTGTTGTAGCGGGTGATCGCGCGGAAATTGTCGAAGATCATCCAGTGCTCGGGGCCGTCGGCGCCCTCCAGGCGGATCACCGTGGCCGGCGCGTCCGGCGGCACCGCGGTGGCGGCGCGCCAGCCGCGCGCGGCCAGCTCGGCCTGGCTGAGGAACGGGTCGTCGGTGTCGGCGGCGTTGAAGTCGGCCGCGCCCGGGTCGCGCTGGGCGCGCACCATCACCGGTCCGCCGCGGCGCCAGCCGCCCTTCTCGACGAAGTAGTTGGCCACCGAGGCGAACACGTCCTCGAGGTTGCCGAACAGGTCGATGCGGCCGTCGCCGTCGCCGTCGACCGCGTAGTCGCGCCAGCTCGACGGCATGAACTGGCCGTAGCCCATGGCCCCGGCGTAGCTGCCCTTGAGCGAGAGCATGTCCAGGCCCTGCTCGTCGGCGAGCTTGAACAGCTGTGCCAGTTCGTCGCGGAAGAACAGCTCGCGGCGGCGCTCGCGCTCGGCCTGCGTCGGGTCGCCGCTGCGCGGGTAGGCGAAGGCCAGGGTGTACAGCGCATCGACCACGCCGTGGCTGCCCATGTTGCCGCCGTAGCTGGTCTCCACCCCGATGATCGCGACGATCACCTCCGCGGGCACGCCGTAGCGGGCCTCGACCCGCGACAGCGAGGCGCGGTGGCGGGCGAGGAAGTCGCGGCCGCCGGCGATGCGGGCGTCGCTGATGAAGATCGGGCGGTATTCGTGCCAGGCCTTGCGCTCGGCCGGGCGCGACATCGCCGCGACGATGCCTTCGCGCATCGTCGCCGCGTCCAGCACCCGTTCGATGCGCTCGGCGGGCACGCCGTAACGGGCCTGGGTGTCGCGGACGAAGGCCGCGCGCATGGTCGCCAGGTCGGCGACGTCCGAGGTCGGCTGCGCCGGCGGACGCGGCGCCGGCGGCGGCTGCGGTGCGGGCGCGGACGGCGCCGCCGGGCCCGGGGCCGGCGGGGGCGGGGCCTGCGACACGCAGCCGGCCAGCAGCGCCGCGCACAGCGCGGCCAGCGCCGGCGCGCGGGCGGGAAACGGCTCGGAGCGTGGGTCGTGGGTGCGCATCGGCCCGAGGGTAGCATGCGGCCGTGCAGGGTCCGGCGCCCGCCGCGGCCCACCCGGTTCGCGTTCCGTTCAGGCTAGCGCGGCTCAGCGCATGTGCACCGGCCGGTGCGCGCGCACCGCCATCACCACCCCCATGCCGGCCAGCAGCGACACCGCGTAGGTGCCGCCGTAGCTCAGCAGCGGCATCGGCACCCCGACCACCGGCAGCAGGCCGGAGACCATGCCGGCGTTGACCAGCACGTACACGAACAGCGCCAGCCCGAGCGAACCCGCCAGCAGCCGCGCGTAGCCGTCGCGCGCCTCGCTGGCGATCCACAGGCAGCGGCCGACCACGAACAAGTACAGCAGCAGGGTCGCGGTCACACCGACCCAGCCGAACTCCTCGGCCAGCACCGCAAAGATGAAGTCGGTGGTGTGCTCGGGGATGTAGTTCAGGTGCGACTGCGAACCCTGGCCCCAGCCCTGCCCGGCCAGGCCGCCCGAGCCGATCGCGATCTTGGACTGGATGATGTTCCAGCCGGTGCCCAGCGGATCGGACTCCGGGTCCAGGAAAGTCAGGATCCGGTCCTTCTGGTAGGGCTGCAGCAGCCACAGCCAGGCCGCCGGCGCGGCCGCCGCGACCGCGCCGGCGGCCGCCGCGAACCACCACCACGACAGCCCCGCCAGGTACAGCGCGAACCCGCCGCTGGCGGCGACCAGCATCGCGGTGCCGAAGTCCGGCTGCAGCAGGATCAATCCGGTCGGCAGGGCGATGATCGCGCCGGTCAGCAGCACCAGCGGCCAGCGCGGCGGCAGCGGCTGCCGCGCCAGGGTCCAGGCGGCCATCATCGGCAGGGTCAGCTTGAGCAGTTCCGCCGGCTGGAAATAGAACACGCCCAGGTCGATCCAGTGCGCGCCGTGCGCGCCGGTGCCGATCGCCAGCACCAGCAGCAGCGGCACCAGCGACAGTCCGAACGCCAGCGGGGTCCAGTTGCGCAGCTGGGCGGGGGTGAGCCGCGACAGCAGCCACAGCGCGCCCAGCCCGACGACGAAACGCGCAGCCTGCGCCTTGACCAGGGCGGTGCTGTCGCCGCCGGCGCTGTACAGCACCGCCAGGCCGATGGCCATCAGCGCGAGCAGCGCCGCCGTCAGCCAGGGGTCGATGCTGCGCAGCAGGCGCAGCAGCAGGTCCAGCAGCCAGCGCAGGATCACGCCCATCAGCGCGGCTCCGCGGGCGGGGCCGGCGGCGTTTCGGGTGCCGTCGGCGTTTCGCGCGCGCTGGGCGCGTCGGGCGCGTCGTCGCTCTCCGCCGCGCCGGGCGCGACCGGGCCGGTGGTGCCCTCCGGCGATTCCGCGCCCTCGGGCATGGTCCCCAGCAGCCATGCGTCGAACACCTTGCGCGCGATCGGCGCCGCCGCGGCGCCGCCGTAACCGCCGTGCTCGACCGCGATCGCCACCGCGATCGTCGGGTTCTCCGCCGGCGCGTAGCCGACGAACAGCGCGGTATGGCGCAGGTGGTAGGGCAGGTCGCGCGGGTCCACGCCGCGGTCGCCGCGGCGGCTGGAGCGCTGTGCGGTGCCGGTCTTGCCGGCCATCCGGTAGGGCGCGCCGATCGCCATCCGGGTGGCGGTGCCGCGCGCGCCGTGGACGGTGTCGATCATGCCCTCCTGCACCGCGCGCAGGTGTTCGGCCGATTCGGTGATGCGGCGGGTGGGCGCGGGCGGCAACGGCGTCCACGGCGCCTGGTAGCCGTCGCGCCGCGCCTCGACCAGGCGCAGCTCGTGCAGGGTGCCGCCGTTGGCGATCGCGGCGGTGGCGCGCGCCAGCTGCAGGGCGGTGGCGATCCAGTAGCCCTGGCCGATGCCGGCGATCACGGTCTCGCCGGGATACCAGGGTTCGCTGCCGATGCCGCGCTTGTACTCGGGCGAAGGCACCACGCCGGGGTTCTCGCCGGCCATGTCGATGCCGCTGCGCTCGCCGAAGCCGTAGCGGCGCATGTACTGCGCGAAGCGCTCGATCCCCATCTCGTAGGCGAGCTTGTAGTAGTAGTAGTTGACCGAGCGCGAGATCGAGTCGCGCAGGTCCACCCAGCCGGCGCCGCGGGCCGCGTCGCGGTAGCCGCGGCGCTGGCCGGGGATGAAGAACTCGCCGGTGGAGAACACCCGGTCGGAGGGGCGGCGCATGCCGCTGTCGAGCCCGGCCAGCGCCACCATCGGCTTGATGGTCGAGCCCGGCGGCCCGCCGCCGAGCACGTTGCGGTTGAACAGCGGCCGCGAGGGGTTGTCCATCAGCGCGCGGTAGTCTGCGTGCGAGATGCCGTTGACGAACAGGTTCGGGTCGTAGGACGGCAGGCTGACCATCGCCAGGATCCGGCCGGTGGCAGGGTCCACCGCCACCGCCGAGCCCTCGGCCCCGCCGAAGGCGGCGACCATCGCGCGCTGCAGGTCCAGGTCGAGCGAGAGCCGCAGGTCCGCGCCCGGCGTGGCCGGGATCCGGCCCAGGGTGCCGAGCGCCCGGCCCTCGACGTTGGTCTCCACCTGCTGCTGGCCCAGCGCCCCGCGCAGCGCGTCCTCGTAGAAGCGCTCCAGCCCGGTCTTGCCGGAATGGCTGAAGGCGCGGCCGGCCGGGCCGAGCCGGGCCAGGTCGTCCTCGTCGGTGCGGGCTACGTAGCCGACCACGTGCGCGAGCAGGTCGGCCTGCGGGTAGCGGCGGTTGAGGTAGGAGACCAGTTCGATCCCGGGGAAACGCCAGCGGTCGACCGCGAAGCGCGCCGCCTCCTCCGGCTCGACCCGCAGCTTCAGGGTCACCGGCCGGAAGCCGCGCACCGCGCGCCGTTCCTGCAGGAAGCGCGCCACCTGCTCGTCGTCGATCGCCACCACCTCGCGCAGCGCCGGCAGCCAGCGCGCCGGATCGCCCGCCTGCTCCGCCACCACCTCGAGCCGGAACGCGGGCACGTTGTCGGCCAGGATCCGGCCCTTGCGGTCGTAGATCAGGCCGCGCCCGGGCACCACCGGCTGCAGCCGGATGCGGTTGGCCTCCGAGCGGGTGGCGTAGTCGCGGTGCTGCAGCACCTGCAGCCGGAAGTACCAGGCCGACAGGCCCGCCAGCCCGGCCAGCACCAGCACGAAGGCCAGCAGCGCGCGCCTGCGGAACTGTTCGATCTCCGCGACGGCGTTCTTCAGGGGGCGGCGGCGCTGGCGCTGCATCGCCGGTCAGCGGCCGCGCCAGGCGCGCAGGCGCAGGGCGTCGAGCAGCAGGTAGACCGGCGCCCACAGCAGCATGCCCAGCAGCGGCGCCAGCCAGTAGCGCCAGTCCAGCGCGTGCGCGCCGAGCAGCCAGTGCAACGCGGTGGACAGGATCCGGTCGTTGAGCAGCAGCGCACCGATCGCCAGCGCCTGCTGCGAGAGCGGGAAGAAGCGCAGGCGCGGGCGGAAACGCTGCAGGATGAAGGCCAGCACCACCAGCCGCAGCGCCTGCTCGCCCAGCAGGCTGCCGAAGGCAAGGTCCGCCACCAGCCCGACCAGGAAGGCGAACCCGAGCCCGACCTCGTCCGGCGCTTCCAGCACCCAGTAGGCCAGCACCAGCGCCAGCCAGTAGGGGCGCAGCGGCTGCAGCGCGTCCGGCAGCGGCAGCAGTCCCAGCAGCAGCGCCAGCGCGAGGCTGGCCGGCAGCACCCAGCGGCGGTGGCTGCGGATCATGGCGCCGGCTCCGGCGTCGCGGCGGCGTCCGGCGCTCCGGCCGCGTCCGCGGGCGGCGGCACGGCCGGATCCAGGTCCGGCAACCGCCGCAGCAGCAGCACGTCGCGGCCGCGGTCGAGCTGTGCGGCCGGGCGCACCTCCGCGACCAGGAAGGCGCGGCTGTGGTCGGGCGCGAGCGAGACCACCTCGCCGACCGGGAAGCCGGCGGGGAAGCGCCGGCCCAGGCCCGAGGTCACCAGCCGGTCGCCGACCCGCACGTCCGCCGACAGCGGGATGTTGGTGACCCGCAGGCGGTCGCTGCGGCCGTCGCCGTACGCGACCAGGCGCACGCCGCTGCGCAGCACCGCCACCGGCACCGCATGGTCGGGATCGGTCAGCAGCAGCGCGGTGGCCGAGCCCGGCATCACCCCGATCACCTGCCCCACCAGGCCGCCGGCGTCGAGCACCGCCTGGCCGACGCGCACGCCGTCGCGGCTGCCGGCGTCGAGCACCAGGCGCTGGCGCGAGGGATCCAGGTCGATGTCCAGCACCGGCGCCAGCTGCACGTCCAGGCCGCCGCGCTCGACCGCGCCGAGCAGGCCGCGCAGCCGCGCGTTCTCCTGCGCCGAGACCTGCAGCCGCGCCATCCGCGCGCTGGCCAGCAGCAGCTCGTTGCGCAGCCGCGCGTTCTCGGCGACCAGCTGGGCGCGGGTGCCGGCGTTGTCGCTCAGGCCGCGCACCGCACGCCCCGGCAGCCCGGCCACGGCCCACAGCGGCTGCACCAGGATCTCCGCCTGGCCGCGCAGGCCGGAGAGCCAGCCGCCGCGATGGTCGAGCACCACCAGCGCCAGCGCCAGCGCCAGGTAGGCGAGCAGGCGCAGGCTGCCGACCACGTCGCCGGCGCGTGCCGCCGATGGACCGGGGGGATAGGGCACGGCTCAGCCGCCGCGGGCGCGCGGGCGGGGAAAGGAGCGCGGCATGGGCGCGATCATCGCGTTCGGCTGGCTGCTGCGGAATGGAGGCGGGCCGCGCACGGGAACGGGGCCCGACGGGCATTGTGGCCCATGCGTGCGGCGTTGCAAGCCGGCGCGGTGGCGGGCGCGGGCCGCGCCGCCGCCCGCCACCGGGTCACTCCGGCGCGAAGAAGTCGTTGCCGTGCATGTCCACCAGTTCCAGCGCGCGGCCGCCGCCGCGGGCCACGCAGGTGAGCGGGTCGTCGGCGATCTGCACGTGCAGGCCGGTCTCCTCGCTGATCAGCCGGTCCAGGTCGCGCAGCAGCGCGCCGCCGCCGGTCAGCACGATGCCGCGCTCGGCCACATCCGCGCACAGCTCCGGCGGGGTCTGCTCCAGCGCCTGGCGGATCGCGGCGACGATGCCGGCCAGCGGCTCGCGCAGCGCCTCGAGCACCTCGCGCGAATCGATGCTGATCATCTTCGGCACGCCCTCGGCCAGGTGGCGGCCGGACACCTCCAGTTCCCGCACTTCCTTCGGCGGGTAGGCGCAGCCGATCTCCAGCTTGATCCGCTCGGCGGTGGCGTCGCCGATCAGCATGCCGTGCTGGCGGCGGACGTAGGCGATGATCGACTCGTCGAAGCGGTCGCCGCCGATCCGCACCGACTGCGAGTAGACGATGCCGTTGAGCGCGATCACCGCGACCTCGGTGGTGCCGCCGCCGATGTCGACCACCATCGAGCCGCGGGCCTCGGTCACCGGCATCCCGGCGCCGATCGCCGCGGCCATCGGCTCCTCGATCAGGTACACCTCGCGCGCGCCGGCCTCCTCGGCCGACTCCTTGATCGCGCGGCGCTCGACCTGGGTCGAGCCGCAGGGCACGCACACCAGCACCCGCGGGCTGGGCCGCAGGAAGCGGCTCTTGTGCACCTTGCGGATGAAGTACTTGAGCATCTCCTCGGTGTAGGTGAAGTCGGCGATGACGCCGTCCTTCATCGGCCGGTGGGTGGTGATGTGGCCGGGGGTGCGGCCGAGCATCTGCTTGGCCTCGCTGCCGACCGCGGCCACCGCCCGCTGGCCGCCGATGCGGTCCTGGCGGACCGCGACCACCGAGGGTTCGTTGAGGACGATGCCCTGCCCGCGCACGTAGATCAGGGTGTTGGCCGTGCCGAGATCGATCGACAGGTCGCTGGAGAACATGCCGCGGAACTTCTTGAACATCGGGTGGGTGCGCCGTCGGGGTGGGGAAAAACCGGTCGGCTAGCCTAGCAACGGCCCCTACCCCCGGCAACAGAAGGATGCGGACCGATCCGGGCCTGGCGCACGCTTCCGGTGCCCGGGTGGGCCCCGGCCCGGTCGGCCGCGCCGGCGTCCGCCTCGCCGGCGCCGGCGCCAGCGGCTACCCTATGCCCCGCGCCGCGCCTGCCCGCGGCCCATCCCCAACTTCCCTGCGCCCGCCCGCGGCGGCCGCGCCGACCCGAGGCTGCGCCATGCCTGCCCTGATCTGCGGCTCCCTGGCCTACGACACCATCATGGTGTTCCAGGACCAGTTCAAGAACCACATCCTGCCGGACAAGGTGCACATCCTGAACGTGTCGTTCCTGGTGCCGCGGATGCGCCGCGAGTTCGGCGGCTGCGCCGGCAACATCGCCTACAACCTCAAGCTGCTGGGCGAGGACCCGATCCCGATGGCCACCGTCGGCCAGGACTTCGGCCCGTACCGCGAATGGTTCGAGGGCCTGGGCATCCGCCTGGACCGGGTGCGCGAGCTGCCGGACATGTTCACCGCGCAGGCGTTCATGACCACCGACCTGGACAACAACCAGATCACCGCCTTCCACCCCGGGGCGATGATGGAAAGCCACCGCAACCACGTGCGCGACGTGCCGGACGTGGATTTCGGCATCGTCGCCCCGGACGGGCGCGAGGCGATGCTGCAGAACGCGGCCGAGTTCGCGGACGCCGGCATTCCCTTCATCTTCGATCCCGGCCAGGCGATGCCGCTGTTCGAGGGCGGGGAGTTCCGCCGCTTCATCGAGCTGGCCGACTACGTGGTGGTCAACGACTACGAGTCCAACCTGCTGCAGACCCGCACCGGCTGGGACGCGCAGACCATCGCCTCGAAGGTCGAGGCCTACATCGTCACCCGCGGCCCGCGCGGCTCGGAGATCCACGCCGGCGGCCGGACCCTCCACGTGCCCGCGGCGCGCGAACGCAAGGTGGTCGACCCCACCGGCTGCGGCGACGCCTACCGCGCCGGCCTGATCCACGGCCTGGCCCGCGGCCTGGACCTGCCCACCTGCGGACGCATGGCCTCGCTGATGGGCGCGCTCAAGGTCGAGCACCACGGCACCCAGAACCAGCGCTTCACCCGCGACGAGTTCGCCGCGCAGTTCGAGGAACAGTTCGGCTACGCGATCTGAGCGCCGCGGTCTCTCCGGAGGAGCGGGCCTTGCCCGGGACGAGACCGTGCATCCGGTTCCCGGCAATCGCGCCCAAGGGGCGCTCCTACATCACGTGCGCCAGGTACAGCAGCCGCGGCTGCGCCAGGCGCTCGAACTCGCTGTAGGGCATCTTCACCAGGTCGGTGTGCGAACCGGCGTTGAAGGCGATTTCCTGGCCGTCGGCCAGGCGCGCATCGACGTACACCGGCATCCCGTAGAGGTTGCCGAACGGCGGCATCGCGCCGACCTCGCAGTCGGCGAAGGCGCCGGCGAATTCGTCCTCGCGCGCCAGCTCCACCGCGGCGCCGCCGAGCGCGCGCGACAGGCGGGTCAGGTCGACCCGGTAGGCGGCCGGCATCACCAGCATCGCCAGCTCTCCGTCGATCTTGAGCACCACGGTCTTGGCGAAGTGGCGGTTGCCGATGTGCGCGGCCTCGGCGGTCTGCTGCGCGGTGACGGTGCGCGGATGGGTGAGCGCGGTGTATTCGCTGGCGCGCTCGTCGAGGAAATGGTGCAGGCGTGGGGAGAGCATGTTCGCCTCCGCTGGCGTCGCCCGCCGTCCGCTGCGGCGCGGCGCCGCTGGTGTGCCGGGTGCGCGCCTCCCTGCGTCGCGACCGCGCCGCGCCGCACCGGCGCGCCGCGGCCCGAACATACCCCCGCGACGGAAAGCCGGCGTGACGACGGCCGGCCGCGGCGCCTCGGGACCGTTCAGTCCAGCGCCGCCCAGTCCGGTTCCGGCAGGGCCTCCAGGGCCGGACGCGCGATCAGGTAGCCCTGGAACAGGTCGATGCCGAGCGTGCGCAGCTGCCCGTACTCCGCGCGCGTCTCCACGCCCTCGGCGATCACCCGGCAGCCGAGTTCGCGGCAGGTCGACAGTACGCCCGCCACGATCGCGCGCTTGGACGGCGCGGCCTCGATCCCGCGGACCAGGCCCATGTCGAGCTTGACCACGTCCGGCTGGCACTGGGCCAGCAGCGCGAGCCCGGAATAGCCGGCGCCGAAGTCGTCGATCGCGGTGACGAAGCCGCGCTTGCGGTATTCGGCGAGGATGCCGAGGGCATGGTCGGCGTCGCGGATCCGCTCGCTCTCGGTCAGCTCCAGCATCAGCCGCTCGACCGGGAAGCCGACCTTGGCCGCGGCCGCCAGGGTCAGGCGGATGCAGGCCGCCGGTTCGTAGACCGCGTTGGGCATGAAGTTGATCGACAGCATCCCGGCCAGCCCGAGGCGGGCGGCGGTGTCGATGGCCAGAACCCGGCAGGTCTGGTCGAAGGTGTAGAGGCCGGCATCGTCGACCCGCTCCAGCACCCAGCCGGCGCCCTCGCCGTCCGGGCCGCGGACCAGGGCCTCGTAGCCGAACACCTGGCGCGCGGCGGCGTCGACGATCGGCTGGAAGGCCATGCGCAGCGGCAGGTCCAGGTCGGCGGCATCGCGGCAGCGGATGCAGCCGGCGGCGCTCGCGTCTCCCTCGAAGAATCGGTCCAGGTACATGGCGTCCCGCATCAGGTCGTGCCGGCCGGTGCAGGCCCCGGTGCAGAATACCAGCGGCTGCCGGCCGATGGCCGGCCGCGGTCGCGCGGGGGTCTGCGGCGCCGTCCGCGCCCGCCGCCGCGGGCCGCTACCAGCCGGGCATCTTCGACGGTTCCAGCCCGCCGACCTCGAAGGTCGCGGTGCGGGTGCCGCCGGCCGCGACCGGGAACTCGATCGCGATCACCTGCCCCTCCGCGGCCAGACGCCACAGCGCGCGCTCGTCCTCGACGAACATCGCGATCGCGTCGTCGGTGCGCGGCCGCGAGGCGGCCATGCGCCGCGGCTCGCCGTCTATGGTCACCTGCACCCGGCAGCCGCCGTAGCAGTCGAAGTCGCCGGCCTTGAGCACCAGGTAGCTGCTGCGGCCCCATTCGGGGTGCTCGCGGAAGATCAGCTGCACCGGCTTGGCGCCGCTGCCGTCGACGTCGACCGGATCCTTCGCGGCGATCGAGGCCGAGCGCTGCTGCCCGCCCTCGACCTGGAGCTGCTGGTAGCTCCAGAGCGAGGCCAGCCGGTAGTCCTCGGCCTCCTGCGCCGCCTTCGCCCTGGCCTCGGCGTGCTGCGCGGCGATCCGTCCGGCCGCGGCGGTGCCGGGATAGTCGGCCAGCAGCACGTCGCCCTGGGCGCGGGCCAGGGCCCAGTTGCCCTCGGCGACCGCCGCCTCGAACTGGCGCGCGGCCTGTTCGGCGGCCTGCTCGCGCGCGGCCGCCTGCTGCGCCGCGAGTTCGGCGGGGTCCTGCCCGCCGCCGCAGGCCGAGGCCAGCGCCGCCGACAGCGCCAGCGCGGCCAGCGTCCGTACGGTGCTAGCGCGCATCGCCGGCCTCCACCGCGGCGCCGTCGTCCGCGAGCTCCGCCTGCGCCTGTTCGATCAGCGACTGCACCGAGCCGGTGGTGATCGGGTGGTAGCCCGGCCGCGCCTTGTCGAAGGTCGCGCGCGCCAGCGCCAGGCCTTCGGGCGTCTTCACCAGCGCCTGGTAGGTCGGCATGATCAGCTTGCGGCGGCCGATCTCCTGCAGGAACGCCACGATCGCGTCGTTGGCGGCGGTGTAGCCGCTGCGCACCGCCAGCGGATACCAGCGCTGCGCGATCTCGCCGTTGGCGGTGCCGGTGAAGCCGTAGGCGCGGTCGAGCGCGGCCATCCGCTCGCGCGGCAGGGTCTCGGGCATGCCCTCGAGGAAATGCACCCACTCCTGGGTGATCCAGCGCTCGGTCAACGCCTGGTCGGGCAGGGTGCCGGTGTCGAGCCAGTCCTGGCGGGCGTTGTCGACCGCGTCCAGCCGCGCCGAGGTGGTTTCCGGCGCGAACTCCGGGATCCCCGGCTGCTCGATCCAGGCCAGCAGTTCGGCCTCCGTGACCTTGCCCGGGTGCTTCGCCAGCAACTCGCGCTTCGCATAGTCGACGAAGGTCGGGGTGTCGATCGACTGGAACGCGAAATGGTCGAAGTAGCCGCGCAGGAAGGCGTCGAACGGCTCGCGGCCGATCCGTTCCTCCAGGAACTGCAGCATCCACGCGCCCTTGTGGTAGACGGTGCCGGTCAGGTTGTCGTCCGGGTCGGGCAGGTGCTCGGGACGCACCGCCAGGCGCTGCAGCTCGCGGTTGGCGTCGGTGAACTCGGCGCGCAGCGCGTTGCGGTCGATCACCCGCTCCATGTCGGCCTGCTCCTTGCCGTAGATCGCCTCGACGATCCGGTTCTCCACGTACGAGGTGAAGCCCTCGTTGAGCCAGGCGTCGTTGGCGGTGGCGAAGGTGACCAGGTTGCCGGACCAGCTGTGCGCCAGCTCGTGCGCGATCAGCGCCACCAGCGACTTGTCGCCGACGATCACGGTCGGGGTGATGAAGCTCAGGCGCGGGTTTTCCATGCCGCCGTAGGGGAACGACGGCGGCAGCACCAGCATGTCGTAGCGCTCCCAGCGGTAGGGGCCGTAGAGCTGCTCGGCCACCTCGATCATGCGCTCGGTGTCGGCGAACTCGGCGGCGGCGGCCTCGACCATGCCCGGCTCCGACCACACGCCGCTGCGCGCGCCGATCGGCTCGAACACCAGGTCGCCGGCGGCGATCGCCAGCAGGTAGGACGGGATCGGCTGCGGCATGCGGAACTCGTACTCGCCGTCGCGCACCGCCTGCGGGTCGTTGTCGGCGCTCATCAGCACCATCACGTCCTTCGGCGCGGTCACGCGCGCGCTGTAGGTGAAGCGCACCCGCGGGGTGTCCTGCAGCGGCACCCAGGAGCGGGCGTGGATCTGCTGCGACTGGCTGAACATGTACGGGGTGCGGCCGCCGGCGGTCATCGCCGGGGTCAGCCACTGCAGGCCCGAGGCGGTCGGCGCGGTGCGGTAGGCCACGCGCACCTTCCGCTCGCGGCCGGGCATGTCGATCGTCAGCTTGCTGCCGAGCAGTGCGTCGGGGTCGGCCAGTGCGTACTGCAGCGGCTGCCAGCGGCCGTCGGCGCTCTCGGCCTCGACCGATTCGATCCTCAGTTCGCGGGTGTCCAGCACCAGCTCGGTCGCCTGCGGATCGAGCCATTCCAGGGTGTAGGTCGCGCTGCCCGCGAGCTGGCGCGCGTCGAAGTCGAGCGCAAGGTCCAGGGCGATGTCGCCGATCCGGACCTTGTCCGGTTCGGCGTAGGAATGCTGGTCGCGATGGGACTGCACGGCGGTCTCCTGTGGGGCATCCGCGGGTGCCGCGGCCTGTGGCCGCGCCGGTTCGCGGCCGCAGGCGGCCAGCAGCAGCGCGGCCATGGCCGGCAGCAGCAGCAGCGCGCGGGCGCGGTCGGTCGCGGCGCGCCGGCCGGAGCCGTGCATCGGGCGGCTGGCGGTCGCCGCGGCCGGCACGGCGGTCGGGGTGGACATCGGCTTCATCGGGATGGGCTCCGGATGGGAAATCCTGGGGCCGGGAGTGTACCGGGCCCGCGCGAACGGGGCGTCGCCGGCCGGGAGGCGGTGGCCACGCGGGCACCACGGGCCGGTCGGCGCCAGGGAACATGCGGCCATTCCCGCAGGCGGACATGGCCTGCTGTTCGGCCTGCCTAGCGGCGACCGCGACGTCCGTCCACCCTACTTCCGGCACGTCAGCGCGCCAGCGGGCTCCGGCAGACTGGCGCCATGAAGATCCGTCCGACCCCGCGTGCGTGCGCGGCCGCCCTCCTGCTGCTGGCCGCGGCCGTGCCGGCCGCGCCCGCCCAGGAACCCGCCCCACAGGCTGCGCAGCCCGCGCTGCAGGTGCCGCGCGCGACCGGCGAGCCGGTGGTCGACGGCCGTCTGGACGACGCGGTCTGGCAGCAGGCGGCCACCGTCGAGCTCGCCTACGAGGTGCAGCCGGGCGACAACCTGCCCGCTTCGGTGCGCACCGTCGCCTACATCGCCTACACCGAGGACGCCCTGTTGCTGGCGTTCCGCGCCGAGGACCCGGAGCCCGAACGGATCCGCGCGTTCCTCCGCGACCGCGACGCGCTGTACAGCGACGACTTCGTCGGGGTGATGCTCGACACCTTCGACGACCAGCGGCGCGCCTACGAGTTCTTCGTCAATCCGCTCGGCGTGCAGGCCGACCTGGTGCGCGAGGAGGCCACCGGCCGCGAGGACGATTCCTGGGACGGGCTGTGGACCAGCGCCGCGCGCATCACCGAGCACGGCTACGACGTGGAGATCCGGATCCCGTTCGCGACCCTGCGCTTCCGCGACACCGATGGCCCGCGCCGCTGGGCCGTCGGCCTCTTCCGCACCCGGCCGCGCGAGCACCGCTTCCAATATTCCAGCCTCCGGATCGAACGCGGCAACCGCTGCCTGCTGTGCGCCTTCCCCAAGTTCGACGGCTTCGAGGGCGTGCGCCAGGGCCGCAATCTCGAAGTGGTGCCGACCCTGACCGTGGTCCACGCCGAGCGCCGCGCCGCGCCCGGCGAACCCTGGCAGGGCGAAGGCACCGAGGTCGAGCCGGGCCTGGACGTGGCCTGGGCGCCGAGCCCCAACCTGACCCTCAATGCCACCATCAACCCCGACTTCTCGCAGGTCGAGGCGGACTCGGCCCAGCTCGACCTCAACACCAGCTTCGCGCTGTTCTTCCCGGAGAAGCGCCCGTTCTTCCTGGAAGGCGCGGACTACTTCAACACCCCGCTGCAGGTGCTGTACACGCGCCAGATCGCCGATCCCGACTACGGCCTGCGCGCCACCGGACGCAGCGGCCGCCAGGCCTGGGGCGCGATCGCCGCGCGCGACGCGGTCACCCAGCTGCTGGTGCCGGGCGTGCTCGGCTCGGGCTTCCGCTTCCTCGACCAGGAGGCCGACGTGCTGGTCGGGCGCTACCGGTTCGACGTCGACCAGCACACCACGCTCGGCGCGATCGGCACCTGGCGCTCGGGCGAGGGCTACCGCAACGGCCTGGCCGGGGTCGACGGGCGCTGGCAGAAGGGCATCCACACCTTCCGCGCGCAGCTGCTGCGCAGCGAATCCGAGTACCCCGAGGGCCTCGGCCTGCCGGACACGCAGCC
>JBKHXI010000176.1:0-4961 GCA_046566095.1 Gammaproteobacteria bacterium | reverse complement strand
CCCAAGGAACTGCTCGCGCGCCTGCGCCTGGAGAAGGGCGACGAGCTGCATGTCCTGGAAACCCCGGACGGCATCCGCCTGAGCGCGTTCGACCCCAAGCTGGCCGCGCAGATGGAAGTGGCCGAGAAGATCATGCGCGAAGACCGCGCCGTGCTGCACAAGCTCGCGCAGTAGCCGCCGCCATGATCGTCTGGATAGAACACGCGCTCGCACTGGCCATCCACGACCAGCAGCTCGCCGAGCATGGCGGCCAGACCGGCGTCCGCGACCAGGGGCTGCTCGACTCCGCCCTCGCCCGCCCGCAGCAGCTGCACGCCTACGGCGAGCCGCCCCCGGACCTTGCCGACCTCGCGGCCAGCCTCGCCTTCGGGCTGGCGCGCAACCATCCGTTCCTCGACGGCAACAAGCGCACCGCGCATGTCTGCTACCGCGCCTTCCTCGCGCTCAACGACGCGACGCTGGTGGCCAGCGAAGAGGAAAAGTACGTCGCCATGCTGGCGTTGGCCGAAGGCGCGATGACCGAAGCCGACTTCGCTGCCTGGCTGCGCCGCCACATCCAGACGATTCCCGGCGACGAGGTCCATGAGCCGCGATCCGGATACGGCACATAGCGTTAGCGCGCTTACTTGCTAGTTAAACGGGCTACTTGACAGTTAAGGGCTTCAGAGCGCCGAGGTAGCGGCTTGGAGCTTCTTCGCCACGATCCCGCATGCCGTGATCAAGTCATCGACGAGACGCACATCCACGTCCAGGTCTCCCTCGTACTCGCCGAGGTTGCGTACCTCATGGCACTTGGCCAGGACCCGCCAGACTTCCGGACCGAGCCCCAGCGTGTGCGGCAGTACCTGGAACACGATGTAGCGGTGGCGTGGACGATAGCCTTGTCGACGCAGCGCCGCCAGGCAAAGCGCGTGCGCTGCGTTGTAGGCGAGATCGAAGCGGCTTTCCAGCGACAGCGTGGTGTTGGCCGCGTCCTTCAAACGCAACCGGCCGGAGCGGAGTAGACCTTCCATTTCCTTCGCGTCCGGAGGCTCGGCCACGAGGGGCTTGCCGGGCCCACGGAGATTCTCAAGCGCGGAGGTCATCGTCGCCTCCGTACAGCCAGATCTTGGGCTGTGCCAACACGCGGATCACGAATGCGTTGCCGCCTGCGATCCGCTTGGCGAGTTCCGCCCTGGAGTAGATCGTGGGATTGATTTCGCGCGCCATGCGCTCGATCAGCGGATGCAGTGCGCCGACGACGTCGGCATAGCCCAGCGAGTCGGAGACGACCATCAGGTCGATGTCGCTGGTCGCCGTGTCGGCGCCTTTTGCGACCGACCCGTAGACGAACGCCGCATGGATGCGATCGGCGAATGGCTCCAGCGCATCCCGCAATGGACCTGCGACACCGACGGTCTTGCGGACGATGGCGACCAGTTCGTCGTGGATCGGCGAATCCGGATCGGCGCGATAGCGCTTCTGGTTGCCGACCTGCTCGATCGTGAGCAGACCGCTGCCGGCAAGGCGCGCCAGTTCCCGCTGGACCGCGCCACTGCCCGAACCCGTCGTCTGGATCAGCTCGCTTACGGTGTGGCTTCGGCCCTGTCCATCGAACAGGCAAGCCAGCACCCGGCGCTGGGTGGCGGTGAACAAGGCGTCCGACAGGCTTGCGTTGGCGTAGCGCGCCGCTGCCTCGCTGACCTTCCTGGCCTGACCCTTGATGCCCATATTGGGCACCATAATGCCCATATTGGGCAAATGCAACCCGCTTGGTGGCTCAACCCGCCGGCGGCGGCTTCAGCTCCTCGGCCAAGGCGTCCAGCTCGGCGATCGCCGCCTCAAGGGCGTCGTGGAACTCGCCCTGGCGGGTCATCAGGTCCTCGATGGTCTTCGACTCGCCGAGCTTCTTGAGCTTGCCCTCGTCGAACTTCAGCCACTGCGCGGTCAGCAGCTCGACGTTGTTCTTCGAGTAGTGGCGCATTTCCTTGAGCTGGGTGGCCAGGTCGTTGACGTGGTCCAGCGGGGTCTTGGGGGTTTCCTCGGCCATCGCGGGCTCCTCGGGGGGCGGATGGCGCGAGGGTAGGCACCCCGGGCGGTGGCCGGCGTGACGGCCTGACGCCGCCCCGCGCGGGCTCACTCCGCGGGCACCAGCGCCTCGGTGGTGATCCGCAGCTGCACCGTGTCGCCCACCGCCGGCAGCGCGTAGCCCAGGCCGAATTCGCTGCGCTTCACGGTGGTGGTGGCGTCGAAGCCGATCGCCTCGCGCTTGGCCATCGGGTGCTCGCCGCGGCCGTTGAGCCGGGTGTCCAGCACCACCTCGCGGGTGATGCCCTTGATGGTCAGGTCGCCGGTCACCTTCAGCCGGTCGGGGCCGGTGGCCTCGACCCGGGTGCTGCGGAAGGTGATCTGCGGGTACTGGTCGGCGTCGAACAGGTCCGCGCTGCGCAGGTGCTCGTTGAAGGCGTCCACGTGCCCGTCCATCCCGGTCAGCGGCAGGGTGACGGTGACCGAGGAGGCGCCCACGTCCGCGTCGTCGTACACCAGGGTGCCGTCGACCTCGCCGAAGTGCGCCACCGGGTTGGAGAAGCCCAGGTGGTTCCAGCTGGCGACCACGTTGGTGTGGTCGGGGTCGAGCACGAAGGTGACGGGGGCGGCGAAGGCGGCGGCGCTGGCGCTGGCCAGCGCGAGGGCGAGCAGGCTGCGCTTGAACATCGGGGGGACCTCACGGAGATGGTGGAAGGATGCCCGCCATCTTCGGCGTTCCGCCCGCCCGTGCAAACCCGTGCCGGGGGCACGGTTCGTTCCATGGATGAGGTCATCGCTCCATCTGCGGTGTTCGGCAACTCTGGGGGACGTGGTCAGGCCACAGCGATCACGACGACATCCGCCTGAGTCGTTCCACGATGATCCCGGCGCGCTCGGGTTCCAGAACCAGGCCGGGAAGCGCGTTCGCAAAGTCGGGATGCGCGAGAAGTCGAGCAAATGCACCGGACACGGCAGCGCGCACGTCCAAGGGCGATTCCATCAGCTCCTGCTCCAGCTCCGCGCGGCCATCCACGATGTTGAGGACATCCTCCAGGTCGTGACTGCCAAGGATGTCGTCGGCGCCGCGCGACGCGAATGCCTCGAGCTTCGTCGCCACGAACGCCACGGCAGTAACCACGCGTGCCGAGATGTCTTCGCCCAGCTCCACGGTCAGTGCCGTATCCACTGCATGTCGATACCAGCGGTTCGAGAATCCGAGTACATCCGATCGCACGGGCATCAGGTCGAACTGCACGCCCGACTCGCGGTGTACCCACCGACAGACCACGCCACTGCCGATGTCGCGGACGAATCCACGCGCTGCGACCCGCGCCTCGAAATCGTGGAATGCCGCCAGGCCCGCCTCGACGATGGCATCGACGTCGCGGGTAGCGCGGACGGTGCCCGCCAGCGGATCGGTCACGAGCAATCCCGCGACCGCTCCGCCCACGAACACGACTTCATCCCGCAGGTCGCCCAATGCCGCGGCGACCAGCCGCAGCTGGGGGAGGTTCGGATCGTCGTCACGCATCGGTGCGCGCCAGTTCCTCTTTGAGCAGGTCGGCCGCCAGGGCCCGCTCCCGTGCGCGACCCGCCCGCAAGGCGTCCTGCAGCGCGAGCAGGCGATGCAAGGCCGGATCAGCCAAGGCCGCCCGTGGCGCCGTGCGATAGATCGGCGATAGCGACGGCCCTTTGGCGCTTCCCTCGGGATCCGCCCAGACGGGCGCCTCCCCGGGGACGGACGTGATGTGCCCGGACAACGGCTCGGCTCCGAACGACGTGGGTACGCCGCGCTTGTTCGGCCCCATTTCGGCGGGCCAGACATAGCGCACGCCATGCAGGGCGAATTCCAGGAGCGCCGGTCGCACCGGCGACCAGTCTCCCCGTTCCCGCTTGTTCGCCAAGCCAGCCACCACTGCGCGTTTCACGCTGGCGTGGACCTCCGAGGCACTCATGGACAGCACCTCCCCGAGGCCCGCATAGGTCCAGCGCCGCCGCGGATGGGCAGCCACCTTGAACAGCACCAGCAGGTCCTGCGGCCGAAGCTCCATGGCGGTTATTCTGTATTCGCGAATAGCGAATATCTACCAATCGACGCGTCCATGCAAGTGGCCGCCCCAACCCCACCGGGAGGCCACCCCTCCCGGCTTCGGCTTGAGCTTCCTAGAGGTTGCTGTCCTCCGGCGGCACCGCCGTGCCCACCGGCGCCGCGCCCGGCAGGCCCGCGGCCGCGTCCGCGCAGGGCACGGCCACGGTGAGGCAGGTCATCGACAGCGAGCCGTAGGCGTAGCCGGGCACCTGCGCGTCCACCCGCTGCCCGGTGGCCGCGGCGAAGCCGGCCACGTATAGCACCGGCAGGAAGTGCTCCGGGGTGGGCGCGGACATGGCGTAGTCCGGGTGCTCGACCAGCGCGGCCGCGTCGCCCGGGCGCTCAGCCAGCAGCTGGCGGGCGTGCTCGTCGAAGCGGTGGGCCCAGTCGAAGCCGTGGTCCTCGCGCTGCCAGTCGATCGCACGCAGGTTGTGCACCACGTTGCCGCTGGCCATCAGCAGCACCCCGCGCTCGCGCAGCGCGGCCAGGCGCGCGCCGAGTTCGACGTGCCATTCCGGCGGCCGGCGCAGGTCGATCGACAGCTGCACCACCGGCACGTCGGCCCCGGGGAAGGCGTGCAGCAGCACCGACCAGGTGCCGTGGTCCAGGCCCCAACCGTCATGGTCGGCGCCGACGTGGTCGGGCTTCGCCACCTCGGCCACCTCCCCGGCGAGTTCGGGCAGGCCCGGCGCCGGGTACTGCACCTCGAACAGCGGCCGTGGGAAGCCGAAGAAGTCGTGGATGGTGCGCGGCCGCGCCATGGCGGTGACCGCGGTGGCCGGCACGTACCAGTGCGCCGACACCATCAGGATCGCCCGCGGCCGCGGCACCGCCGCCCCGATCGCCCGCCAGGCGTCGGTGTAGC
>JBKHXI010000175.1:0-5820 GCA_046566095.1 Gammaproteobacteria bacterium | reverse complement strand
CGCCGGACGTGCTCGACGGCACCTGCCCGGAGATGCTGCAGGACATGCTCGAGGTCCGCGGCCTGGGCGTGCTCAACATCCGCGAGATGTTCGGCGACACCGCGGTCAAGCGGAACAAGTACCTGCGCCTGATCGTGCACCTGACGCCCCCCTCGCTGGAAGCCGGCAACGGCAACGGCGACGGCACCGACCGGCTGACCGGCGACCTTGGCGCGCGCCGGGTGCTGGACCTGGACGTGCCCACCATCACCCTGCCGGTGATGCCCGGCCGCAACCTCGCGGTGCTGGCCGAGGCCGCCGCGCGCACCCACATCCTGCGGTCGAAGGGCGTCGATCCCGCGGCGGCGTTCATGGCACGGCACAGCCACTTCCTGGAGCGGGGCAGCGAATGAGCGAAGAGATCGGCCAGCACGCCGGAACGGGCCCCACGCTGATCCTGGTCAGCGGCATGTCCGGGTCCGGCAAGTCGGTGGCGCTCAACACCCTCGAGGACCTGGACTTCTACTGCGTCGACAACCTGCCGGCCGAACTGCTGCCGCAGTTCGTGCGCAGCGCGACCAGCGACGACGCCACCCATACCCGGCTGGCGGTCGGCGTCGACGTGCGCAACCGCCACAGCGACCTGGCCAACATCCCCGAATGGCTGTCGGCGGTCGGCGCGATGGGCCTGGACCCGCGCCTGGTGTTCTTCGACACCAGCGAGCAGGTGCTGCTCAAGCGCTACGCCGACACCCGCCGCCGGCACCCGCTCAGCCACCTCGGGCTGGCCCTGGCCGACGCGATCGCGCTGGAACGGCAGGTGCTCAAGCCGCTGCGCCAGCTCGCCGACGTGGTGGTCGACACCAGCGAGCTCAACGTCCACCAGCTGCGGCGCCGGGTGATCACCGAGTTCGGCCTGGGCCACGCCGCCGGGGTGTCGCTGCTGTTCGAGTCGTTCGCCTACCGGCGCGGGGTGCCGCCCGACGCCGACTTCGTGTTCGACGTGCGCGCCCTGCCCAACCCGCACTGGGACGCGCGGCTGCGCCCGCTCTCGGGCCGCGACGCGGCCGTGCGCGAGCACCTGGACGCCGATCCCGACGTCGAACGCTACGCCGGCCAGGTCACCGACTTCCTCGACACCTGGCTGCCGAAGCTGCAGTCGGACACCCGCAGCTACGTGACCGTGGCCTTCGGCTGCAGCGGCGGACGGCACCGCTCGGTCTACCTGGCCGAGCGCCTGGCCGCCCATTTCCGCGCGGCCGGCTGGGACGAGGTCGCCACCCACCACCGCGAGCTCGACTGACCCTCCCTGTCGTCCCGAGCGTAACGAGGGACCTGCTTTTCGTGCGGCGGCCGGGAGAAGCGGCCGACAGAAGCAGGTCCCTCGCTGCGCTCGGGACGACAGGGGGCGAGAACGGGGCCCGGGGCCGCTGGCCATCCTCCAATCCACCGTCGGCTCTGTTAAGTTTCCACCATGGCCGTCGGCGTCCTGCTTATCACCCATGAAGGCATCGGCAGCGCGCTGCTGGCGGTGGCGACCCGGCTGCTGCGGCAGCTGCCGCTGAAGGCCGAGGCGTTGGAGGTCCCGTTCGACGGCGACCCGGACGAGTGGCTGCCGCGGGCCAGCGCGGCGCTGCGCCGGGTCGACGGCGGCCAGGGGGTGCTGGTGCTGACCGACCTGTACGGCGCCACCCCCAGCAACCTGGCGGCGCGGCTGGCGCGGATCGGGACCCCGGTGCGGCGGGTATCGGCCGCCAGCCTGCCGATGCTGCTGCGGGTGATGAACTACCCGGAACTGGAACTGGACGAGCTGCCCGCGGTGGCCGCGGCGGGCGCGCGCAACGGAGTGATCCACGACGATGCCTGACACCACGGTGGTCGAACGCGAACTGCGGGTCGCCAACCGGCTCGGCCTGCACGCGCGCGCCACCGCCAAGCTGGTGCAGGCGCTGTCGGGTTTCCGCTGCAACGCGACCCTGGTCGCGCGCGGCCGCGAGGTCAACGCCAAGAGCATCATGGGGGTGATGCTGCTGGCCGCCGGACAGGGCAGCACGGTGCTGCTGCGGGTCGAGGGCGAGGACGCGGCCGAAGCCGCCGACGCCGTCGCCGCGCTGTTCGGGCGACGCTTCGACGAGGACGCCTGATGCCGCGCGCGCGGCCGCGGGCGGCGGGTCGGGCATGAGGCAGGAATTCCAGGGCCAGGGGGCCTCGCGCGGCAGTGCGCTCGGCAGCGCGCGGGTGCGGCTGCCGCACGCGCTCGAGGTGGTCGAGCAGACCATCGCGCCGGAGGAGGTCGAGGGCGAGCTGTCGCGGCTGCACGCGGCCATCGCCAGCGTGCGCGAGGAAATGCACGGCCTGCGCCGGCGCCTGCACGGCGCGCTGGCGCAGGAGATCGGCGAGTTCCTCGACCTGCACGCGCTGCTGCTCGACGACCCCGAGCTGCTGCACGGCCTGGACGGCCTGATCCGCGAGCAGCGCTACAGCGCCGACTACGCGTTGCGGGTGCAGCGCGACCGGCTGGCCGCGGTGTTCGAGGGCATGGACGACGCCTACCTGCGCAGCCGCCTGGACGACATCGACCAGGTCGTCGGCCGGATCCACGCCGCGCTGCACCGGCGCGAGGCCGAGCTGCAGGGGGTGGCCGGCGAGATCCTGGTGACCGACAGCGTCGCCCCCGCCGAGCTGGCGCAGCTGCAGGCGCAGGGGGTGATGGCGGTGGTCACCAGCGGCGGCAGCGCGCTGTCGCACAGCGCGATCCTGGCGCGCAGCCTGCACCTGCCGCTGGTCACCGGCGTGGCCTACCTGCTGCAGCGGGTCAACGACGGCGACGTGCTGGCGGTCGACGGCGGCAGCGGCCTGGTGGTGCTCGAGCCCAGTGCCGCGGACCTGCGCCGGCACCGCGCCAACATCCGCGAGCAGCGCCGCGAGCAGCGCCAGCTCAACCGCCTGCGGCGCGAACCGACCCGCACCGTGGACGGCGTGGACATCAGGCTGTGGGCCAACGCCGAATCGCGCGAGGACGTCGCCGAGGCGCACGCGCTGGGCGCGGCCGGCGTCGGCCTGTACCGCACCGAATTCCTGTTCCTGGAAGGCAGCGTGCTGCCCGACGAGGACAGCCAGTTCCGCAGCTACCGCGACCTGGTGCTGGGCATGACCGGGCGCACCGTCACCATCCGCACCCTCGACCTGGGCGCGGACAAGGCCGACCGCACCGGGCTGGCGCTCGCCGACGAGCCGAACCCGGCGCTCGGCGTGCGCGGCGTGCGCCTGTCGCTGACGCGGCCCGCGCTGCTGGAGACCCAGCTGCGCGCGATCGTGCGCGCCTCCGGCTACGGCCCGGTGCGGGTGCTGGTGCCGATGGTCAGCCACCGCGGCGAGGTCCTGGCCGTGCGCCGGATGCTGGACCGGATCGTCGGCGAACTGCGCGGTGCCGGCCACGAGGTCGCGGAAAGCGTGCCGCTCGGCGCGATGATCGAGGTGCCGGCCGCGGCGATCGCCCTGCCCGGCTTCATCGACCTGGTGGACTTCCTGTCGATCGGCACCAACGACCTGGTGCAGTACCTGCTGGCCGCCGACCGCAACAACGACGCGCTCGGCGAGCTCTACACGCCCCTGCACCCGGCGGTGCTGCAGGTGCTGCGCCGGGTGATCGCCGTCGGCGGGCGGCACCGCAGGCCGGTCGCCGTCTGCGGCGAAATGGCCTCCGACCCGATGCTCGCGCCGCTGCTGCTGGCGCTGGGGCTGGAGGAGTTCAGCATGCACCCGGCCACCCTGCTCGAGGTCCGCCAGGCGATCCGCCACTGCGACCTGGCGCGCCTGCGCGCCCGCGCGCCTTCGCTGCTGCGCGCCCGCGACCATGCCGGAATCGCCCGGTGGCTGGCGCAGTGGGCAAACGACCGGCGGCAGCCGTAGCCGGCAGCCACCGACAGTTCCCAAGCAACGCCCTCCCCTGTCGTCCCGAGCGCAGCGAGGGACCTGCTTTCCGCGCCCCTCACGACGGACAGCAGATCCCTCGCTGCGCTCGGGATGACATTCCTTCCGATTCCCCACTCCCCACTCCCCACTCCCCACTCCCCACTCCCGATTCCCGATTCCCGATTCCCCATTCCCGCCCCCGCGGGCGATAATGCCCGCATGAACGCCTGATCCCCGGTCGCATCCGTCGTGTCGCGGATGCGGTCGCCCGTCCCGGAGCGCCGCATGGCCGATGCCGTCCGCCACGACAAGACCGCGCGCCAGCTGCGCCTGCTGTCGGACGCGCTCGACAGCGGCCGCCTGGGCCCGGTGCGGCGGCTGGTCAACACCCTGTCGCCGGCCGAGATCGGCAACCTGCTCGAATCGCTGCCGCCGGCCAAGCGCACCATCGTCTGGGGCCTGGTCGACGCCGAGGACGACGGCGAGGTGCTGGTCCACGTCGGCGACGAGGTCCGCGAGAGCCTGCTGGCCGAGATGGACCCGGACGAGATCGTCGCGGCGGTCGAGGACCTGGACATCGACGACCTCGCCGACCTGGTCGAGGACCTGCCGGACACGGTCATCGACGAGGTCCTCAAGTCGATGGACCGCGAGAACCGCGAGCGCCTGGAGCAGGCCCTGTCCTACCCCGAGGACACCGCCGGGCGGCTGATGAACCCGGACGTGGTGACGGTCCGCGCCGACACCACCGTCGACGTCGTCCTGCGCTACCTGCGCCTGCGCGGCGAACTGCCCGAACACACCGACCACCTGTACGTGGTCAGCCGCCGCCACCAGCTGCTCGGCTGGGTGGCGCTGCAGGACCTGGTGACCAGCGAGCCCTCCACCCCGGTCAACAAGCTGATCGACGACAGCCTGACCGCGCTGCGCGTGGACGAGTCGGCCGAGGAGGTGGCGCGCCAGTTCTCCGACCACGACTGGGTGTCCGCGCCGGTCGTGGACGAGGGCAACGTGCTGCTCGGCCGCATCACCATCGACGACGTGGTCGACATCATCCGCGAGCAGGCCGAGCACCAGGCGCTGGGCGCGGCCGGCCTGGACGAGGACGAGGACCTGTTCTCGCCGATCCGGCGCGCGGTGCGCGGCCGCGTGGTCTGGCTGGGCATCAACCTGGCGACCGCGTTCCTGGCCGCGTTCGTGATCGGCCGCTTCGAGGCGACCATCGAGCAGATCGTGGCGCTGGCGGTGCTGATGCCGATCGTCGCCGGCATCGGCGGCAACGCCGCGGTGCAGGTGCTGACCCTGATGGTGCGCGGCCTGGCGCTGGGCCAGGTGGGCGCCAGCAACGCCGGGATCCTGCTGTGGAAGGAGATCCGCGTGGCGCTGATCAACGGCCTGCTGATCGGCGGGCTGGTGGGCTTCGTGGCCTGGCTGTGGTTCGGCGACCCGGTGCTCGGGGTGGTGATCACCGCCGCGCTGGTGATCAACTTCTGCTCGGCCGCGCTGGCCGGGGTGGCGGTGCCGCTGACCATGCGGCGGCTGCGCATCGACCCGGCGGTCGCCGGTACCGTGGTCGTCACCGCGGTCACCGACGTGATCGGGTTCTTCAGCTTCCTGGGCCTGGCGACCGTCATCCTGCTGCGCTGACCGCGGCCGCTCCGCAGGGCGTCCCCCCGCCCTGTCGTCCCGAGCGCAGCGAGGGACCTGCTTTCCGCGACCCTGTCCGGAAAAACAGCAGATCCCTCGCTGCGCTCGGGATGACAGCCTTCGTGCCCGTTCCCCACGGCCTCGCAGCTGCGCTCAGGCCAGCAGCGCCTCCAGCACCGCCATCCGCACCGCGACGCCGTTGGCCACCTGCTGGCGGACCCGCGACTGCGGGCCGTCGGCGACCGCATCCTCGATCTCCACGCCGCGGTTCATCGGCCC
>JBKHXI010000174.1:0-3587 GCA_046566095.1 Gammaproteobacteria bacterium | reverse complement strand
CCTTGCGGGACGATCCCGGAATGCAAAGCAGGTCCCACGCTGCGCTCGGGACGACAATGCAGAGGTAAACACGCCATGAGCTCGCGTTCCCCCCGCATCGAATTCGCCGTCGGCGCCTTCCTGCTGCTGGCCCTGGCCTCGCTGCTGGTGCTGGCGATCGCCTCCACCAACGGCCGCATCGGCCTGGGCGGCGGCGACACCTACCCGATCCAGGCCCGCTTCAGCGGCATCGGCCAGCTGCGCACCCAGGCCCCGGTGAAGATCGGCGGCGTCACCGTGGGCAAGGTCGGCGAGATCGCGCTCGACCCGGACACCTTCGAATCGGTGGTCACCCTGCGCATCGACCGCCGCTACGACCGGCTGCCCGGCGACACCGCCGCCGCGATCCTCACCAGCGGCCTGCTCGGCGAGAGCTTTGTCGCGCTGCAGCCCGGCGGCGACCCGGTGCCGCTGCAGCCGGGCGACGAGCTGATGCTCACCCAGCCCGCCGTGGACCTGATGCAGCTGGTCGGCAAGTACATGTTCAGCGGCGGTGCGGACAATGGCCCTGCGGGTGAAGCCGGCGCCGAGGCGCCCGCGCCCGTCCCGCCCCCCACGGAAGAGATGCCATGACCCGCACCGCCCGCAAGACCCGGAAGACCCCGAGCCTGATCCTCGCCGCCGCATTGCTGGCACCGGCTCCGGCGCTGCTGCTGGTGCAGCCGGCGCACGCGGCCACCACCCAGGGCACGCCGAGCCGGATGGTGCTGGAGAACAGCACCCGGGTGCTGCGCGAGATGGAGACCCGCCGCGCCGAATTCACCCGCGACCGCACCGCGCTCAACGCCTTCATCGCCAGCGAGTTCAACCAGATGTTCGATCGCGACTACGCGGCGCGCCTGGTACTCGGCCGGCACGGGCGCGGCGCCTCCGACGCCGACGTCAAGCTGTTCGCCGACGCGCTGGCCGGCAGTCTGATGTCGCGCTACGGCGCATCGCTGATCAGCTTCGACCGCGGCCTCAAGGTGCGGGTCAAGTCCGAGACCCCGCTGCGCGGCGGCACCATCGTGCGCGTGTCCAGCGAGCTGCTGCGCGCCACCGGCGAGCCGGTGCCGGTCGACTACCTGATGCGCCAGGTCGGCGGGCAGTGGAAGGTGTTCGACGTGATGGTCGAGGGCGTGTCCTTCGTGCAGACCTTCCGCACCCAGTTCGACGGCGAACTGGGCCGCAAGGGCATCCGCCAGGTGGCCGCCGACCTGGCCGCCGGCCGGATCAGCGCCCGCGCCGAATGAGCCGGCGCCCCGAGCCCGCGGCGCGCGCCGCCCGCCAAGGCGACGCGCTGGTGTTCGCCGGCGCACTGGTGCGCGATGCGGTCGCGCCACTGTGGCCGACGGCGCTCGCCGCTGCCGCCGGCGCCGGGCGCTATGACCTGCGCGCGGTGCCGCGGGTCGACAGCGCCGGCCTGGCCCTGCTGGCCGAACTGGCGGCGCGCGCGCCCGGACCGGTGGAGCTGGCCGGCAGCCCGGACGGGCTGCGCGAACTGCGCGCCGCCTACCGCCTGGACCCGGCCCTGCGCCCGGCCGGCTGAGCCGGCGCGGCCGTGGGCGGCCGCCGGCGCCGGGTGCCCGCGCCCGCCGCCAGCCACTACACTGCGCCGATGCGCCGCCCCCTCCCCCTCCCGGCCGCCATGCTGGCGGCGCTGCTCGCCGCCTGCGGCAGCCTGCCGACCACCGGCCCGGCGCCGCCCGCCGCAGCCGTTGCGGTGCAGGCGCCGGCGCCGGCCGCCGCAGCCGCGCCCGCCGCGGACCCGCCGCCGTCCCCCGTGCCCCCGGACCCGGACCCGGCGGCGACGACCGCCGCCGACGCCCCGCAAGCCGCCGAAGCCTCCGCCGCCACCCAGGCCGAGCTGGACTACGCCGCGCTCTACGGCGGCGAGGTCTACGATCCGGTCGCCGACCCGACCCTGCCGCCACCGGCCCAGCTGCCGGTTTCCTACGATCCCTGGGAACCTTTCAACCGGCGCATGCACCGGGTCAACGACGCGATCGACCGCGCCGTGGCCCGGCCGCTGGCCAGCGCCTACATGGCGGCGGTGCCGCGCCCGGTGCGGCTGGGCGTGGGCAACTTCTTCCGCAACCTCGCGCAGCCGGTCACCGCGCTCAACAGCTTGCTGCAGGGCAAGCCGGCGCAGGCCGGTCACGCGCTTGCGCGCTTCGCGCTCAACGCCACGCTCGGCATCGGCGGCCTCTTCGACCCGGCCACGGACGCGGGCCTGCCGTTGCACAACGAGGATTTCGGCCAGACCCTCGGGGTCTGGGGCTGGGAGCGTTCGCGCTACGTGGAGCTGCCGCTGTTCGGCCCGCGTACCGTGCGCGACGTGCTGGGCATGTTCGGCGACGCGCCGCTGTCGGTGGTGCGCAACGTCGAGGAGGACCAGGTGCGGGTATTCCTGCAGGGCCTGCAGCTGGTGGACCTGCGCACCCAGCTGTTCGTGGTCGATGCCATGCGCCAGGGCGCGGCCGACGACTACGCGCTGGTGCGCGACGCCTGGCTGCAGCGCCGCAACTACCAGATCCTCGGCGACGACGCGCTCGAGGGCGACGACGGCCTGCCCGAGTACCTGCGCGACGACGCCGTCCCCATGGTGCCGGTCGACGCGATGCCGATCCCGGCCCCGGACGGCCGCTAGGGAAGCTGGCGGCCTGCCGGCTCCCCGGAGAACTCCCACCCGTCGTCATTCCGAACGCAGTGAGGAATCCGCTTTCAACGCGGGTCCTTCGCTTCGCTCAGGATGACCGCCTGCAATGAAGCCGGCCTTCGGGGGCGGCGCGCCCGCGCCGCATCCCCCGCTCACGCCCCGTCCGCCTCGTCCGGGCCCGGCTCCTCGAGCAGGCGCTGCGCCTCGGCCCCGGGCAGCGTCTCCACGCCCTTGAGCTGGCGCTCGATCGCACGGGTGCGCACGCCCGCCTGCTTGATGCTGTTCTGCACCGTGTCCAGCTGTCCGTGCGCCTTCTCCAGCACGCCGGCGAACTTGCCGAACTCGGCCTTGACCGCGCCCAGCAGCTGCCAGACCTCGCTGGAGCGCTGTTCGATCGCCAGCGTGCGGAACCCCATCTGCAGGCTGTTGAGCAGCGCCAGCAGCGTGGTCGGGCCGACCAGGGTGACCCGGAACTCGCGCTGCAGCGCATCGAACAGGCCGGGGCGGCGCAGCACCTCGGCGTACAGGCCCTCGGTCGGCAGGAACAGCAGGGCGAAGTCGGTGGTATGCGGCGGCGCCAGGTACTTGTCGCGGATGCGTCTGGCTTCGACCCGCACCTGCCGCTCCAGGCCTGCCGCGGCGACCGCCACCGCCTCGGCGTCGGCGCGGTCCTGCGCGTCCATCAGCCGCTCGTAGTCCTCGCGCGGGAACTTGGCGTCGACCGGCAGCCGCACCGGCCGGTCGCGGGCGGCGCCGGGCAGCAGGATCGCGAACTCGACCCGTTCGCTGCCGCCGGGCACGGTGATGCAGTTGGTCTCGTACTGCTCGATGGTCAGCACCTGCTCCAGCAGCGCGCCCAGCTGGACCTCGCCGAAGGTGCCGCGGGTGCGCACGTTGGTCAGCACCCGCT
>JBKHXI010000173.1:0-4262 GCA_046566095.1 Gammaproteobacteria bacterium | reverse complement strand
TCGGCCAGCGCCTCCCCGGTCAATGGCTTGCGCAGGAAGGCGTCGAAGCCGGCCGCGCGCGCCAGCGGCTCGGCCTCGGCGTCGGCGCGGGCGGTGACCGCCAGCAGCGGCCGGTCGAAGCCCTGTGCGCGCAGCTGGCGGGCCAGCGCCAGGCCGTCCATGCCGGGCAGGTCCAGGTCCAGCAAGGCCGCGTCGAAACCGCCCGCGGCGACCTCGGCCAGCGCCGCCAGCCCGTGCACGGCGTGCACCACCTCGTGCCCCTGCGCGCGCAGCAGCCCGGCCAGCACCTCGGCCACGGTGGCGTCGTCCTCCACCAGCAACAGGCGCAGGCCCACGGCCCCGGGGGACGGCGGCGCGGCGGCCGCCTCCGACGCCTGCGGCGGCGCGGCGGCCGGCAGCGGCAGCGGCAGCGCCACCACGAAGCGGGTGCCCGCGCCCGGCGCGCTGTCGACCTCGATCCGCCCGCCCATCGCCGAGGCCAGCTCCTGGCTGATCGCCAGGCCCAGCCCGCTGCCGCCGTAGCGGGCCGCGGTGCGCGCGCCATCGCCCTGCTCGAAGCGCCGGAACAGCCGCGCCTTCTGCTCGTCGTTGAGCCCGGGGCCGGTGTCGGCGATCTCGAAGCGCACGCCGCCGCCTTCGCGCGGCCCCACGCGCAGCGCGACCTGCCCGTCGCCGGTGAACTTGATCGCGTTATTGAGCAGGTTCAGCAGCACCTGGCGCACGCGCGCGGCGTCGCCGAGCACCCAGCGCGGCGTGTCCGGCGCGACCGCATGCGCGAAGCCGAGCCCGCGCCGGCGCGCCAGCGGCGCCATCAGCGCCGCCATTTCCGCCACCAGCGCCCGCACGTCGAACGGCGCCGATTCCAGCTCCAGCCTGCCGGCCTCGATCCGCGCCAGGTCGAGGGCGTCGTTGACCAGCCGCACCAGGTGCTCGCCGGCCTGGTGGATCGACTCGGCGTAGCCGCGCTGGCGCGGATCCAGCGGGGTCGCCAGCAGCAGCTCGGACATCCCGAGCACGCCGGTCATCGGCGTGCGCACCTCGTGCCCGAGCGTGGCCAGGAATCGGGTCTTGGCCAGCGAGGCCTGCTCGGCCATGGCCCGGCGCTGCTCGACCAGCTGCAGCGCGTGGCGCCGGCGCAGCGCGCGCCGGTAGGCCAGCGCCGCCCACGACAGCAGTGCCAGCGCGGCCAGCAACGCGCCGGCGCGCGACCACGGCGTGGCCCACCAGGGCGGGCGCACCGAGAAGCGCAGCACCTGCTCCGGGGCGAGGTTGCCGTCGGCGTCGCTGGCCCGGATCCGCAGCCGGTAGTCCCCGGGCGCCAGGCCGGCGAAGATCCGTTCGCCGACCGCGCCCTGCGCCACCCAGTCGCGGTCGTAGCCCTCCAGCCGCGACCAGTAGCGGTTGCCGCGCGGATCCTCGAAGGCCAGCAGGCGCGCGACCACCCGCAGCTCACGGTCGAAGGACGCGAGCGCGGGCACCCGGCCCGGCGCCGTCTCCAGCGCCACCCAGCGCGCATCGCGGCGCACCTGGAAGGATTCGACCAGCAGCGGCGGGGTGCGCGGCGGCGCTTCCGGGGCGGTGGTGTCGAGCAGCAGCACGCCGCCGTCGGCCAGGGTCGCTGCCAGCACGCCGCGGTCGTCGATGACCAGGGTGCGGTCCAGGAACTCCTGGCTGGCCAGGCCGTTCTGGGTGCCGAAGTGCCGTGCGCGGCGCTGCGCCGGATCCCAGCGGTAGAGCCCGCGCGGGGTCGCCAGCCACGGCCGGCCCTCGCCGTCGACGCGCAGCCCGTTCGACTCGACCGCGGGGATTCCACCGACCGGCCCCACCCGCTCCAGCCGCGCCCAGCGCCCGCCGGCGCGCCGGTAGGATTCCAGCCCGTCGAGCCGGTGCAGCCACAGGCCGTCCTCGCCGGCGAAGTCGAAGCCGTGGATCCGGCCCGGGGCGATCCCGGGCACCGGCTCGAAGCGGGCGGCGCCCGGCGCCAGCCGCCGCAATCCCTCGCCCGAGGCCACCCACAGGCTGCCGTCGGCGGCGAAGCGCATCGCCTCCAGGTCCGCCTCGCCCAGGCCGTGCGTCGGGCCGGCGGGCCATTGCGCCAGCACCCGCCCGGTGGCCAGGTCGCGGCGCTGCACGCCGCCGCCGGCGGCGCCGAGCCAGAGGCTGGCGCCGTCGGGATCCAGCGCCAGCAGCCGCACCATCGCCGGCGCCGGGTCCTGGCCGCTCTCCGGGGTCCAGGCGGGCACCCCGCCGTAACGGTGGACCCGCACCAGGCCGCGCTGATGGCCCAGCCACAGGTCGCCGTCGGGATCCTCGAGCACCGCGTGGAACTTGAGCCCGGCGAGTGCGCGCCGGGTTTCCTCGCGCGGCAGGTGCACGCGGCCGCGGCCGTCGATGCGCTCGAGCGCGCCGGCATCGTTGCCCAGCCAGAAGCCGCCGGCGCGCGCCGGCGCCAGCGCCTGGTAGAGGCCGCCGGACAGCCCGCCGGACGCGCCGCGGCCCTGCTCGCGGCCGAAGCGCGCGACCGCGCGCCAGTCCGGGCGCAGGTAACCCAGGCCGACGCCGTGGACCGGGGCCCACAGCGCGCCGTCGGCCTGCAGCAGCAGCACCGTGACCGCCTTCGAGGCCCCGGTCGGGGTGGGCACCGGCGCCGGCACGCCGTCGGGCCCGATCCGCCACAGCCCGCGCTGGCTGCCCAGCCACCAGCCGTCGCGGTCGCGCGCCAGCGCGAGCAGGGCGTTGGGACGTTCGAACATCGCCGACCAGGGCGGGACCTCCACCGTCCCGTCCTCGCCGATCGCGAACACGCCGGTCGAAGCGCCGGCCCAGATCCGCCCCTCGACCGCGGTCACCGAGAACACCAGCGGCGCCGGCTCCCCCGGCAGCGCCACCCGCACGAAGCCGTCGCCCTCGCGCCGCGCCAGGCCGGCGGTGGTCGCCACCCAGAGCCGGCCGGCAGGGTCGAAGGCCAGCGCAAGCACGGTGTCGGAAGGCAGGCTGCGCGGGTCGTCCGGGTCGTGGACGAAGCGCTCGATCGCGATCTTCGACGGGCCGGTCCCGCGCGGATCGTCGAAATCCGCCGGCACCCGCATCCGGTGCAGGCCGCCGGCGTAGCTGCCGAACCAGAGCGTGTCGCCGCGGCTGGCCACCGCCCAGACGTCGTCGCTGCCCATCGCCGGATGGCTGCGGCGGTCGAAGTGGCGGAAGCGGCGGCGGGCGGGGTCGAGCACGCTCAGGCCGCCGCCCTCGCTCGCCACCCACACCCGGTCGTGCGCGTCGACGTGCAACGTGCCCATCTGCAGCACGTTGCGCGGCAGCGAGTCCGGCTCGCCCGGCTCGTGCCGCCAGACCTCGAAGTCGACGCCGTCGTGGCGCGCCAGGCCGTCGTCGGTGGAAATCCACAGATAGCCCGTGCGGTCGCGCGCCAGCCCGCCGACGCGGCTGTGCGGCAGCCCGTCGGCGACGCCGAGGGTGCGCAGCAGCGGGGTTTCCGGCACCGCGGCCGCGGCCGCCGCCGGTACCGCCTGCACTGCCTGCACTGCCGGCACCAGCAGCGCCAGCGACAACCAGGCCCGATGCAGCAGCGTCCCCATGGCATCCCTTCCCCGCCGCGCCGATGCGGCCCGGCGCCGCCCTGGCGCCCCGGCGGCGATGGTCGCAATGCCCGGCGGCGACCGCAAGCCCTCCAGCATGGACCGGGGGCTAGAATCGAATGCCGCTCCCGAACGAAGTCGCCCCCGCCATGCATCCTCCGCCCCGCCCCGGCAACCTCCGCGTCCGGCGCCCGGGCCGCGCGCCGGCGGCCGTCGCCTGGGTGCTGGTCCTGGCCGCGCCCGCGGCCGCCGAACCGGCGCGCTACGCGCTGGACCCGGTCCACACCCGGGTGCTGTTCGCCATCGACCACGCCGGTTTTTCCCGGGCGCTGGGCACGGTCTCGGGCAGCACCGGGCAGGTGGTGTTCGACCCGGAGGACTGGAGCAGCGCCCGGGTCGAGGTCGAGGTGCCGCTGGCGCGGCTGGACCTGGGCGACGCGGACTGGAACGCCGCGGCGCTGCGGATGCTCGATGCCGGAGCCCACCCGGTTGCGCGCTTCGTCTCGCGCCGGGTCGAACCGGTCGCCGCCGACGCGGCGCGCGTGTGCGGCGACCTGACGCTCGGCGCCGCCACCCGCGACTTCTGCCTGCACGTGCAGTTCAACCAGCTGCGCCGCTACCCGCTGCCGCCGTTCCGCAGGACCGCGGGCTTTTCCGCGGCCGGCGACCTGT
>JBKHXI010000172.1:0-6673 GCA_046566095.1 Gammaproteobacteria bacterium | reverse complement strand
CCCAGGGCGCGGGATCGGCGCCGGCGCGGTCGCGCGCCACCAGGTCGCAGACGTAGGTGTTGGCGATCGCGATGAAGTCGCTGCCGGGCGAATAGAACGGATCCAGGAACACCCCCGCCTCGCCGGTAAGCGCCCAGCGGTCGGCGCCCGAGAACACCTGTTCGCAGCCGTACGAGAAGCGCCGCAGGAAGGCGAAGTCCTGGAGTTCGTGGCCGCCGGCGGCGAGCGCGCGGGCCAGCTGCGGCTGGTGGCGGCGCAGCCAGGCCATGGCCTTGTCGTGGCTGTTGATGGTCTCGACCGGGTGCAGCGCCGGATCGCAGACGATGCCGATCGAATGGCTGCCGGAGGCCAGCGGGATCAGCCAGACCCAGTAGCCCGGGCCGCACAGGTGGTTGGTCGAGCGCCAGCGCTCGGGCGGCTCGCAGCGCGCCTGCCACCGCGGGTCGGACGACCAGTCGTCGATGCGCACCCGGCCCTGCACCCGCCACCAGGCCGCGCAGGCGTCGTGGCCGTTGCCGCGGGCCAGGCCGAGCCTGCGCTTGAGCAGGCCGGCGCGGCCGCTGGCGTCCACCAGCCAGCGCGCCTGCACCGCCCGGCGTTCGCCGCCGCGCTCGAACTCGACGGTGTGCGGCGCGCCGCCGGCGCCGGGCTCGATCCGCCGCACCGTCGCGCCGTCGCGGAAGTCCACGCCCAGTCCGCGCGCATGCGCGCCCAGGAAGTTCTCGAAGCGGCCGCGGTCGATCTGCCAGGCGGGCGTCGGCAGCACCCGGCTCACACCCAGCTCCAGCGCCCGGTCGACCGCGCCGCCGCCGCGGTCGAAGAAGAACCGGAAGCCGAACTTGCGGATCTGCGCCGCGTCCAGGTGGCCGCGCAGGCCGAGCGCCTCGGCGAAGTAGTGCGCGCCGATCTCGACCGTGGATTCGCCGACCTTGAACGCGGCCTCGGGCACCGGATGCGCGTGCCGCTCGAGCACCAGCACGTCGGTTGCGGGGTCCTGCCGCCTGAGCTGGATCGCCAGGCTCAGGCCGGCCAGCCCGCCGCCCAGCACCACCACCCCGCGCGGCGCGGCGCCGCTCACGCCGCGCGCCCGCGCGGATGCAGGCGCCCGCGGCCGTCGGCGAACTCGCCGCTGGGATCCTCGACCAGCGGCGGGTTGCGCCGGATCGCGCGCCAGCGCGCGAACAGGCGGCCGCGCCGCAGCACCTGCAGCACGATGTGCGCGGTGATCCGCAGGAAGTCGCGCAGCGGCTTGAAATGGCTGGCGCGGAACTGCTCGTCGCTGTCGGGCGCCTTGTAGCGCGCCTCGATCGGCACCGACACGCAGCGCGTGCCCAGCTGCTGCGCGGCCGAGATCAGGATCTGCGCCTCGAACACGAAGTCCTCGCCCGGCACTTCCGCCAGGGCCGCGACCTCGGCCGGGTAGTAGCGCTGCCCGCTCTGGCTGTCGGCGATCCGGTAGCCGGTGCCCCAGGCGATGCCCCAGTCCCCGAACTCGTTGGCCAGGCGCCGGTACAGCGGCTGGTTGGCGCGCTTGCGCAGGCGCGCGCCGATCACGATGCAGCCCGGGTGGCGCTGTGCGGCGGCGAGCAGCCGCGGCAGGTCGGCCGCGGAATGCTGGCCGTCGCCGTCCATGGTCAGCACGCCCCGCATGCCGCGGCGCAGGGCCTCGGCGAAGCCGTCGCGCAGGCTGGCGCCCTTGCCCCGGCGGCGTTCGTGGTGCAGCACCGTCACCGGCAGGTCGGCGACCTGCCCGGCGGTGCCGTCGTCGGAGCCGTCGTCGACCAGGATCACGTTCGGGCAGTGCGCCAGCGCGCCGGTCACCACCTCGCGGATGCGCAGCGCCTCGTTGAGCGCGGGGATGACCACCGCCACCCGCGCCGGATCGATCGCCGGCTCGCTCGCCGGGACGGCCGCGGCCTGCGGCGGCGGCCGCTCAGTCACGGGCGATCTCCAGCCGCAGCACCCGGCCGGGCCCGGCCTCCAGCGCCACCAGGTCGCCTTCGCCGGCCAGCGCGTCGAACAGCGGCAGCATCGGCGCCATCGCGTTGCCGGCCGCGTACCGCGCCAGCGGCCCGTCGCCGGCGGAAGGGGCGCCGTCGGCCAGGGTCGCGCGCAGCCGCGGCAGGCCGCTGCCGCCGTTGCGCGCCAGCACCAGCGCGGCGCCGAGCACGCCCTCGCTGCGCGCCTGGGCGGCGAGCGGGCCCCGCGCCTGGGCGTCGTAGGCCACCAGCAGCACCGCCCCGGCGTCGCCCACGGCCAGCTGCGCCAGGGCTTCGAGCATGCCCTGGGCGAAGCTGGCTCGGTAGGCGCTCAGCGCGGTCGCCGGCCGCATGCAGCCCACGCCGATGGTCCAGTAGCCGGCGGCGGCGTTGTGCACCGAATTGTGGAACCGGGTCGGCGAGATCGTGGCCGGCGCCGCGGCCAGGGTCGCGCACATGTAGTCGGTGATCGCCAGGTCGCCGTGGGTGGAGGCGAACACCGGCGGCAGCAGCGCCGGATCGTGCCCGGCCGCGGTGCAGGCGGCCTGGGCCGCTTCCAGCGCGACCGCGACCGTCTCCGGCGCGCGCCGGCGCTCGTTGGGCGCCAGCAGCTGCGGCGCGGGCAGGCCGCGACCCTCGCCCGGCTGCGCCAGGCCGCGTGCGAACGCCGCCGCCTGCGGCCAGTCCGGCAGCCCGGGCGCCCAGAAGCCGATGCCAGCGATGCTGGCCGCCAGCGAACTCACGGCGCCGCCCCGAACACCAGCGAACAGTTGTTGCCGCCGAAGCCGAAGGCGTTGTTCATGGCGTGGCGCAGGCCGTCGGCGCGGGCGTTGTCGAAGCGGATCTGCGGCCCGCAGGCGGGGTCCGGGACGGCGCTGTGGAGGGTGCCGGGCAGCAGCCCGTCTTCCAGGGCCAGCAGCGCGAACACCGATTCCACGATCCCGGCCGCGCCCAGGGTATGCCCGGTCCAGCCCTTGGTCGACGCCGCGTGCAGGGTCTCGGGGAACAGCTGCGCCACGGCGCGCGCCTCGACCGTGTCGTTGGCCGGGGTCGCGGTGCCGTGCAGGTTGAGGTAGCCGACCTCGTCCGGCCCGATGCCGGCGCGGGCCAGCGCGTCGCGCATCGCCGCCAGCGCGCCGGCGCCGTGCGGATGCGGCGCCGACATGTGGTGGGCGTCGCTGGATTCGCCGTAGCCGCGCAGCTGCGGCAGTTCGGCATTGCCGGGACCGGACCGTTCCAGCACCGCGAAGCCGCCGGCCTCGCCCAGCGACAGCCCGTCGCGCGCGGCGTCGAACGGCCGGCAGGGATCGCGCGAGACCAGCTGCAGCGCGTTGAAGCCGTAGAGCACGCTGCCGCAGAGGGTGTCGACCCCGCCGACCAGGGCGGCGTCGACCACGCCCGCGCGGACCAGGCGCGCGGCCTGGGCGAAGACCTTGGCGCTCGAGGAGCAGGCGGTGGCCACGGTCATGCACGGCCCGCGCAGGCCGGTGGCCTGCTGCACGAAGTCGCCCAGCGAGTGCGGGGTGTGCACGATCGGCCGCGCCAGCTCCGGCGGGAACGCCGGCGCGCCGTCCGGGCCCGGCACCAGCCGGGCGTAGGCCTCCTCGCTGGCGCCGATGCTGGAGGTGGAGGTTCCCACGACCACGGCCACACGCTCGGCACCGTGGCGGTCGCGCATCCGCGCCGCCGCATCGAGCACGCCGTCGTGCTGCAGCGCCATCCAGGCCAGTCGGTTGTTGCGGCATTCCCAGCGCGCGTACTGCGGCGGCAGCGGCGCCCTCTCCAGGCCCGCGACCCGGCCGATCCAGCACGGCAGCGGCGCGCCCTCGTGCATCGGACCGAAGTCGTTGCGGCGCAGCCCGCCGCGGCGTCCGGCCAGCGCCGCGCGCTGCGCGTCCAGTCCCCGGCCCAGGGCAGTGGTCGCGGTCCACGCATGGATCGCCAGCGGCGGCATGGCGGACGGAGGGGCAGGCGGCACGCGGGAATCCTGTACGGCGTCGACGAGGGCGCGCGCCACGCGCGCGCGGTCGAGTATAGCGAGCCGGTCGCGGCCGGCGGCGCGGAGCGGATGCGGTGCAAGAGGCGGCGCAAGCCGCGGACCGGGCCGCGCTCAGGCGCAGTCGGCCGCGTCGGTCGGATCGCCCAGCAGGCGCGCGGCGAAGTCCGCCGCCGGCATCGACCGCCCCAGCCAGTAGCCCTGCAGCAGGTCGCAGCGCAGCAGCCGCAGCAGCTTGGCCTGCTCCTCGTCCTCCACGCCCTCGGCTACCACCCGCAGCGACAGCGAATGCGCCAGCGCGATGATGTTGGTGACCAGGGACAGGGTTTCCGGGCTCTGGGTCAGCAGGGCGATGAACGAGCGGTCGATCTTGATCTCGTCCACCGGCAGCCGCGCCAGGTAGTTGAGCGAGGAATAGCCGGTGCCGAAGTCGTCGATCGAGATCCGGCAGCCCAGGTCGCGCAGGCCGTCGAGCAGGTGCAGGCTGCGGTCGATGTCGTCCATCAGCAGGCTTTCGGTGACTTCGATGTCCAGCACCTGGTCGCCGGCATGCGGTTCGAGCAGCTCGCGGCATTGCTCGGCGAAGCGGCGGTGGCGCAGCTCGCGCGCGGACAGGTTCACCGCCACCCGCAGGCGCTCGTGGCCCTGGCCGCGGGCACGCCAGGCCAGCGCGGTGCGCAGCGCCTCGGCCATCACCCAGCGCCCGACCGGCACGATCAAGCCGGTATCCTCGAGGATCGGAATGAACGCGCCGGGCGGCACCAGCCCTCGTTCCGGATGGCGCCAGCGCAGCAGCGCCTCGGCCCCGACCAGCCGCTGCTGCCGGGTCTCGTACTTGGGCTGGTAGTGCAGCTCGAACTCGCCGGCGTCGATGGCCCGGCGCAGGTCCTGCTCCATGCCCAGCCGCCGCGCGGCGCGGCCGCGCATCTCGTTGTCGAAGGCATGGATACGTACCCCGCGCCGGGCACCATCGGACAGCGCCGCCATCGCGTTGCGTTCCAGCGATTCCGCGTCCGCGGCATGGTCGGGGAACAGCGCCAGCCCGGCGCGCATGTCGACCAGCAACGCCTCGTCGTCGATCTCGAACGGCTCGCGCTCGAACTCCTGGAGCAGGCCTTCCAGCCGCTCGATCTCGGTCTCCACCGGGCCTGCCGCGCGGTAGACCAGGGCGAAGGTGTCGGCCTCCGGGTGCGCGACATGGCCGGCGCTGCCAACCAGCGCCTGCAGGCGCGCGCCGGCCATGCGCAGCAGCTGGTCGCCGAAGTCGCGGCCGCGCGATTCGTTGATCGCCGAGAAGCGCTCGATGTCGAGCATCGCCAGCACCGTGGGCTCGCGCGCCAGCCAATGCTGCACGCGCAGGTGCAGCGCGATGCGGTTGGGCAGCCCGCTCACCGGGTTGTGATAGGCGAGGAACTCCAGTCGCTCGCTCTTGGCGATGAAGTCCACGCCGAAACCGATCTCGGCGCCGAGGCGCTCCAGCAGCTCGCGCTCCTCGTCGTCGAAGGCCTGGGGTTCGCGCGCGTAGAGGCCGAGCACGCCCCAGCGCGGCTCGCCGAGCGGCAGCAGCGCCAGCGCACGGATCCCGGCTTCCAGGCAAGGCGTGCGCACGGCTTCGGGCAGCCGCGCCCCGTCCTCGCCCTCGAGGTCGCACACGAACAGCGGACCGGCGCCCTGCAGTATCCGCACGCCCGGCCGGGACCCCTGTGCCTCTGCGTCCAGCTGGTCGAGCCTGCGCAGGCATTCGAGCATACCCTGGTCGCCGCGGCAGTTGGCGATGGCGATCGCCCCGGACGCAGGGTCACCAGCGGCGGGCAGGGCGACCGCCGCCGCTGAGAAGCCGCCCTCGTGCACCACCACCCGGCACAGGTCGTCCAGCAGCCGCTCGCGGTCGTGGATCCGCAGCAGGCTGTTGCCGACCCCGCCGAGGATCGCGTGCAGCCGCGCCAGGTGGCGGATGCGCTCCTGCTGCTCGAGAAGCTCGGTGATGTCGTGGTCGATGCCGCGGTAGCCGGTGAGCCGGCCCTGTTCGTCCAGCAGGGACGCGCCGCTGGTTTCCAGCGTACGCACGCTTCCGTCCCGGTGCAGGAACCGCACCCGCAGGCCCGACCAGGCTTTGCCTGCGGCGATCGCTTCGTACAGCATGCGGCCGGGACCATCGATGTCGTCGGGATGCAACAACGCCTTGCAACTGCGGCCGAGCAGCGATTGCGGCGCATAGCCGAGGATGCGTTCGATGGCCGGATTGCTGTACGTCAGCCTGCCCTGCGGATCCAGCTCCCAGATCCAGTCCTTGCTCGATTCGACGATGCTGCGGAAGCGCTCCTCGCTTTCGCGCAAGGCCCGCTCCATGCACCTACGTTCTTCCTTCTCGCGGGCGTTGCGCAGCGCCCGCTCCACCGCCGGCCCGAGCCGCCGCAGGTTGTCCTTGAGCACGTAGTCGACGGCGCCGCGCTGCAGCGCGTCGATCGCCAGCTCCTCGCCGATGGTGCCGGACACGAACAGGAACGGCATCCCGGGATCGTGCTCGCGGACGATGGCCAGCGCCTGCTGGCCGCTGAAGCCGGGCATCGAGAAGTCGCTGAGCACCACGTCCGGCGCGTATTCGGCCAGCGCCCGCCGCAGGGCCTGCTCGGTGGCCACGCGCGCATGCTCGAACGGGGTGCTGAGATCGCGCAGGGCGCGCAGCATCAGCTCCGCG
>JBKHXI010000171.1:0-6154 GCA_046566095.1 Gammaproteobacteria bacterium | reverse complement strand
AGCAGGTCCCTCGCTGCGCTCGGGACGACAGGCATTCACGCCGCCCGCCACGGTGGCTTGCCACGGTGGAGACTTCGGACGGCTGCGCGGCGTTGTCCACGGCGCCTCGTTGCGCCCGGGACGACGTTCAATCGGGCTTCGACAGCCGCAGCGCCGGCTCCAGCAGCGCCCACAGCCGCCGCAGCTCGCCGCTCATCAGCGCGAAACGCGCGTCGAGTTCGGCGCGCAGGTCGTCGCGTTCGGTCGATTCGAGCCGGTCGACCGCGCCGTCGAGCAGCTTGAACTTGCGCACCACCAGGTCCTCGCCGAGCACGAAGCCGGCATGGTCGTCGAGCAGCAGCGCCAGCCGCGCGACCTGCTTGCCCGATTCCAGGTGCTTGGCCACCTCCTCGCCCTGCAGCTCCATGCGCTGCAGCTTCACCACCGCACCGGTGTCGGCCGGGTCGCGCAGTTCGCATTCGTCGCCCAGCGACAGTCCCTCGGGCAAGGGCTCGCCGGCGATCCACCCGGTCAGCACGCTGCGCGGCGCGACCTCGGCATTGAGCGGCAGCGCCGGGAAGCTGCCGAGCGCCTCGCGCAGCTGCGACGCCACCGCCTCGGCGGCCTTGCGCGAGGAGGTGTCCACCGCCAGCACGCCGAGCCCGGCGTCGAGGATCGCGTCGGTGCGCACCGGCCGCACGAAGGCGCGCGGCAGCAGCTCCTGCAGCAGGTCCTCCTTGAGCTGCCTGCGGGCGCGGCCCCCGGGCCTGCGGCCCTCGCGCTGCTCGATCTCGGCCAGCTTCTTGCCCAGCAGATCGTTGACCACCGCCCCCGGCAGGATCTTGTCCTCGCCGCCGAGCACGATCCAGGTGGCCTCGCCGATGGCGTGGGTCATCGCCGCGGCGTCGTGGCCCATCGGCGCGACGAAGCCGCGCGAGGCCATCTCCAGCGGGCCGACCGGCTTGAGCGCGTGCGCGGCGAGCCGGGCCTCCAGGTCGGACAGATCGAGCGATGCAGGAAAGCGGAACAGGGTCAGGTTGCGGAAGAACATCGGATACTCATCTCTTCAGGTTGTCGTCCCGAGCGCAGCGAGGGACCTGCTTTTTCGGGATTCGGGGACAAAGCAGAAGCAGGCCCCTCGCTGCGCTCGGGGCGACGGGGATCGGGGAAATATCTCAGTCGTCGGCCTGCGGCGCGCCGGCCAGCCAGGCGTGGGCATCGGGCAGCGGCGCGCCGCCGCCGCGGCCCAGGGCCAGGAAATCGAACAGCTTCGGGTCGGCCAGCTGCGAGGGGCGGATGTCGCCGAGCGCGCGGGCGATGGTCTCGACCCGCCCGGGCGACTCGCGCTCCCATTGCGCCAGCATCCGCTGCACCTGCTTGCGCTGCAGGTTCTCCTGCGAGCCGCACAGGTTGCAGGGAATGATGGGGAACCGCTTGAGCGCGGCGTACTCGGCGATGTCCGTCTCGCGCACGTAGGCCAGCGGCCGGATCACCACGTGGCGGCCGTCGTCGGACAGCAGCTTGGGCGGCATGCCGGAGAGCCTGGCGTGGAAGAACAGGTTGAGGAAGAAGGTCGCCACCATGTCGTCGCGGTGATGGCCCAGCGCGATCTTGGTGTAGCCCTGCTCGGCGGCGAAGCCGTACAGCGCGCCGCGCCGCAGCCGCGAGCACAGCGAGCACAGGGTCTTGCCCTCGGGCACCACCCGGGTGACCACCGAGTAGGTGTCCTGCTCGAGCACGTGGAAGTCCACGCCGATCGAGCGCAGGTAGTCCGGCAGCACGTGTTCCGGGAAGCCGGGCTGCTTCTGGTCGAGGTTGACCGCGGCGATCGAGAACGAGACCGGCGCCTTGCGCTGCAGCTGCAGCAGCACGTCCAGCATGGTGTAGCTGTCCTTGCCGCCGGACAGGCAGACCATGACCCGGTCGCCGTCCTCGATCATGCCGAAGTCGGCGATGGCGCGGCCGACCTGGTGGCGCAGGCGCTTGGCCAGGCGCCTGGCCTGGTGCGCGGCGCGGCGCGGATCGGCCGGCGCGCGGCGGGGGGCCGGTTCGGCGAGCGGCAGCGGGACGGGGACGGACATGGCGGGGGCGGTGCGCGGGGCCGGCCATTCTAGCGCCCGCCGCCGCGGTGACGCCGCCACGGCCCCGGCGTAAGCTGCGCCCGTGACCCAGACCCAGGACCCGGGCGAGCTCGCGCGCATGGCCAGGCGGCTGACCGAGCTGCGCACCGAGCACCGCGACCTGGACACCGCGATCGCGCGCCTGCAGGCCGACATCGAGGCCGACGAACTCGCGGTCAAGCGCCTGAAGAAGCGCAAGCTGCAGCTCAAGGACTGCATCGCCAAGCTCGAATCGGCGCTGATCCCCGACGAGCCGGCCTGAGGCCATGATTCCCGGGATGTCGTTTCCCGGGGAGCGGAAAAGCAGGTCCCTCGCTGCGCTCGGGACGACTGGGATCTACTCGTTCGCGGCCGTTTCCATTTCCTTTTCCGCGGGCCTGGTCGTCTCCGGGCTGACCTTCTCGATGGTGTGGCGCAGCTCGCGGCCAAGGATGACCTTGGCGTCGCGCGCCCAGGCGCTCAGCCGTTCGTCGAAGGCGAGCTTGCCGGCGGCGTCCGGCCACACCAGGCGCAGCTCGCGCAGCTTGTGGATGAAGCCGCGGAACAGGGTGCGGTCGAAGAACTCGGGCGCGGCCGGGGCGTACAGCAGGCTCAGCCGCTGCGCGGCGAGCTGGCACAGGCTCTCCAGCTCGCCGGCGCTGAGGGTGCCGGGGCCGTTCTTGGCCAGCACCGAGATCGCGATGTAGTAGCGCTCGAACGCCTGCTGCAGCGAATGGCCGATCGCGCGCAGCCGGAACACCTCGTCGCTCTGGCCGGCGTTGCGCGCGAGCAGCTCGCCGTCGCCGCCCACCGGCTGCAGCAGGCCCTCGCGCACGAACAGGTCGATGGTGCGCGACAGGCGCTGCGCGAAGCCGTCCTCGTCCCAGGGCAGGAACAGCTCGGCCTGCAGGAACGGATAGACGCTGCGGCCGATGCGCAGCACCGCCTCGCGGGCCATGCGCCGGTTGTTCTGGAAGCAGCAGGCGATCCAGGCCGCCGCGGTGAACAGGTGCAGCACGTTGTTGCGGTAGTAGCTGAGCAGCACCGCGGTGTCGCCGTCCACGCCGAGCACGTCGCCCAGCGGGTGCGGGGTGCGGGTCAGCATGCCGATCTCCTCGCCGTGGGCGACGATCTGCTCCGGCGTGTGCGGGGTCACGGTCACGTAGGCGGAATAGGGCAGTTCCGCCAGCAGGGTCTTGGACAGCGCCAGCTGCACCAGCAGGTCGGACTCGCCCATCGCGTGCTTGGGCGTGGACAGCAGCGCCATCGCCAGCAGGTTGACCGGATTGACGTCGGCGGCGCGGTTGATGTTGACCTGGATGCGGCGGGCCAGCGCGCCGACCGTGTCCGACAGCCAGTCCGGGCGGTCGTCCTCCTCCACCGGGCTGCCGTCCCAGTCCGGCGCGTGCTCGGCCAGCACCCGGTCCAGCCGCACCGGCTCGCCGAAGTTCACCACCACCTGGCCGTAGTTGCTGCGCAGTACCTTCGGGATCCCGGCCAGCAGGTGCCAGATCGATTCCTTCTTCTTCGGCTTGCCCGAAAGCTCGTCCAGGTAGCTGTTGCCCTCCATCAGCTTCTCGTAGCCGATGTAGACCGGCTGGAACAGCACCGGCCGGGTCGGCTGGCGCAGGTAGGCGCGCACCGTCATCGAGACCATCCCGCCCTTCGGCGGCAGCAGCCGCCCGGTGCGCGAGCGCCCGCCCTCGACGAAGTATTCGAGCGAGTAGCCGCCGGCGACCAGCTGCGCGACGTATTCGGTCAGCACGGTCGAATACAGCGCGCTGCCGCGGATGCTGCGGCGGATGAAGAAGGCGCCGCCGCGCCGCAGCAGCCCGCCGATCACCGGCAAGTTGAGGTTGATCCCGGCCACGATGTGCGGCGGCACGATGCCGCGGGTGTACAGCAGGTAGCTCAACAGCAGGTAGTCCATGTGGCTGCGGTGGCAGGGCACGTACACGATCTCGTGCCCGGGCGCGTGCGCCTTGAGCTCGTCGAGGTGGTGGACCAGCACGCCGCGGTAGATGCGGTTCCACACCGGCGTGAGCAGGTAGCTGGCCGAGCGCACCACCGGGTGCGAGTAGTCGGCGGCGATCTCCCAGATGTAGGCGTGGGCCTTGCGCCAGGCCTCGGCGTGGCTGCTGCCGTCGCGCCGCGCCTGGTCGGCGATCGCCTCGCGCACCGCCGGCGCCGACAGCACCTTGTCGGCGAGCATGCGCCGGGTCGACAGGTCCGGCCCGACCACCGCCGAGCGGATCCGGCGGAAGTGGGTGCGCAGCACCCGCGACAGCTTGCGCACGGTGCGCTCGGGATCCAGGCCCTCCTCCACCACCCCGCGCAGCCCCACCGGCGCGGCGAACCGCACCTGGGTGTCGCGGCCGTTGAGCAGGATCGCCAGCAGCCGCCGGAAGCGGCCGACGATCGCCCAGTTCTCCGAGAACAGCACGCTGAACCAGCCGCTGGTCTTGTCCGGGGCGCGGCCGACGAAGATCGAGACCGGCACCAGCTGCACGTCCAGCGCCGGATCCTCGCGGTGCGCCTCCAGCAGCCGCGCCAGCGAACCGGAGTGGCTCTTCCCCGGCGGCGGCGCCTTCTGCAGCGCGGCGATCGGCGGCAGCGGCCCGGCGTTGCGGCGCGACAGCGCGACGTAGGCGCGCTTGCGGCCGAGCGGGTCGCCGGGCAGCGGCCGCAGCGGCGAGGGCAGGCCGGCCTGGCGGCAGGCGCGGTCCAGGATCAGGGCGTTGGACAGGCCGTAGTCCTCGAGCACGTAGCACAGCGGCCGCGCGTCGACCGCGGCGGCCGGGGCTTCGGGTTCGATGTCGATGTCGATCCAGGGCGCGAGCAGCCGGCCCATCAGCCGCGCCCACCACGGCCGGCGTTCCTCGGCCGGGCGCGCGGAACGGTCCGCATCGTCGCCGCGCGCCGTCTCCGCGGGCGACGGCGTCTGCAGCGGTTCCGGGAACGGCAGCGGATCCTGGGGGGAGCTGGACTTGGCCATCGGCCGGATTATCGCATCGGGCCGACGGCCGGCCGCGCGGACGCTCAGGGCACCGCGGCCGGGGGCTGCGCCCCGGCGTCGCCCGCGCTCCCGCGTTGCGCGTCCGCCGCCGGCGATTCCGCGGCCGGCACCCGCGCCAGCGCGAGGCGGACGTTGCGCAGGCTGTCGTCCAGGTACCAGCGCCCGTCGATGCGCTGCATGCCCAGCACCGTGTCGATCGGGCGGCCGCCGAGGCGATAGCGCACGCGCACCCGCGCCCGGTCGCCGTCGCGTTCGAGCAGTTCGGCCTCCAGTCCGGCCATGGCCCGTTCCAGGTCCAGCCCGTAGTCCTCGAGGCTGCGGACGACGGCTACCAGCAACGGCCGCAGCCGGCGCAGGCTGGTGTCCATGCCGGCGCGGCGCAGGTCCTCGGCGGTGGCCAGGCCGGTCGCGCGCGCGGCCTTGGTCAGGCGGGCGATGCCGGCGTGGGCGCGTCCCGGGTCGGACAGCGGCGCGCTGCGCCCCCAGTGCCCGAGCGCGTCGATCAGCTGCGCGTAGTGGTCGCGCTGCGAGGGGCTGAAGCGGCCCTCGTGGCGCACGTACTGGGCCCCGAACAGCGACAGCGACTGCGCCGCCGCGCGCAGCTCGCGGTCGGCGCCGGCGAACTGGCGGTCGAAGGAGGCGCGCAGCCGCGGCTCGGCGCCGCTGGCCGACAGGGCCTGCAGCAGCTGCGGCAGGCGCTCGGCGAACGGCAGCTCGTCCAGCGGCCAGCGGCCGCGGCCGTCGCGCCAGGCCTGTTCCAGCTGCGGGGCCAGCGCCGGCGGCACCGCCGCGCGCGCGTAGCCGGCCAGGTCGGCGTTGCGCGCCAGGTCGGCCAGGCGCCGGACCGCGGCGACCGGCTCCTCCTGTTCGGGCGGCGGCGCGGTCGCCTGGGTGCAGCCCGCCAGCCCCAGCCCGCATCCCAGGCCCAGCCAGGCCAGGCGCACGCGGGCCATGCCGGCGATGGACAGCATGCTTGCGATCGCGACTCTCCCCAGGCGCTGCCCGCATCCTGCCTGCCGCCGGTACCGCGGAGCAAGCGAGCCCTCGGCCCGCATCGAGG
>JBKHXI010000170.1:0-7486 GCA_046566095.1 Gammaproteobacteria bacterium | reverse complement strand
TGATGCCGTTGGCGTCGACCAGGAAGGTCTCCGGCGCGCCGTAGATGCCCCAGTCGATGGCGCTGCGGCCGTCGCGGTCGGCGACCACCAGCCAGTAGGGGTTGCCGAACTGCTCCAGCCAGCGCAGCGCCTCGTCCGGCTCGTCGTTGAGGTTGTAGCCGATCACGCGCACGCGCTTGCTCTCGGCGAAGCGGGTCAGCACCGGGTGTTCTGTCCGGCATTCGGGGCACCAGCTGCCCCAGACGTTGAGCACGAAGGGTTCGCCGCGCAGGTCGGCCAGGCGCACGCTGCGCGCGGGGTCGTGCAGCAGCGGCAGCACGAATCCGGGCGCGGGCTTGTCGATCAGCGGCGAGGGCAGGGCGTCGCGGTCCGGGTTGCGGCTCAGCCACACGCCGGCGGCCAGCAGCAGCGCCAGTGCGGCGAACACCAGCAGCGGCAACCAGCGCAGGCTGCGGCCGGTGGAAGGTTCAGGCGTCATCGCGTTGCCTCCCGTCCTGCGATACGGCACGCCGGAAGCGGCGGTCGGTCGCGGCGACCAGCCCGCCCAGCGCCATCAACCCCGCGCCGGCCCAGATCCAGCGCACGAAGGGCTTGACGTAGACCCGCACCGCCCAGGCCTCGCGGCCGCCTTCCCCGCCCAGCGACTCGCCCAGGGCCACGTACAGGTCGCGGGTGAAGCCGACCCGGATCGCCGCCTCGGTCATCACCTGGCCGCCGCTGGCGTAGGCGCGCTTTTCCGGCTGCAGGATCGCCACCGGGCGGTCGCCGCGGGTGACCAGCACCGCGCCGCGGTCGGCGAGGTAGTTTGGGCCGCGCACCTGGTCGACGCCGTCGAAGCGGAACACGTAGGGATCCAGGCGCACGCTCTGGCCCGGCGCCAGCGCCACTTCGCGCTGGCGCACCTGGGCCTCGGTCAGCAGCGCGCCGACCAGGAACACCGCGACCCCGGCATGGGCCAGCACCATGCCCCACATCTCCGCGGTCATGCGGCCCTGGGCGCGCCAGCGGTCCCAGGCGAAGCGCAGCGTGCCGGCGCCGACCCACACCGCGCCGGCCACGCCGGCGGCGGTCTTCCACGGCCCCTGCGGCGCGGCCAGGAACGCCAACGCGCCGGCCACCGCCGCCAGCACCGCCCACGGCGCCAGCATCGCCAGCGGCCTGGACGGCTGCTCGCGCTGCCAGCGGGTCAGCGGCCCGAACGGCAGCAGCAGCACTAGCGGCGCCATCAGCACCAGGAACAGCAGGCCGAAGTAGGGCGGCCCGACCGAGATCTTGCCCATCCCCAGCGCGTCGGCCAGCAGCGGGTACAGGGTGCCCAGCAGCACCATCGCGCAGGCGGCCACCAGCAGCAGGTTGTTGAGCAGCAACAGGGTCTCGCGCGAACTGGCAGCGAACGGGCGTTCGGGCGGCGTCTTCGGCGCGCGCAGCGCGTACAGCAGCAGCGAACCGCCGACCACGAGCGCCAGGAACACCAGGACGAACAGCCCGCGGGTGGGATCGGCGGCGAACGAGTGCACGCTGGTCAGCACCCCCGAGCGCACCAGGAACGCGCCCAGCAGCGACAGCGAGAAGGTCGCGATCGCCAGCAGCAGGGTCCAGCCGTGGAAGCTGCCGCGCTTCTCGGTGACCGCCTGCGAATGCAGCAGCGCCGCGCCGGCCAGCCACGGCATGAAGCTGGCGTTCTCGACCGGATCCCAGAACCACCAGCCGCCCCAGCCCAGTTCGTTGTAGGCCCACCACGAGCCGATCGCGATGCCGGCGGTCAGGAACGCCCACGCGACATTCGTCCAGGGCCGGGTCCAGCGCAGCCAGCGCGCGTCCAGGCGGCCGTCGAGCAGGGCCGCGATCGCGAACGCGAACGGCACCAGGAAACCCACGTAGCCCATGTACAGCAGCGGCGGATGGATGATCATCCCCGGGTCCTGCAGCAGCGGGTTCAGGTCGCGGCCCTCGACCGCGGCCGGCAGCAGCCGCTGGAACGGGTTGCTGGTGAATGCCAGGAACGCGATGAAGCCCACCGCCACCAGGCCCATCACCGCCAGTACCCGGGCCACCACCGCGGGCGGCAGGTCCCTGGAGAACAGCGCCACCGCCGCGTTCCAGCCGGCCAGCACCAGCACCCACAGCAGCAGCGAGCCCTCGTGCGCGCCCCAGACCGCGGTGATGCGGTAATACCAGGGCAGCAGGCTGTTCGAGTTCTCGGCGACGTAGCGCAGCGAGAAATCCTGCGCCAGGAAGGCCGCCGTCAGGGCCGCGTAGGCGATCGCGACCAGCGCCAGTTGCGCGTACGCCGCCGGCCGCGCCACCGCCATCCAGGCCTCGGCCAGCGGCCGCCGCGCGCGCGCGGCGGCATGCGCGCCGGCCAGGGGCAGCAGGCCCTGCAGCAGCGCCACCAGCAGCGCCAGCAGCAGCGCGACCTGGCCGAACTCCGGAAGGAAGTAGGGCATCGTCACCTGGCGACCGTTCCGGGGATACGTTCCACGAACGAACCTGTCGTCCTGGGCGCAGCGAAGGACCCGCTTTTGAAAGCGGATTCCTCACTGCGTTCGGAACGACAACTGGGGGGGGTGGCCGGGCGAAACACTATGGCGCGTCCCCTGCGTCCCCTGCGTCGGGCGCGTCGACGTCGTGCTTGCGGTGCGCCTGCGCCATCTTGTCGGCGACCTCCTTCGGCATATAGGTCTCGTCGTGCTTGGCCAGTACCTCCTCGGCCACGAACACGCCGTCGTCCATGCGCCCGGTGGCGACCACCGCCTGGTTCTCCCGGAACAGGTCGGGAAGGATGCCCTCGTAGACCACGGGCATCCGCGCATCGCCGTCGTCGACCTCGAAGCGGGCCCGCATCGAGCCGGCCTCGCGCGCGAACGAGCCCCCGGCGACCATGCCGCCGAGCCGGAAGCGCGCCTCGCCCGCGGCCACCTTCGGGCCCGCGGCGCCGGTGAGCACCTCGGAGGGCGTGTACAGGTAGGTGACGTTGCGCTGCAGGGCCAGCGCCACCAGCGCCGTCGCCACGGAGGCGGCGGCGAGCAGGGCCAGGAGCAGCAGCAGGCGGCGCTTGCGGGTCGGGTGCATGGGCATGGCGCGCTTCAGTCGCGGGAAAGGGGGGCGTCGGCTGCGGCTGCGGCAGGCGCGCGCGCGGCCCGCAGGCGCGCGGCGCGCAGCTCGCGGCGCAGCTGCAGCCGCGGCGAGACGAAGTCCCAGAGCAGCACCGCGACGAACACCGCGTAGGCGGCGACCACGTACTCCAGGTAGCTCATGCCCGCGCCTCCACCAGCCGCCGCACCCAGTCGCGGCCGGCCTCGCGCCGCAGGTTGTCGGCGCGCGCGCGCGCCAGCAGCGAGCCGACGAACCACAGCTTGGTGCCGACCAGCATCGCCGCCAGCGGCGGCATCATGCTCGGGTCCATGCTCGATTCGCCGAACACGCGGATGGTCTGGCCCTGGTGCAGCGAGTTCCACCACACCACCGAGTAGCGGATCACCGGCAGCAGCGCCACGCCCACGATCGCCAGCAGCCCGGCGGCGCGGGCGGCGGCGCGGCGGTCGTCGATGGCGTGGTACAGGCCGATCACGCCCAGGTACAGGAACAGCAGGATCAGTTCCGAGGTCAGGCGCGGGTCCCAGTCCCACCAGGTGCCCCACATCGGCTTGCCCCAGATGCTGCCGGTGGCCAGGGTGATCAGGGTGAACGCGGCGCCGGCCGGTGCGCAGGCCATCGCCAGGATCTCGCACAGCTTGACCCGCCAGACCAGCGCGATCGCCGCATACAGGGCCATCAGCGCGAACACGAACAGGCTCATCCAGGCGCTGGGCACGTGGATGTACAGGATCCGGAAGCTGTCGCCCTGCTGGTAGTCGGCCGGCACCTGGAACAGCGCCAGCCACGCGCCCCAGGCCATCACCGCCACCGCGAGCGCGTACGCCCACGGCGCCCAGCGCGCCGCGAAGCGGTCGAAGGTCGGCGGCGAGCCGAGTTGGTGGAACCAGCGAAGGACGGGATTCATGCAGGCAGAGGAGGAAGCCGGTCATGTTCTCCCTCCCCCGCGCAGCAGGGAGGGCCGGTGTTGTGCTCCCTCCCCCGCGCGCAACAGGGGAGGGCCGGTGTTCTGCTCCCTCCCCCGCGCAGCGGGGGAGGGGTTGGGGTGGGGGCGCGAGCGCCGCAGGCGCGAGCCTTCGCCGCCTCGAGCGTCCTTGCATTGTCGGCCATGCCTGGCGGCCCGTCCTTGACCCGGCTCAAGCCGACGCCGTCCATCGCGGCGCTGTCACGAAAGCGAGATCCGTATCGCCGCGGCCGCGGCCAGCGGCGCCAGCACCAGCGCCAGGACCAGCCCGGCGGCCAGCATCAGCAGGGCGCCGACGGGGTCCATCCCCTGTCCCGCGGCTGCGACGCTGCCAGCGCCGAACACCAGCACCGGCACGTACAAGGGCAGCGCCAGCAGGGCGACAAGTATACCGGAGCGCCGCATCCCGACCGTCAGCGCGGCCACCACCGCGCCCAGCAGGCTCAGCAGCGGCGTGCCCAGCGCCAGCGCCGCCAGCAGCACCGGCAATTCCGGCCGCGGCAGGTGCAGCAGCTCGCCCAGCAGCGGGGTGGCGACCAGCAGCGGCAGGGCGGTGGTCGCCCAATGCATGAAGGTGCGCACGCCCACCAGCCAGGCCAGCGGCACCGGCGCCAGCATCCACTGCTCCAGCGAGCCGTCCTCGGCGTCGCCGCGGAACAGGGTGTCCAGCGACAGCAGGCCGGCCAGTAGCACCGCCACCCACAGCACCGGCGCGGCCACCGGCGCCAGCGCCTCGCGCTCGCCGCCCAGCGCCAGCGCGAACAGCACCACCACCAGCAGCGCGAACAGCGCCGGCTGCAGCGCATCGCCGCGCCGCCGCCACAGCAGCCTCAGGTCGCGCAGCAGCAGCGCGCGCGCGGAAGCGGGCATCGACGGGGCGCTCATGCCCCGCGCCCCATGCTCCGGGCGGACTGCCCCTTCCCCCGCTTGCGGGGGAAGGTTGGGATGGGGGCGACGGCGCCTACGAATTCGATTCTGGTTGCGTAGCGTCGAGTGTCAACGCAGTAGGGCTGCACTCGAAGGCGTGCACTGGACCGGACGTAACCGGCTCCGGTCCGCCCCCACCCCAACCCTCCCCCGCAAGCGGGGGAGGGGGTGGCACGGTGCCCCCACCCCAGCCTTTCCTTGCAGGAGGGGGATGGAGGGGTGCGACCCTCATGGCAGGGCGCCCGGGGACGCGTTGCCGCCAAGGCAGCTTCCAAGGAAGCTTCCAAGGTGGCTTCCAAAGTGGTTTCCCAGGCAGCGGGCGCGTCGGTACTCATGCGGCGCGCTCCAGCTGCAGCAGGCGGGTGCGCACCGGCGGGGCGGCGTAGGCGCCGTGGGTGGTGACCAGGGCGGCGCCGCCGGCGCGCAGCTGGGCCTGGACCATGCGGTTGACCAGCTCGATGCCGGCCAGGTCGAGGTTGGCGTAGGGTTCGTCCAGCAGCCACAGCGGCGCCGGCGACAGCCACAGCCGCGCCAGCGACAGCCGCTTCTTCTGCCCGGCCGACAGCTGCCGCGCCAGCGCGTCCTCGTAGCCGGCCAGGCCGACGATGGCCATCGCCGCCTCCAGCGTCTGGCCGCGCCGCCGACCGTGCAGGCCGCAGAGGAATTCCAGGTTCTCGCGCGCCGCGAGGTCGGCCTTGAGCGCCGGCAGGTGGCCCAGGTAGGCGAGGGCGCGGGCGCGCAGCGCCGGCCCGGCGGGGCGGCCGTCGACCTCGACGCTGCCGGCATCGGCCCGCAGCAGGCCCGCCAGCACCCGCAGCAGGGTGGTCTTGCCCGAGCCGTTGTCGCCCTGCACCAGCAGCGCCTCGCCGGCCTCGACCGAGAAGTCCAGCGGCCCGAACACCGGCTGGTCGTTGCGGGCGAAACACAGGCCGCGGGCGGCGAGCAGCGGCGGGGCGGACGGGGATGCGGGCATCGGATCCGGTCGCGGCCGCGACGGCGGCCGGAGGCGCGCCATTATGCCTGCGGCGGCGGCCCGGCCCCCAGCCAGTCGATGCAGCCGGGCAGCCGCACCCCGGGCCCGGGCGGGTCGGCGTACATGCGCAGCCGCACCGGCCCGCCGCGCGCCCAGTGCAGCGTCCCGAGCTGGCCGAAGCGCCGCGCCAGCGCGTCGAGCACCGGCGCCGCCAGGTCCAGCACCAGCCAGCCGGGCTCGCGCCAGCTGCGGTCGCGGGCGGCGGCGAAGGCCGGGCGATGGACGCAGCCGGCCGCCTCCAGCGCCTGCTGCAGGGCCGCGTCGGCGTCCCGGTTGAGCGCCTCGGGCCGTTCCAGCGAATGCGGGTTCCAGGCCGAAACCAGGCCCAGGCTGCGCGCGTCGGGGTAGGCGCGCAGGAATTCGTCGCCGGGCGGCGCGCCGACCGCCAGCGCATGCCAGCGGCCGGCCCGCTCCCAGCGGTATTCGGCGTCCGCGTAGGCCAGCGCCAGCGCGCGCAGGCGCGCATCCTCGTGCCGGCCGGGTCGGGCCTCGTGCGGTCCGGATTCGCTCACGGGCCAAGGTTTAACCGATCGGCCGCGCTTCGTACACTCGGGACTTTCCCCCACGCGAAGGACCGGCGATGCCCCAGGTCGAGACCAAGCTGCCCCGGGTCGGCACCACCATCTTCACCGTGATGTCGCAGCTGGCGGCCGAGCACGACGCGGTCAACCTGGGGCAGGGCTTCCCCGACTTCCCGGTGCCGCAGGCGCTGGTCGAGGCGCTCTCGCGGGCGATGGCCGAGGGCCACAACCAGTACCCGATGATGACCGGCGTCCCGGCGCTGCGCGCCGCCATCGCCGGCAAGACCGAGCGCTGCTACGGTTGGCGGCCGGACGCGGACGCGGAAATCACCGTGACCTCGGGCGCCACCGAGGCGATCTTCGACGCGGTCCACGCCGTGGTCCGCGCCGGCGACGAGGTGGTGGTGCTGGACCCGTGCTACGACTGCTACGAGCCGGCGATCGAGCTGGCCGGCGCGCGCGCGGTGCACGTGCCGCTGGATCCGGAAAGCTTCGCCGTGGACTGGGACGCGGTGGCCGCCGCCTTCGGCCCGCGCACCCGGATGCTGATGATCAACAGCCCGCACAACCCGTCCGGGGCGATGCTGGCGCCGGACGACATGGCCCGGCTGACCGGGATCCTGCGCGGCAGCGACGCGTTCCTGCTGTCGGACGAGGTCTACGAGCACATCGTCTTCGACGGCGCCCGCCACGAATCGGTGCTGCGCTTCCCGGAACTGCGCGCGCGGGCCTTCGTCATCTCCAGCTTCGGCAAGACCTACCACTGCACCGGCTGGAAGACCGGCTACTGCATCGCGCCGCCGGAGTTGACCGCCGAATTCCGCAAGGTCCACCAGTACAACACCTTCTGCAGCTTCGCTCCCGCCCAGCACGCGTTCGCGCACATGATCGAATCCGAGCCCGGGCATTACGAGCAGCTCGGGGCGTTCTACCAGGAAAAGCGCG
>JBKHXI010000169.1:0-7630 GCA_046566095.1 Gammaproteobacteria bacterium | reverse complement strand
GCCTCGACCAGGGCGATCTGCTGCTCGCTGCGGCCGGACAGGCGCAGGTAGGCCAGCGACTCGGCGTCGATCGGGAAGATGCCGCAGGTGGCGCCGTACTCGGGCGCCATGTTGGCGATGGTGGCGCGGTCGGCCAGCGGCAGCGCGGCCAGGCCGTCGCCGAAGAACTCGACGAATTTGCCGACCACGCCCAGCGCGCGCAGCATCTGGGTAACGGTCAGCACCAGGTCGGTCGCGGTGGCGCCCTCGGGCAGGCGCCCGGTCAGCTTGAAGCCGACCACCTGCGGGATCAGCATCGAGGAAGGCTGGCCGAGCATCGCGGCCTCGGCCTCGATCCCGCCCACGCCCCAGCCCAGCACGCCGATGCCGTTGATCATCGTGGTGTGGCTGTCGGTGCCGAACACGGTGTCGGGAAACGCCGCCGGCTCGCCGTCGATCGTGCCCTCCATCACCACCCGCGCGAGGTTCTCCAGGTTCACCTGGTGGACGATGCCGGTGTTGGGCGGCACCACCTTGAAGTTCTCCAGCGCGTTCTGGCCCCAGCGCAGGAAGCTGTAGCGCTCGTGGTTGCGCTCGAACTCGATCCTGCCGTTGAGGTCGAGCGCGTCGGCGCGGCCGAACACGTCGACCTGCACCGAGTGGTCGATCACCAGTTCCGAGGGGATCTGCGGGTTGATCTGCGAGGGCCGGCCGCCCAGCCGGGTGACCGCGTCGCGCATCGCCGCCAGGTCGACCACGCAGGGCACGCCGGTGAAGTCCTGCAGCACCACGCGCGCCGGCATGAAGGCGATCTCGGTGTCCGGCTCGGCCTTCGGATCCCACGTGGCCACGGCCTCGATGTGGTCGGCGGTGACGGTCACGCCGTCCTCGTGGCGCAACAGGTTCTCCAGCAGGATCTTCATCGAATAGGGCAGCTTGGCCAGATCGAAGCGCTCGCCGAGCTTCGGCAGGCTGCGGTAGGCGTAGGTCCTGCCGTTGACGTCGAGGCGGGCGCTGGTGGCGAAGGAGTCGGCCATACGAGGGGCTCCGTGGCTGCAGGGGAGGGTGACGACGGGATGCGCACGCCGTTCAGCCCCACGATTATGCCGGAACCGGGCCCGTTCCGCAGGCGCGCGGCCGTCGGGGCCGGTTCGGTGAGCGGCCTGCGCGGGCGCTCGCCGCACATGGGCGGTCGCTGCGCGCCGCGCGCGCCGGCTTCACCTGCGCAGCCGCGCGGCGATCGCCGCGGACATCGCCGCGCGACGCAGCAGGAAGTCCCAGAACGAACCGCCGAGCTGGCGCCACAGGACCGCCGAGCGCAGGGCCGCCAGCAGCACGGCGCGGATTTCCGCGACCACCGTCGCCTGGCCCAGGTAGTGCGGGTTGCCCTGCACCATCACCCGCGGCCGCAGCCGGCTGACCGTGTCCGCGTACAGCCTGCCGAGCGCGGCCAGCACGTCCGGATGGCTGCTGCCCAGATGCTGCGCGTCGGCCTCGACGGCGAGGATGCCGTCGCGGACGCGGCGGCCCATCGCCTCGTCCGCCACGAACCGACGCTCGAGCTGCAGCACCGACAGCGCCAACCGCGGTAGGATCGGGTCGCCGACCCGTCCGCCGAGGTAGTCGCGCATCAGGCGTAGGCCCGGTTCCAGCGCGGCGGCGTCGCCGTAGACCGCCTCGGGCGAGTCGGCGTCGATCCGGAACACGCTGTCGAGCGCGGTGCCGACCACCGCGGTCTCGGCCTGGCCGGTCTCGGCGATGCGCCGGACCTGGCCGAGCGCCTGCGCCAGTCCGGCCAGGGCCAGCACCCGGGCGTCCACAGCCTGTGCCGGGCCGCTCATGCGCAGCGCTCCAGCGCGGCCGGCAGCGGCGCGTCGGTCGCCGCGATCACCGCGCCGCCGAGGCAGGCCTCGCCCGCGTACAGCACCACCGACTGGCCGGGCGCCACCGCGCGCTGCGGCGCCGCGAAGCGGATCTTCAGGCTTCCGTCGTCTTCCACCACCACCTCGCAGTCCTGTTCGGGTTGCCGGTATCGGACCTGCGCCGCGCAGGCCAGTCGGGCCGCCGGCGCCGCGCCCGCGATCCAGTGCGCAGGCTCGCTGGTCAGCGTCCTGGACAGCAGATGGGGGCTGTCGGCGCCCTGGTCAACCACCAGCACGTTGCGCGCCACGTCCTTGTGCACCACGTACCAGGGCGCATGGGCGCGGCCGCGCACCCCGCCCAGCTGCAGCCCCTCGCGCTGACCCAGGGTGAAATAGAACACGCCCGGATGCTCGCCCAGCACCCGTCCGGCCGGGTCGCGGATCTCGCCGGGCCGGGCCGGCAGGTAGCGCGACAGGAACCGGCGGAAATCGCGCTCGCCGATGAAGCAGATGCCGGTCGAGTCCTTCTTGGCATGGGTGGGCAGGCCGGCCGCGCGGGCGATGCTCCGCACCCGGGCCTTGTCCAGGCCGCCGAGCGGGAACACGGTGGCGGCCAGCTGCGCCTGGCCGAGCTGGTGCAGGAAGTAGCTCTGGTCCTTGCCGCGGTCGGCGGCGCGCAGCAGCCGCCAGCGGCCGTCGGCGCGGTCGATCCGGGCGTAGTGGCCGGTGGCGATCCGCTCGGCGCCCAGCGCGCGGGCGGCGTCGAGGAAATGCCGGAACTTCACTTCCCGGTTGCACAGCACGTCCGGGTTCGGGGTGCGGCCGGCCGCGTACTCGGACAGGAAGTGGGCGAACACGCCTTCCAGGTATTCGCGCGAGAAATCGCGGAAGTGGATCGGGATGCCCAGCCGCCCGCAGACCGCGACCGCGTCGCGGCGGTCCTCCTCGGCGCGACACTGGCCGCTGCCGTCGTCGTCCCAGTTGCGCATGAACAGCCCGGCCACCGCCTCGCCGGCATCGCGCAGCAGCAGCGCCGCCACCGACGAGTCGACGCCGCCGGACATGCCGACCACCACCCCGGGCGCGGCCGCGCTCATGGCAGGTGCCGCAGCAGCGCCAGCGGGTGCCGGCAACCGGCCAGGTGGTCGGCGACCGCGCGCCAGACCAGCGGACTGCGATGGCGCGCGTGCGCGGCCTGCAGCTCCTGCGGCGTCATCCACAGCGCGCGGGCGATGCCGGCATCCAGCGGCCGCGAGGGGTCGTGCGCGACCGGTTCGGCGCAGAACGCGAACCGCAGGTAGTGGCGGGGCGGCCGGCCGTCCTCGCCGGGCGCGGCCCACTGGTAGGCGGCGACGAAGCCGGTCAGGCGCACGTCCCAGCCGGTCTCTTCGCGGGTCTCGCGCAGGGCGGCCTGCGGCAGGGTCTCGTCGGGTTCCAGGTGCCCGGCGGGCTGGTTCAGCACCAGCCGTCCGGCCACGGTCTCTTCCACCACCAGCACCCGGCCGCCGTCCACGACCACGGTCGCCACGGTCACGTCCGGTTGCCAGAACCGTCCCTCGCGGTAGCTCACGCAGCCGCTCCGGGCCTGCCGGCGAGGACGGCGCCCGCACGCATGGGTGCGGGCGGGGCGGGGGGATGGGTGTGCGGGGGCATGGGGCGATCGCAGGGCTCGCGGGGGGTCGCCGCATTGTGCTCGGGCGGCCGCTGGCCGTCCACGCCGGCGCCCGCGGCGCGCCCACACCGGCCGTGCGATGCGCCGCCGATATAATCGGAGCATGCCCCGCACACCGCCGCCCGGACCCGCGCACGACCACGACCACGGCGTCCTGGTCGAGACCAGCAAGCCCAAGGCCGCCCGCCCGCCGCTGTACTCGGTGCTGCTGCTCAACGACGACTACACCCCGATGGACTTCGTGGTCGAGGTCCTGGTGCGGTTCTTCGCCATGAACCTGGAAAAGGCGACCCAGGTCATGCTCCACGTGCACACCCGGGGGCGGGGCGTATGCGGGGTGTATACGCGCGAGGTCGCAGAGTCCAAGGTGGCCCAGGTGAACGAATACGCAAGGCTCAACCAGCATCCCTTGCTGTGCACCATGGAAAAGGCGTAACTACCTGTACGCAGCATCGGTACCGGGGGTCGGGGCCCGCCGGCCCGACGCGGGACCGGGCCGCGCCGCCGGGGCATGGAAACTCCCGCCGGGCGCCCCCACATCGCCGGTATCGCACGGAGATCCGCCCCATGTTCAGCAAAGACCTCGAGTACACCATCGGCCAGTGCTACAAGCGCGCCCGCGAGGCGCGCCACGAGTTCATGACCGTGGAGCACCTGCTGCTGGCGCTGCTGGACAACCCGTCCGCGGAATCGGTGCTCAAGGCCTGCGGCGCCGACTTCCAGCGGCTGCGCGGCGACCTGGAACAGGCGATCGGCAGCTCCGTCACCCGCCTGGCCGAGGACGACGGCCGCGACACCCAGCCCACCCTGGGCTTCCAGCGGGTGCTGCAGCGCGCGGTCTACCACGTGCAGTCCTCGGGCCGGAAGGAGGTCACCGGGGCCAGCGTGCTGGTGGCGATCTTCGGCGAGAAGGATTCGCACGCGGTCTACTTCCTCAACCAGCAGGACGTGTCGCGGCTGGACGTGGTCAACTTCGTCTCGCACGGCATCGCCCGCCACGGCGGCGAACAGCCGCAGCCGCAGGACGAGGCCGGCAAGGCCGCCGAGGCCGAGGGCGAGGCCAAGGGCGACGCGCTGGCCGAGTACGCCAGCAACCTCAACGCGCTGGCCGAGTCCGGCAGGATCGACCCGCTGGTCGGCCGCGGCGAGGAGGTCGAGCGCACCATCCAGGTGCTGTGCCGGCGCCGCAAGAACAACCCGCTGTACGTGGGCGAGGCCGGCGTCGGCAAGACCGCGCTGGCCGAGGGCCTGGCCAAGCGCATCGTCGACGGCGACGTGCCGGAGGTGCTCGCCGACGCCACCATCTTCGCGCTCGACCTGGGCGCGCTGGTCGCCGGCACCAAGTACCGCGGCGACTTCGAGAAGCGCCTGAAGGCGGTGCTGGCCGCGCTCGCCAGGCACCCGGGCGCGATCCTGTTCATCGACGAGATCCACACCATCATCGGCGCCGGCTCGGCTAGCGGCGGCACCATGGACGCCTCCAACCTGATCAAGCCGGTGCTGGCCAGCGGCGAGCTGCGCTGCATCGGCTCGACCACCTTCCAGGAATACCGCGGCATCTTCGAGAAGGACCGCGCACTGGCCCGGCGCTTCCAGAAGATCGACATCGTCGAGCCGACCGTGGGCGAGACCGTGGAGATCCTGCAGGGCCTGCGGCCCCGGTACGAATCGCACCACGGGGTGACCTACGCCGACGAGGCGCTGCAGGCGGCGGTGGACCTGTCGGTCAAGCACATCGCCGACCGGCTGCTGCCGGACAAGGCGATCGACGTGATCGACGAGGCCGGTGCGCGCCAGCGGCTGCTGCCCGAGGGCCAGCGCAAGTCGCTGATCGACGTGGAGGAGATCGAGACCATCGTCGCGCGCATGGCGCGGATTCCCACCAAGCAGGTCAGCGCCTCGGACAAGGACGTGCTCGAGCACCTGGACCGCAACCTGAAGATGGTGATCTTCGGCCAGGACCCGGCGATCACGACCCTGGCCTCCTCGATCAAGCTGGCGCGCTCGGGCCTGGGCAATCCCGACAAGCCGATCGGCAACTTCCTGTTCGCCGGCCCCACCGGCGTGGGCAAGACCGAGGTCACCCGGCAGCTGGCGCTGCAGCTGGGGATCGAGCTGGTGCGCTTCGACATGTCCGAGTACATGGAGCCGCATTCGGTGTCGCGGCTGATCGGCGCGCCCCCGGGCTACGTCGGCTTCGACCAGGGCGGGCTGCTGACCGAGAAGATCGTCAAGACCCCGCACTGCGTGCTGCTGCTCGACGAAGTGGAGAAGGCGCACCCGGACATCTTCAACATCCTGCTGCAGGTGATGGACCGCGGCGCGCTGACCGACACCAACGGCCGCGAGGCCAACTTCCGCAACGTCATCCTGGTGATGACGACCAATGCCGGCGCGGCCCAGGCCGCCCGCCGCAGCATCGGCTTCACCCGCCAGGACCACAGCTCCGACGCGATGGAGACCATCCGCCGCGCCTTCAGCCCGGAGTTCCGCAACCGCCTGGACGCGATCGTGCAGTTCCAGCCGCTGGCCTTCGAGCACATCCTGCGGGTGGTCGACAAGTTCCTGATCGAGCTGGAGGCGCAGCTGCACGAGAAGCACGTGGCGCTCTCGGCGACGCTCGAGGCGCGCGACTGGCTGGCCCAGCACGGCTTCGACCCGCTGATGGGCGCGCGGCCGATGGCGCGGGTGATCCAGGAGAAGATCAAGCGCCCGCTGGCGGACGAACTGCTGTTCGGCAAGCTGGTCGGCGGCGGCCGGGTCAGCGTCGACGTGCGCGACGGCGAGCTGGTGGTGGAGACGCACCCGGAGAGCGAGAAGCTGCTGCCGGCGACGGTCTGAGGGCGGCGCGGCAACCCGGAAGCGAAGAAGGCGGCCGCTGGCCGCCTTCTTCGTCGTCATTCCGAGCGCAGCGAGGAATCTGCTGTATCGCCGCGGAAAAAAGTAGGATGCTTCGACACGCACTTCCATGGGCCGCGCCGGCGTGACTGCATTGCTTCCTGCCGAAAAAGCGGATCCCTCGCTGCGCCCGGGACGACGCCTGCGGCGTCACTTCATGCGATAGGTGATCCGGCCCTTGGTCAGGTCGTAGGGCGTCATCTCCACCTTGACCTTGTCGCCGGTGAGGATGCGGATGTAGTGCTTGCGCATGCGGCCGGAGATGTGGGCGATGATCTCGTGGCCGTTCTCCAGCTTCACCCGGAACATGGTGTTCGGGAGGGTTTCGGAGACCGTGCCCTCGAATTCGATGACGTCGTCTTTCGCCATTTGATCCTGTCGCTGCGGGGATCCCGCGTGGGTGGGCGCCGTCGGGCACCCGAAAGGCGGGCATTCTGCCACGCGCCCGCTTGCCGCGCAAAGAACGCTCAGGCCGCCGCCGGGCCGCAGGGCCGGTCCGAGAGCGCGGCGGCCGCAATGCTGCCGAAGCGCGCGCGCCAGTCGCCTGCCGGCGCCGGCATCGCGGCCAGCGCCGCCACCTGCTCCAGGAAGCGCCTGCGCGGCCAGCGTTCGGCGCCGAGCCGGAGCAGGTGCGGGTTTTCGACCTGGGCGTCGAGCAGCGGCCAGCCCCAGCCGTGCAGACGCAGGGCCAGCGCCGCCAGCGCCACCTTCGAGCCCCCCGGCCGCAGGCTGGCCATGCTCTCGCCGAAGAACATGCGCCCGACCGCGACGCCGTAGAGGACGCCGACGAGCGCGTCGCCTTCGCGCACCTCGATGCTGTGGGCGTGGCCGAGACGGTGCAGCGCGAGGTAGGCCTCGCGCATCGGCGGCGTGATCCAGGTGCCCGCCTGCCCGGGCCTCGGCGCCGCCGCGCAGGCGTCGATCGCCGCCGCGAAGTCGCGGTCGGCCACGACCTGCCAGCGCGATCGGCGCAGCGCGCGCCGGAAGCGCCTGGACAGGTGCAGGCGGTCGGTACGGAACACCAGCCGCGGATCCGGGCTCCACCACAGGATCGGCTGGCCGTGCGAGTACCAGGGGAAGATGCCCTGGCGATAGGCCTGCAGCAGCCGCGCCGGCGACAGGTCGCCGCCGATCGCCAGCAGGCCGTCCGGGTCGCGCAGCGCCAGCTCCGGATCCGGAAAGGCCGTGCCGCGGTCGGCATCGAGCAGGGCGGGGATCG
>JBKHXI010000168.1:0-5281 GCA_046566095.1 Gammaproteobacteria bacterium | reverse complement strand
TGAACTCCCCCGCAAGCGGGGGAGAGGGGCTGTTCGCGGGCGGGCGGGAGGGCGCGGTCGGCCGTTCCTTCTCCCGCTTGCGGGAGAAGGTGCCCCGAAGGGGCGGATGAGGGCGCTTTTCAGGCCGGGAGCAGGGTATTCGGCCCCGGCAGGCGGATGCGGAAGCAGGCGCCGCCGCCGGGCATGGGGACGAAGTCCAGGGTGGCCTGGTTGGCGCGGCATAGCTCGCGGGCGATGTACAGGCCCAGGCCGGTGCCGTGGCCGGAGGTGGTGAAGAACGGGCGGAACAGCTGGGCGGCGATGCTGTCGGGCATGCCCGGGCCGCGGTCGGTGACGTCGATGGTGGGCGCGGTGCCGCCGTCCAGGCGCACGTGCAGCGTCACCCGCGCGTCCTGCCCGGGCAGGCGGCCGTAGACCAGCGCGTTGTGCACCAGCGCGGTCAGCACCTGCTGCAGCTGGCGCGGGTCGACCATCGCGTGCACGGCCGGCTCCTCGAAGCGCAGCTGCAGGGTGTCGCCCTCCAGCGGGTGGCCGGCGCGGTACTCGTCGATGAAGCGCCGCGCCAGCGCCACCAGGTCCACGTGCTCGGGCTGCGCGCGCTCGCGCCGGGCCAGGCCCAGCACGTTCTCGACGATGCCGTTCATGCGCATGCACTGCTGGTGCACGATCTGCAGCAGGCGGCGGTCGGCCTCGGGGATGTAGGCCGATTCCTCGAGCAGCTGCACCGCGTAGTTGATCGCCGCCAGCGGGTTGCGGATCTCGTGCGCGAGGCTGGCGGAGAACCGGCCGAGGGTGGCCAGGGTCATCGATTCGGCGCGGCGCGCGGCCATCGAGGTGTCGTCGAGGAACACCAGCACGTGGTCGCCGTCGGCCAGCAGCCGGGTGAAGCGCGGCACCACCTCGGGCTGGTCGGGGGCGAACCGCATCGGGGTCTCGTCGGTGCTGCCGTCCTGGCGCCAGCGGCGCAGGCGGCGGGCCAGTTCCGGCACCGCGGTGCCGAGGCTGCGGCGGTCGTCGTGGCCGCTGCCGACCTGGACGATCGCCGCCTCGTTGGCCAGGCGCACGTGGTCGTGGCCGTCGACCAGCAGCACCCCGGTGCGCATGCGCCGGATGATCAGTTCGCTGACCTCGGCCAGGTTGGCCGCGTGCACGCCACGCCGTTCGGCCAGCGCCTGGCTGGCGCGCATCTGCCGGCCGAGCACGTTGGTAAGCGTGGCCACCGCCAGGTAGCTGATGGCGAACATCATCAGTTCGGCCAGCGGCCGCGCGGCGCTGCCCGGGCCCAGCGCACTCCACACGAACTCGGCGATCAGCGCCGCCGAGGCCAGCGCGGCGGCGCCCAGACCCAGCCGCAGCGGCAGCAGCAGCGCCGCCGCGCCGACGTTGAACAGCAGCATCAGGGCGATGCCGGAACTGGAGGCGGGCAGGGCGTGGATGGCGAGGCTGGCCGCGAGGATGTCGATGCCGATGCCGACCATTGCCTGGGTGCGCAGGTCGCCGCGGCGGCCGCCGGCCAGCAGCAGGACCGCGGCCACCAGGTAGCAGCCGGCGACGGCACGGCCCAGCACGGGATGCGTGGGCACCTCGATCAGCGCGCCGGCCGGACTGAACATCACCAGGGCGAGCAGCGCCGCTTCCAGCACCCGGTACAGGGTGAAGAAGTACAGCTCGCGGCGCAGCGCGCTGTCGGTGTCGCCGGCGGCGACGGCATCGGAAGAAATGCGCTGCAAGCCGATTCCCCAGGGGCGCCGCGCCGAGTATAGGCCCGCTTGGGAAACGGCGAGGCCATCTGGAGCACCCCCATCGCCCTTCGGGCACTGTCCGGCCCTCCGGGCGCTCTTCGGCGCGCGAGCCAGTGGCTCGCAAGCGCGCCTCATCGCCCCCCGCAAGCGGGGGAAGGAACAGCAGTTGCGGGGGAAGCGTCAGCAGTCGCGCTGTGCTCCCTCCCCCGCGCAGCGGGGGAGGGTTGGGGTGGGGGCGCGCGCCGCAGGCGCGCGGAAGTGGCGACGCACAATCAGGCGGCCGACAGCGCCGCCAGGCAGGCGCGGCGCCAGGCGGTGATGTCGTGCCGCTCCAGCGTGCCCATCATCGCCCGCCAGCGCTCGCGGCGGCGGCGCAGGGGCATGGCATGGGCGGTGGCGATCGCGTCGGCCACGCCGTCCAGGTCGTAGGGGTTGACCAGCAGCGCCTCGGGCAGCTCCTGGGCGGCGCCGGCGAAGCGCGACAGCACCAGCACGCCCGGGTCCTGCGGATCCTGCGCGGCCACGAACTCCTTGGCCACCAGGTTCATGCCGTCGCGCAGCGGCGTCACCAGGCCGATGTCGGCCAGCCGGTAGAAGCCGGTCAGCACCGCATGGCTGAAGTTGCGGTTGACGTAGCGCACCGGGGTCCAGTCCGGCACCGCGTGCAGGCCGTTGATGTGCCCGGCCAGTCCCTCGAGCTGGCTGCGCAGGATCCGGTACTCGGGCACGTCGCTGCGCGAGGGCGGGGCGATCTGCAGGAAGGTCAGGCGCCCCTGCTGGTCCGGGTGCCGCTCGAGGTGGCGCTCGAAGGCGCGGAAGCGCTCGGGCAGGCCCTTGGAATAGTCCAGCCGGTCCACGCCGATCGCCAGCGCGCGCCCGGTCAGGCTTTCGGCCAGGCGCCGCACTGAAGGCTTGTCGATGGCCTCGGCCGACTGCCGGGCGATGGTCGCGGTGTCGATGCTGATCGGGAACGCGCCGCCGCGGAAACGCCGCCCGCCGGAAGTCTCCATCAGCCCCGAGGTCAGGATCCGGCCGTCGCCGAACAGGCGCACGTAGTCCTGGAAGCGCTCCAGGTCGCGCACCGTCTGGAAGCCGACCAGGTCGTAGGCCGACAGCGCCGCGAACAGCTCGTGGTGCTCGGGCAAGGCCGCCAGCAGGTCGGGCGAGGGCATCGGCACGTGCAGGAAGAAGCCGATCCGGTTGCCGACCCCGCGCTCGCGCAGGCGCTGCGCCAGCGGGATCAGGTGGTAGTCGTGGATCCAGACGATGTCGCTTTCGCGCAGCAGCGGCGCCAGCCGGTCGGCGAACAGGGCGTTGACCCGGCGGTAGCCGGCATAGGTCTCGCGGCTGTAGTCCACCAGGTCCATGCGGAAGTGCAGCAGCGGCCACAGGGTGCGGTTGGCGAAGCCGTTGTAGTAGGCGTCGAAGTCCTCGCGCGACAGGTCCAGGGTGGCGTATTCGACGTTGCCCTCGCGCTCGCGGTGCAGCTTGCCGGACGGGCTGCGGCGCTTGCGGCCGCTCCAGCCGAACCACAGCCCGCCCTCCTCGGCCAGCGCCGCGCGCAGCGCGACCGCGAGCCCGCCGGCGCGGCTTTCCTTCGGCAGCGCCACGCGGTTCGAGACCACCACCAGCCGGCTCATGGCGCCCCCGGCCCCGCGACGCAGCCACTGACGCCTTCGTAGGCGCGGGCCTTGCCCGCGATCGGCCGCCGGTACCCAGGCGATCGCGCCCAAGGGGCGCTCCTACGGGAGGGATGGTGTGCCGGGCGGATCATGTCGCGTCCTGCCACGGCCGGCTCAGGCGCATCGCGGCGATGATCAGGCCCACGTGCGAATAGGTCTGCGGGAAATTGCCCCAGGCCTCGCCGTCCTCGAAGGCCAGGTCCTCCGACAGCAGGCCGAGCGGGTTGCGCCGGGCGAGCAGGCGCTCGAACATCGCCCGCGCTTCGCCGACGCGGCCGATCGCCGCCAGCGCGTCGATGTACCAGAAGGTGCAGATGGTGAAGCTGGTCTCCGGCGCGCCGAAGTCGTCGGGGGCGACGTAGCGGAACAGCGCGTCGCCGCGCAGCAGTTCGCGGCCGATCGCCTCGACCGTGGCCACGAAGCGCGGGTCGTCGGGCGCCACGAAGCCCAGGTCGGCCAGCAGCAGCAGCGCCGCGTCCAGCCGCCGTCCGCCCCAGGACTCGACGAAGTGCCCGCGCTCCTCGTCCCAGGCGTGCGCCACGATGCGCGCATGGACCAGGTCCGCGCGCTCGCGCCAGTGCGCGGCGCGCTGTTCCAGCCCCAGCGTGCCGGCGATCCGCGCCAGCCGGTCGCAGGCCGCCCAGCACATCACCGCCGAGTAGGTATGCACGTCCTCGCGGCCGCGGAACTCCCACAGGCCGGCGTCGGGCCGGTCGTGCAGCGCGAACGCGCGCTCGCCCAGCGGCTCGAGCCGCTCGAACATCGCCTCGTCGCCCGGGCGCGACAGCCGCCGGTCGTAGAACAGCTGCGCGGAGGCCAGCACCACCGAGCCGTACACGTCGTGCTGCTTCTGCACCCAGGCCAGGTTGCCGCGGCGCACCGGGCCCATGCCGCGGAAGCCTTCCAGCGAATCGACCTCGAACTCCTCCAGCGCGTGCTCGAAGCCGATACCGTACACCGGCTGCAGCGCGCCGTCCTCGCCGGTGGCCAGGTTGAAGATGTAGCGGATGTAGTCCTCCATGGTCCGGGTCGCCCCGAGCCGGTTGAGCGCGCGCACAACGAAGGCGGCGTCGCGCAGCCAGCAGTAGCGGTAGTCCCAGTTGCGGGCGCTGTGCGGCGCTTCCGGAATCGAGGTGGTGAGCGCGGCGACCACCGCGCCGGTGTCCTCGTACTGGCACAGCTTGAGGGTGATCGCGCTGCGGATCACCGCGTCCTGCCATTCCAGCGGGATCGACAGGTAGCGGACCCATTCGCGCCAGTACTCGATGGTCTGGCGCTCGGATTCGCGCACGAAGCGGTCGACCGGCTGCAGCAGGGTTTCGTCGGGGCCGAACACGAAGTGCAGTTCGCGGTCGAGCACGAACGCAAGCCCGTCGCGCAGCATCCGCAGCGAGGCGTCCGTGGTCAGGCGCATGGTGATGCCCGGCAGCACGAAGCGCATGTGGTTGCTGCCCCAGGTGCGGTCGGGCACGCGCGCGCCCCAGTCGGCCAGCGGCCGCAGCGCCACGCGGATGCGCGGGTTGCCGGCCAGCGGCCGGACCCTGCGCACCAGCATCACCGGCCGGTAGTAGCGGCCGTACTGGCGCCAGCGCGGGGCGAAGTCGGTGACCTCGACCGCGCCGCCGTGGGCGTCGCGCAGCACGGTGCGCAGCACCGCGGTGTTGTGCAGGTAGCGCTGCTCGGCATGGTCGAAGTCCTCCAGCTCGATCGCCCAGTCGCCGCCTTCGATCTTCGGCTGCAGCAGCGCGCAGAACGCCGGGTCGCCGTCGAACGCCGGCAGGCAGCCCCAGACGATGCGCGCGCGGCCGTCGACCAGCGCGCCGAAGCTGCCGTTGCCGATCAGGCCCAGGTCGAGGT
>JBKHXI010000167.1:0-9497 GCA_046566095.1 Gammaproteobacteria bacterium | reverse complement strand
CACGTGGCGATCGAGATCGACGGCGTCGCCATGGCCGCGCCCAAGGGCTCGATGATCATCCAGGCCGCCGACCGCGCCGGGATCCCGATCCCGCGTTTCTGCTACCACGACAAGCTCAGCATCGCGGCCAACTGCCGGATGTGCCTGGTCGAGGTCGAGAAGATGCCGAAGCCGGCGCCGGCCTGCGCCACGCCGGTGATGGACGGCATGAAGGTCCGGACCCGCAGCGAGAAGGCGCTCAAGTCGCAGCGCAACGTGATGGAGTTCCTGCTGATCAACCACCCGCTGGATTGCCCGATCTGCGACCAGGGCGGCGAGTGCGAGCTGCAGGACCTGTCGCTGGGCTACGGGCGCTCGGTCAGCCGCTTCGTCGAGCGCAAGCGGGTGGTCGCCGACGAGGACCTGGGACCGCTGGTGGCCAGCGACATGACCCGCTGCATCCAGTGCACCCGCTGCATCCGGGTGACCGGCGAGATCGCCGGCAGCCACGAGCTGGGCGGCATGATGCGCGGCGAGAACCTGCAGATCGGCACCTACGACGGCAAGCCGCTGACCACGGAGCTGTCGGGGAACGTGATCGACGTGTGCCCGGTCGGCGCGCTGACCAACAAGGTGTTCCGGTTCAAGGCGCGGCCGTGGGAACTGGTGGCGCGCGCCTCGCTCGGCTTCCACGACCCGCTCGGCAGCAACCTGTTCCACCACGTGCGCCGCGGCGAGGTGCTGCGCACGGTGCCGCGCGACAACGACGCGGTCAACGAGTGCTGGCTGTCCGACCGCGACCGCTACGCCCACCAGGGCCTGTACGCCGCCGACCGGGCGCGGGCGCCGATGGTCCGGGTCGACGGACAGTGGCGCGAGGCCAGCTGGGCCGAGGCGCTGGCGCGTGCGGCCCAGGTGCTGCGCGACAACGCCGCCGACGACCTCGGCATCCTCGTGCACCCGGCGACCTCCAACGAGGAGGGCGCGCTGCTGGCGCGGCTGGCCGGCGCGCTCGGCACCGGGAACCTGGACCATCGCATCGCCGAGCACGACCTGTCCGACGGCGCGGTGGCCGAGGTCTTCGGCATGCCGGTCGACGCGATCGAGGCCGCGGACCACGTGGTCGTCGTCGGCAGCAACCTGCGGCACGAGCTGCCGCTGCTGCACCAGCGGGTGCGCAAGGCCTTCCTCAAGGGCGCGAAGGTGCACGTGGTCAACCCGGTCGACTTCGAGTTCGCGTTCGACGTCGCCGGCAAGCACGTGATGGCGCCGGCCTGGATCGCGCGGGCGATGTCGGGCAACGCCCTGCGCGAGGAGATCCGGGGTGCCGGGCGCGCGGTGGTGATCGTCGGCGCGATCGCCGAGCGCGGCCCGCACGCCTCGGAGATCCGGGCCGCCGCGCGCGCGTTCGCCGAGGCCACGGGCGCGGCGCTGTGCCGCATCCCGCAGGGCGCCAACGCGCTCGGCCTGGCCCGGCACGGCGTGCTTCCGGCCTCGCGCGACGCGCAGGCCATGCTGCGCGAGCCGCGCGCCGGCTACCTGCTGTACGGCATCGAACCGGGCCTGGACTTCGCCGACCAGGCGCAGGCCATGGCCGCGCTGGCCGGCGCCCAGGTGCTGGCGCTGACCGCCTACGCCTGCGAATCCACCCTCGCCGTGGCCGACGTGATCCTGCCGATCGGGCTGCTGCCGGAGGTGGACGCCACCCTGACCAACCTGGACGGCCGCGACCAGGCCGCGCAGGCGGCGGGCGGCCTGCCGGGCGAGGCGCGTCCGGGCTGGCGGGTGCTGCGCGCCCTAGCCGGGGAACTGCAGCTGCCGGGCTTCGATTTCGTCGACCTGCAGGGACTGCGCGCGGGCCTGGCCCCGGGCGCGGCCGCAGGCGCCGTGGCGGCGCGCAGCGCGGCGCCGGGCGCGGCCGGCGACGGGCTGCAGCTGGCGACCTCGCCGGCGATCTACCGCAGCGACGCCGTGGTCCGCCGCGCCGCCGCGCTGCAGGCGCACCCGCTGACCCATGGACCGCGCATCGTGCTGCATCCGGCCGACGCGCGGGCCGCAGGCGTGGCCGACGGCGCCATGGCGAAGGTCCGCGCGGCCGCGGGCACCGCGACCCTGCCGGCCGTGGTCTCCGGCCAGGTCGCGCAGGGCGTGGCCTACGTCGAAACCGGCTACGGCGCCACCGCGGCGCTCGGCCCCGGACCGGTGCGGGTGGAGGCGGCATGATCCTCGACCCGTTCCGCGACTGGCTGCTCTCGTTCGGCGCGCCCGGCGCCGCCGCCTGGATCGTGCTCAAGGTGCTGGCGATCATGATGCCGGTGATCGTCGCGGTCGCCTTCTACGTGGTCTGGGAACGGAAGCTGATCGGCTGGATGCACGTGCGCCACGGGCCGATGTACGTCGGCCGCGGCGTGCTGCAGGCCTTCGCCGACGTGTTCAAGCTGCTGTTCAAGGAGGTGATCCAGCCCTCGCGCGCGCAGCGCACGCTGTACATCGTCGCGCCGCTGATCGCGCTGGCGCCGGCCTTCGCCGCCTGGGCGGTGATCCCGTTCGATGCGCAGCTGGTGCTGTCCAACGCCAACGCCGGCATCCTGTACCTGCTGGCGATGACCTCGCTGGGCGTGTACGGCGTGATCCTGGCCGGCTGGGCCTCCAACTCCAAGTACGCGTTCCTCGGCGCGATGCGCTCGGCCGCGCAGGTGGTGTCCTACGAGATCGCCATGGGCTTCGCCCTGGTCGGCGTCATGGTCGCCGCCGGCAGCCTCAACCTGAGCCAGATCGTGATGGCCCAGGCCGGAGACCTCGGGGCGCTGGACTGGTTCTGGCTGCCGCTGCTTCCGCTGTTCGTGATCTTCTTCGTGTCCGGGGTGGCCGAGACCAACCGCGCGCCGTTCGACGTGGTCGAGGGCGAGAGCGAGATCGTGGCCGGGCACATGGTCGAGTACTCGGGCTCGGCGTTCGCGCTGTTCTTCCTGGCCGAATACGCCAACATGATCCTGGTCAGCTTCCTGACCTCGATCTTCTTCCTCGGCGGCTGGCTGAGCCCGTTCCACGGCATGGACATCCCGCTTCTGTCGGTCGACGGCTGGTGGTGGCTGTTCGCCAAGGTGTTCTTCTTCGCCAGCTGCTTCATCTGGTTCCGGGCCTCGTTCCCGCGCTACCGCTACGACCAGATCATGCGGCTGGGCTGGAAGGTGTTCATTCCGCTGAGCATCGCCTGGATCGTGGTGGTGGCGCTCATGGCGTATTACGGCGTGTTCGAGGCGGGCCGCTGATGGACAAGATCGCCAGCTGGTTCAAGAGCCTGTTCCTGCTCGAGCTCCTCCAGGGGCTCGGCCTGACCCTGCGCTACCTGTTCCGTCCCAAGTACACGCTGATGTACCCGATGGAGAAGACCCCGCAGTCGCCGCGCTTCCGCGGCCTGCACGCGCTGCGCCGCTATCCGAACGGCGAGGAGCGCTGCATCGCCTGCAAGCTGTGCGAGGCGGTGTGCCCGGCGCTGGCCATCACCATCGATTCGGAGCAGCGCGCCGACGGCACCCGCCGCACCACGCGCTACGACATCGACCTGTTCAAGTGCATCTACTGCGGCTTCTGCGAGGAGAGCTGCCCGGTCGACTCGATCGTGGAGACGCACGTCCACGAATACCACTTCGACCGGCGCGGCCAGAACATCGTGACCAAGCCGCAGCTGCTGGCCATCGGCGACCGCCTGGAGGCGGAGATCGCCGAGCGCCGCGCCGCCGACGCCGCCTACCGGTAAGCACCGACATGAGCCTGGAACTGTTCGCCTTCTACGCCTTCGCCACCGTCGCGGTGCTGTCCGCGGTCGCGGTGATCGGCGTGCGCAACCCGGTGCACGCGGCGCTGTGGCTGGTGCTGACCTTCTTCACCGTGGCCTGCACCTGGATCCTGGCCGGGGCCGAGTTCCTGGGCGTGGCCCTGATCCTGGTCTACGTCGGCGCGGTGATGGTGCTGTTCCTGTTCGTGGTGATGATGCTGGACATCGACGTGGCGCCGCTGCGGGAAGGCTACGTGCGCTACCTGCCGGTGGGCCTGGCGGTGGCGGTGGTGATGCTGCTGGAGATCCTGGCGCTGATCGGGATCGGGGCGCGGATGCAGCCGTTCCCGGAGAACGCGGCGTCGGCGGCCGCGGACGCGTCCAACACCGCCTGGCTGGCGCGCACGCTGTTCACCCGGTTCCTGCTGCCGTTCGAGGTGGCCGCGCTGATCCTGACGGTGGCGGTGATCGCGGCGGTGATGCTGACTCTGCGCCGGCGCGAGGGCACGCGCAAGCAGAACCCGGGCGACCAGTCGCGGGTGCGGGCCGCCGACCGCCTGCGGCTGGTGTCGATGCCGGCCGAGCCGCGCATCGACACCGGCGCGCGCCGGTTCCCGGCAGCCGGCGGCGACGGGGAGGGCGGGGCATGAGCATGCTCGGCAGCGGACTTGCGCTGGGGCATTTCCTGGCGCTGGGCGCGGCGCTGTTCTGCATCAGCGTCGCGGGGATCTTCCTCAACCGCAAGAACGTCATCATCCTGCTGATGTCGATCGAGCTGATGCTGCTCGCGGTCAACATCAACTTCATCGGCTTCTCGCGCTTCTTCGGCGACGCCGCCGGCCAGGTGTTCGTGTTCTTCATCCTGACGGTGGCCGCGGCCGAGGCGGCGATCGGGCTGGCGATCCTGGTCACCCTGTTCCGCAACCGCGGCACGATCAACGTCGCCGAAATCGACACGCTGAAGGGGTGAGGCAGGCCGCTAGCGCGGCACTGCCGCGCGGCCTGCCGAACGCCCGGGCACGGATGCCCGGGCAGGGCTCTCCGGGGCCCACGTGGTACCGCCATGGATGGCGGAGAGGGAACTCGAGCGGTACGGCCCGAGCCACTGGCTCGCGCCTGCGCGAACGCCCGGGCAGGATGCCCGGGCCGGGCTCTCCGGAGCCGGTGATGCACCGCCATGGATGGCAGGAAGGACAACTTGGCGAGGCGGGACAGGGGCGATTCCGGACAGGCAGATCAACGGACAACGAATGGCAATCTCAAAACTCCATCTGCTGATCATCGTCCTGGCGCCGCTGCTGGGCGCGGTCGTCGCCGGGCTGTTCGGCCGCCGCATCGGCCGGGTCGGGGCGCACAGCGCCACCATCGGCGGCGTGGCGGTCAGCTGCGCGCTTTCGATGTACGTGCTGTGGCAGCTGCTGCAGGGCGCGGCGCCGTTCAACGAGAACGTCTACACCTGGTTCCGGGTCGGTGGCCTGGAGGCGCACGTCGGCTTCATGGTCGACAAGCTGGCCGCGATGATGATGGTCGTGGTCACCTTCGTGTCGCTGCTGGTGCACGTCTACACCATCGGCTACATGGCCGACGACGACGGCTACCAGCGCTTCTTCAGCTACATCAGCCTGTTCACCTTCTCGATGCTCATGCTGGTGATGAGCAACAACTTCCTGCAGCTGTTCTTCGGCTGGGAGGCGGTGGGCCTGGTCTCGTACCTGTTGATCGGGTTCTGGTTCAAGCGCCCCAGCGCGATCTTCGCCAACCTCAAGGCCTTCCTGGTCAACCGGGTTGGCGACTTCGGCTTCCTGCTGGGCATCGCCGCGGTGCTGTACTGGTTCGGAACGCTGGACTACGCGACCGTGTTCGCCAACGCGCCGTCCACGATCGGCAACGCGACCGTATCGATCTTCACCGGCACCCAGTGGCAGGTGGCGACCCTGATCTGCGTGTGCCTGTTCGTCGGCGCCATGGGCAAGTCGGCGCAGGTGCCGCTGCACGTCTGGCTGCCGGACTCGATGGAGGGCCCGACCCCGATCTCTGCGCTGATCCACGCCGCGACCATGGTCACCGCCGGCATCTTCATGGTCGCGCGGATGTCGCCGCTGTTCGAGCTGAGCGAGACCGCGCTGGCCTTCGTGCTGTTCATCGGCGCCACCACGGCCTTCTTCACCGGCCTGATCGGCATCGTGCAGAACGACATCAAGCGCGTGGTCGCCTACTCGACCCTGTCGCAGCTCGGCTACATGACCGTTGCCCTGGGCGTCTCGGCCTACTCGGCGGCGGTCTACCACCTGATGACCCATGCCTTCTTCAAGGCGCTGCTGTTCCTCGCCGCCGGCAGCGTGATCATCGGCATGCACCACGAGCAGGACATGCGCCGGATGGGCGGCCTGCGCCGGTACATGCCGATCACCTACGTCACCTGCCTGATCGGCACGCTGGCGCTGGTGGGAACGCCGTTCTTCAGCGGCTTCTACTCCAAGGACACGATCATCGAGGCGGCCGGGCACCACGCCCAGGCGCACGGCGGCTGGATCGCGCACTACGGCTACTGGGCGGTGCTGCTGGGCGCGTTCGTGACCGCGTTCTACAGCTTCCGGCTGCTGTACCTGACCTTCCACGGCAGGGAGCGCTTTCGCGACGCCGATGCCGCGCACCACGACCAGGACGATCACGGGCACCATGGGCACCACGGGCCGGTCGAGCCGCACGAATCGCCCTGGGTGGTCACGCTGCCGCTGGTGCTGCTGGCGATCCCCTCGGTCGCGATCGGATTCTTCACCGCCGGGCCGATGCTGTTCGCCACCGACTGGTCCGGAAAGCTGCAACAGCTGCCGTTCTTCCTGGGCGCGATCGACCTGGACGCCGCGCGCGACACGGTGGCGCAGGTGGGCGCGGAACTGTGGCACGGACCGGTCGGGTTCGCGCTGCACGGCTTCGTGGCACCAGCGTTCTGGCTCGCGTTCGCCGGCTTCCTGCTGGCCACGGCGATGTACCTGTGGCGGCCGGACCTGGCCGGCAGGGCCGCGCGGCTGCTGGCCTGGCCGAAGAAAGTCCTGGAGAACAAGTACTGGGCCGACCACCTGTGGATCGGCGGCTTCGCCGGGGGTGGGCTGCAGCTGGGCCGGACCTCGCGCGCGATCGACAGCCGCGCGATCGACGGCGTCGCGGTCGAGGGCAGCGCGCGCCTGGTCGACTTCGTTGCCGGCGTGGTCCGCCGCTCGCAGACCGGCCTGCTGTTCCACTACGCCTTCGCCATGATCCTCGGCCTGATCCTGCTGCTGGCCGTGCTGATCCGGTACTGGGCATGACCGCCCGCCGGCGCCAACGATGACGGAAGCCTTCCACGTGTCGAACCTGCCCCTGCTGAGCCTGCTGATCTGGTTGCCGATCCTGGGCGCCGCGCTGACCCTGCTGCTGGGCAATGCGCGGCCGCGGGCGGCGCGCTGGACCGCGCTCGCGTTCGCGCTGGCGGCGCTGGCGCTGACCGTGCCGCTGTTCACCGGCTTCGACTACGCGCAGTCCGGCATGCAGTTCGTGGAGCAGCGGGCCTGGATCCCCGCCTACGACATCCGCTACGCGCTCGGCGCCGACGGCATCTCGGTGGCGCTGATCGCCCTGACCACGCTGACCACGGTGCTGGTGCTGGTCGGCGCATGGGGCTCGGTGGACCGGCGCGTCTCCCAGTACGGCGCGGCGATGCTGGCGCTCGAGGGCCTGATGATCGGCGTGTTCTCGGCCCTGGACGCGATGCTGTTCTACGTGTTCTTCGAGGGCATGCTGATCCCGATGTTCATCATCATCGGCGTCTGGGGCGGCCCGCGCCGGGTGTACGCATCGGTCAAGTTCTTCCTCTACACCTTCCTCGGCTCGGTGTTCATGCTGGTCGGGCTGGTCTACCTGTACCTGAAGGGCGGCAGCTGGCAGCTGGCGGACCTGGCGCAGCTGCCGCTGTCGATGACCGAGCAGGCGTGGCTGTTCTTCGCGTTCCTGGCGGCGTTCGCGGTCAAGGTGCCGATGTTCCCGGTCCATACCTGGCTGCCGGACGCGCACGTGGAGGCGCCGACCGGGGGCTCGGTGGTGCTGGCGGCGATCATGCTGAAGATCGGCGGCTACGGCTTCCTGCGCTTCAGCCTGCCGATCGTGCCGGACGCGGGGCACGAGTTCGCCTGGCTCGTGATCGCGCTGAGCCTGATCGCGGTGGTCTACATCGGCTTCGTCGCGCTGGCGCAGGAGGACATGAAGAAGCTGATCGCGTACTCGTCGATCTCGCACATGGGCTTCGTCACGCTGGGCACCTTCATCGCCTTCGCGCTGGTGCGCGAGACCGGCAACACCGATGCCGCGCGCCTGGGCCTGCAGGGGGCGATGGTGCAGATGGTCAGCCACGGCTTCATCTCCGGCGCGATGTTCTCCTGCGTCGGCGTGCTCTACGACCGCATGCACTCGCGCATGATCCGGGACTACGGCGGGGTGGCCAACGTGATGCCCTGGTTCGCCGCGTTCATGGTTCTGTTCGCGATGGCCAACTCCGGCCTGCCCGGCACCTCCGGATTCGTCGGCGAGTTCATGGTGATCCTGGCCAGCTTCCAGTACCACCCGCTGGTGGCCTTCGCCGCCGCGACCACCCTGGTGCTCGGCGCCGCCTACACCCTGTGGCTGGTGAAGCGGGTGATCTTCGGCGAGGTCGCCAACGCCAGGGTGGCCGGGCTGAAGGACCTGGATGCGCGCGAGTGGATCGTGCTGGGCGCGTTCGCCATCGGCGTGCTGGCGCTGGGCGTGTACCCGAAGCCCCTGACCGACCTGATGGAACCGTCGATCGCGCAGCTGGCCGGCCAGCTGGCGGCGAGCAAGCTGTGATGCATGTCGTTCCGAGCATCGCGAGGAACCTGCTTTTCGGAAGCCGCGACCGGCGGATTCCCCACTGCGTTCGGAACGACAGGTAACCGGAAACAATCCCGATGACGCCGATGACCCCGCCCGTACGTTCCCTCGCCGACATCGCGCCGCTCGCGCCCGAGCTGCTGCTGGTCGGGGGCGCGTTCGCGCTGCTGATGCTCGACCTGTTCCTCGATGACCGCCGCCGGATCGTCACCCAGCTGCTGGCGATCGCGTTCCTGCTGGCGACCGCGGCCCTGGTCGTCGCCGGCGTCGGCGGCCACGGGGTGGTGCTCGAGAACATGTTCGTGCGCGACACCATGGCCGACGTGCTCAAGGTCGCGATCCTGGGCGTGGGCGCGCTGTCGCTGGTCTACATCTGGCCGTTCCTGCGCGAGCGCGGGCTGTACCGCGGCGAGGTGCCGGTGCTGGTGATGTTCGCGACCGTCGGCATGATGCTGATGGTCTCGGCCGGCAGCCTGCCGATGCTGTACGTGGGCCTGGAGCTGCTGGCGCTGTGCCAGTACGCGCTGGTGGCGACCGACCGCGACAGCCCGCTGGCCTCCGAGGCGGCGATCAAGTACTTCGTGCTCGGGGCGCTGGCCTCGGGCATGCTGCTGTACGGGCTGTCGCTGGTCTACGGCGCCACCGGCAGCCTGGACCTGGATGCGATCCAGCTGGCGGCCATGACCGCCGCCGGCGATTCGCGCACGCTGCTGCTCACGGGCGTGGTGTTCGTGGTGGCGGGCATCGCCTTCAAGTTCGGCGCCGCGCCGTTCCACATGTGGCTGCCGGACGTCTACCACGGCGCGCCGACGCCGATCACGCTGTTCATCGGCTCGGCGCCGAAGCTGGCCGCGTTCGG
>JBKHXI010000166.1:0-7598 GCA_046566095.1 Gammaproteobacteria bacterium | reverse complement strand
CCGCCGGAGTCCGCGGGCCGGTCGCAGCTTACGCAGCTCCTACAGGGGCACCGGATGTCTGCGCGGGCGGTGGGGGTGCGCTGCGCGCGGCGGCGATCGCAGTGATCCGGGCGCGTTCCAGGGCGGCGCCCAGCGCCGGGCCTTCCAGTCCCTCGCGGGCGACATCGGCGGCGCGCACGGCACGCGCGGCATCCAGCAGGCGCAGCAGCTCGGCGGCCTGCGGGTAGGGTTCGTCCTGCAGCCCGGTGCGGCCGCGCTTGTCGGCTTCGCATACCTTCGCCAGCCGGGCCATCCGCGCCGGCTTGCGGAAGGCGTCGCAGCGCACCAGCAGGGCGTACACGGTACGGTCGCGCAGCTGGAACAGGCGGTGGATGTTGAGGTGCTCGCGGCAGGCCAGCACCGCGAGCTGGCGATGCGCGGTCGGCACCTTCAGGCGATCGCACAGCGCCCGCAGCGGCGCCAGGCCGGCGGCTTCGTGGCCGATGTGCTTCGGCAGCACATCCTCCGGCGTCAGCGCCTTGCCAAGATCGTGGGTCAGCGCCGCGAAGCCGACCTCGGTGTCGCCCGGGGCCAGCCGCGCGGCCATGTCGCAGACCAGCTCGATGTGCACGCCGGTATCCACTTCGGGGTGATATTCGGCACGCTGCGGCACGCCGTACAGCGCGTCGACCTCGGGCAGCACCACCGCCAGCGCGCCGCAGTCGCGCAGCGTGCGCAGGAACGCCGACGGGGCCGGCGCGGCCAGCGCGCGCTCGAGTTCCTGCCAGACGCGCTCGGGTGTGAGTTCGGCCAGTTCCCCGGCCGCGACCATCTCGCGCATCAGCGCCATGGTCTCGTCGGCCACCCGGAAGCCCAGCGGGGCGAACCGGGCCATGAACCGCGCTGCGCGCAGCACCCGCAGCGGATCCTCGGCGAAGGCCTCGCCGACGTGGCGCAGCACCCGCGCCTGGATGTCGCGCGCGCCGCCGTAGGGATCGACGAGACGGCCGTCCTCGGCCTCGGCGATCGCGTTGATGGTGAAGTCGCGACGGGCGAGGTCGTCCTCCAGCGTCACCGACGGATCGGCGTCGACCACGAAGCCGCGGTGCCCGCGCCCGGACTTGCGCTCGGTACGCGCCAGCGCGTGCTCCTCGCCGGTGTCCGGGTGCAGGAACACCGGGAAGTCGCGGCCGACCGCGCGGAAGCCGCGCGCGGCCATCGCCTGCGGGGTTTCCCCGACCACCACCCAGTCGCGGTCGCCCGGCGGCAGCCCGAGCAGGCGGTCGCGCACCGCGCCGCCGACCAGGTAGCGCTTCATGCCGGGCGCAGCCTCATGCCAGGCCCAGGATTTCGGGCAGCCGCGGCGCGACCGCGGTGGGCTCGATGCCGAGCCGCGGCAGGCCGTTGTCGTCGCTGGTCGAATCCAGCTGCAGCGAACGCCAGTTGTCGCGGCTGATCGGCTTGCCGGGCAGCAGTTCGCCGACCTCCGCCTGCAGCCGGCCGAGCCAGTCGGGCAGCGCCAGCACCAGCCGGTTGCGGCCGCAGGCCTCGGCGGTCATCTCCACGATCCGGCGCAGGGTGTAGCGCTCCGGGCCGACCAGGTCGTAGCTGCGGCCGATGGTGCCCGCTTGCCCGAGCGCGCGGGCGAAGGCCTCGGCCACGTCCTCCACCCACACCGGCTGGAAGCAGGCGTCGGCACGGCCGATCGGCAGTACCGGCGCGAACCGCAGCAGGCCGGCGAAGCGGCAGAACAGTCCGTCGCCGGGACCGGCGATCACCGACGGCCGGAACAGGGTCCAGTCCAGGCCCGAGTCGCGCACCAGTGCCTCGGCGCGGCCGCGCGCCTGCAGGTAGTGGCTGGGGGCGTCGGGGGCGGCGTGCAGCGCGCTCATCTGCAGCAGCCGGCGCACGCCGGCCGCGCGCATGGCCTCGACCATGCGCGCGGCCAGGGTCACGAACACCCGCTCGAAGCCGCTGCCGTCGTCGCCGCGCTCGTTGAGGACCCCCGTCAGGTTGACCACCGCGTCGGCGCCGGCGAAGGCGTCTGCCAGGAAGCCCGGGTCGTACACGTCGCCGCGCCGCAGTTCCGCGCCGGTCGGCAGTCCCGGCCGCTCCGGCCGGCCGCCGCCGCGGCTGGGCACCACCACCCGGGCGCCGTCCTCGAGCAGGCGCTCGGCCAGGTGCCGGCCGACGAAGCCGGTGCCGCCGAGGATCACCACGTGACGCGCGTTCATGGCCCCAGTCTACGCGCCGCCGGTCTCAGGCCGGGCAGGCGAAGCGCTTGCGCGGGCCGCCGGCGCGGCCCTGCATGCGCGCGGTCACCGGCAGCGCGTCGCCGTCCAGGCGCCAGTCGTAGATCACGCTGAAGGCCAGCACCCGCGCCACGTACTCGCGGGTCTCGCGGTAGCTGATGGTCTCGATCCAGAAGTCCGGGTCCATGCCCGGGCGCTGCGACTTCCAGCGCGCCAGCGGCGCCGGGCCGGCGTTGTAGGCGGCGATGGCGAAATAGGCGGCGCCGTGCTCGTCCAGGCGCTGGCGCAGGTAGGCGGTGCCGAGCGCGATGTTGGTGTCCGGGTCGTACAGCGATTCCGGTCCGCCCCAGGGGCGGCCGAGCCGGCGGGCGATGCCGGCCCCGGTCGCCGGCAGGATCTGCATCAGCCCGCGCGCGTCGGCCGGGGAACGCGCGCGCGGGTTGAAGACGCTCTCGGCGCGGATCTCGGCGGCGACGAAGGCCGGGTCGAGCCGGTTGCGCGCGGCCTCGCGCCGGATCGCGGCCTCGTAGTCGAGCGGGAAGCGCAGCGTGTACAGACGCAGTTCCTCCGGCTTGTCGCGGCCCAGCGAGAACACCGCGCGGTCGTACCAGCGGTTGTCCTGGGCGACGGCGACCGCCAGCTGGCGGCGGGCGTCGTCGAAGCGCGACAGCGCGTCCTGCCATTCGCGCACCGCCCAGGACGGCCGGTCGATGCGGTACAGGGCCATCGCCCGCACGATCGCCGGGTCGCGCGCGACCTGGGCCCGCAGCGCCGGGTTCGCCGGCGGCTCCAGCGGGCACAGCGCATAGGGGCGGTCGATGCGGTCGGCGGCCAGGAAGCCGTGGAACTGCGGTTCGCGCGCGGCCGCCTCGTACTTCGCGCGGGCGCTGACCGGGTCGCCGGTGAGCTCCGCCAGCCGGCCCTCGAAATAGGTCCAGCGCGAATCGGCGCGCTGGGCCGCACCCATCTTCCGGATCGCCGCCAGCGCGGCCGGCCAGTCGGAGCGGGCCATCGCCTCGCGCACCCGCCACTCGTGCAGGCGTTCGTCGTAGGCGCTGTCGGGCACCAGGTTCAGCCGCCGCGCCGAGTCCGGCAGGTAGGAGGCGACCGTCCACAGCGCCACCTGGTACAGCACGATGCCGCGCTCGGCCTCGCCCATGCCCAGCGCGGAGGCGTAGCGCGGCAGCAGGCGCTCGGCGCGGTCCGGGTCGTCCTTGCCCAGCTTCGCCAGCCCGTGGGCGGCGATGCGGCGGCTGCGGTCGTTCTTCGGCCAGGCCAGCGCCCGCTCGTGCGGCCACTCGACGAAGGCCGCGTAGTCCTCGGCGAGCGCCCGCTCGGGTTCGGGCAGCCCGCGCGCTGCCGCGCGCATGGCGGCGGGCTCCCAGGCGGCGGCGGCCTTCTCCAGCCGCTCCCAGCGCAATGCAGGCCCCAGCGCGCCGCGCGCGTCCAGGGCGGCGAACACCGGGTCGCAGGCGGCGGGCAGCGGGCCTGCGGCGGACATCCAGATCCCGCGCGCGGCCTGTACCCAGGCTTCGTCCAGTGCGCCGGCGGCGTTGCGCGCCTGCAGTTCGTGGCAGCGCAGCGCGGTGTCGTCGGTCGCCGCGTCCCAGGCCGCGCGGAAGCTGGTCCAGTCGCCGCGGCGCGCCAGCGACGCCAGCCAGTTCCGGCGGAACGCATCGGCCACCGCCTGCCCGCGATACCGCGCCAGGAAATCCAGGCCCCGCTGCGGCGCCAGGGTGTCGAGCTCGCGCGCCAGGGCCGCGTACTCGACCCAGCCGAAGGCCGGGTGGTCGCGGACGCCGGCATGGGCGGCGGCGTCGAAGCGGCCGCGCTCGGCGTCCTCGATCGCCGCGCGCAGGCGGGCGTCGTCGGCGGCGTCCCGGGCCTGGGCCAGCGGTGCCAGCACGCAGGCGAGCAGGCCGAACGCCAGGCGCGCCAGTCTCGGCCGGGTGGGCGCCGGGGATGCGGGGAACGCCGGGTACGCGGGCAGACCGGTGCGCGGGGGGCGGGACGGGTGCATGCCGGGGACTATAGGCGAGCCCCGGCGGCGGACCGTTCGCGCCGCCTACACGGCTGCACCGGCCCATGCGCCGACGCCGGCCGATGCTGCACCACCGCTTGCATTTACCTGAACGGAATGTTTACAAATAGGCGACGCGCGGGCGACAGGGGGCCGCGCGGTCCGATACGACCACGAACAGGCGTCCCCGGGCGCCCCAGACGATTGCATTTCAGGGAGAGAGAGACGATGTCTGCCATACCCCGCATGCGGCCCCGCACCCGGCTCTATGCCGCCGTCCAGCTGTCGCTGCTGCTCGCCGTCCCCGGCATCGTCGCCGCCCAGGACGCCACCGAAGCCGAAACCCGCGCCACCACCCTCGACCGGGTGCAGGTGACCGGATCGCGCATCAAGAAGGCCGAGGTCGAGGGCCAGGTGCCGGTGCAGACCGTCACCCGCGAGGACATCGACCGCACCGGCCTGACCTCGATCGGCGAGGTCGTGCAGGCGCTGACCGCCTCCGGCTCGGCCCTCAACACCAAGTTCAACTCCTCGGGCAACTTCGGCTTCCCGCCCGACGGCAGCGGCGTGGGCGCGGGCTCGTCCCAGGTCGACCTGCGGCACCTGGGCTCGCGGCGCGTGCTGGTGCTGGTCGACGGCATGCGTTGGGTCAACGAGGCCTCGGCCTCGGGCGTGGGCGCGGCGGTGGACCTCAACACCATTCCGCTGGCGATCGTCGACCGGATCGAAGTGCTGGAGGACGGCGCCTCGGCGCTGTACGGCTCCGACGCCATCGCCGGCGTGGTCAACATCATCACCCGCAAGGATTTCGACGGCGCCTCGATCAGCGTCCAGTACGGCGAGTACGAGGCCGGCGACGGCGAGACCGGCAAGGCCGACATCGCCTGGGGCTGGAACGGCGCGCGCAGCAACCTGTTCCTCGGCGCCAGCTACACCAACCAGGAGCGGGTGAGTTCCGCCGACCGCGAGCAGTCGCGGTTCCCGGTGCCGGGCACCGGCGTCACCTTCGGCAGCTCGGGCACGCCGACCGGCCGCTTCGTCTTCCGCAACCCCAACACCGGCGTGACCCACGACCTGACGCCGAACGACGGCGCCAGCAATCCCTTCTACAACCCGACGCAGACCGGCTGCACCCGGACCGACGACTACCACTGCTTCACCAATGCCGACCGCTTCAACTTCTCCCCGTTCAACCTGGTGGTCACGCCGTCCGAGCGCGCCGGACTGTTCGGCCAGTTCCGCTTCGACATCAGCGACAGCAGCAGCTGGTACGTCAAGGGCCTGTACAACCGGCGCAAGTCGATCAACCAGGCCGCGCCCGAGCCGATTTTCCTCGGCCTGTCGGCCGGCACCGGGAACCCGCGCGCGGACAACATCTTCATTTCCCGCCTCAACCCGTTCAATCCGTTCGGATTCGACCTGGATGCGCGCCTGAGCACTCCTGCGGCGCAGCGCAACCTGTTCCTGATCGGCCGGCGGCCGGTCGAAGGCGGGCCGCGCGTGTTCGAGCAGGAAGTCGACACCTGGTACGTCGGGACCGGGCTGGAGGGCGTGTTCGAGGCGGGCGCCCGCACCTGGTTCTGGGACGTCAACCTGGCGTACAGCGAGAACCGGGCCGAGCAGACCAACTTCGGCAGCTACGATATCCGCAACATCGCGCTTGCGCTCGGCGATCCGGCGGCCTGCGCCGCGGTCGCCGGCTGCACGCCGCTCAACATCTTCGGGGGGCCGGGCACCATCACCCCGGCGATGCTGGCCTTCATCCAGCCCGTGGTGCGCGACGAAAGCGAAAACACCCTGCTGCAGGCCACGGCCAACATCTCCGGCGACCTGCTGGACCTGTGGGCGGGGCCGCTCTCGTTCGCCGGCGGCATCGAGCATCGGCGCTACGAGGGCTACTACCAGCCCGATGCGCTGACGGTGGCGGGCTTCTACAACGGCGTGCCCTCCCGCCCCACGGCGGGCGAATACGACGTCAGCGAGGTCTACACCGAGTTCAACCTGCCGCTGTTCGTCGACTCCCCGTTCGGCAAGAGCCTGGACCTGAGCCTGGCCGGGCGCTATTCCGACTACTCGACCTTCGGCGGGGAATTCACCGGCAAGCTCGGCCTGCGCTGGCAGGTGGTGGACGAGCTGCTGCTGCGCGCCACCTTCGCGGAAGGTTTCCGCGCGCCGTCGATCGGCGAGCTGTTCGGTTCGGCGAGCCGCTTCGACGCGGTCATCGCCGACCCGTGCACCGAGCCGCTGCAGGACCCGTCGCTGCTGGCCAATTGCCGCACCCTCGGCGTGCCGCCGGGGTACGCCCAGCCCAACCCGCAGATCTCGGTGGTCACCGGCGGCAACCGCGACCTGGAGCCGGAGACCGCCGACAGCTTCACCGCAGGCCTGGTATGGAGTCCGAGCATCTTCGAGAACTCGTCCGTGGCCGAACGCGTGGACGTGGAAGTGACCTTCTACCGCCACGAGATCGAGGGCGGCATCCAGGCCGTGGACGCGCAGACCCAGCTCAACCTGTGCGTGCGCACGCTCGATCCGAAGTTCTGCGACGGCATCACCCGCGCGTCCACCGGCGCCATCAACAGCTTCGCCAACCGCCTGACGAATCTGAGTTCGATCACCACCGACGGCTGGGACGTGGACCTGTTCTGGACCTTCCCGGACAGCGCGCTGGGCAAGTTCAAGGCCAGCTGGCGCAATACCTTCGTGGGCGAGTACGAGGCGCGCGGCGCGGCCGGGCAGCGGCAGCCGCAGGGGCCGGGCGTGGAGGTGAACAACAGCGCGATCCCGGAATGGACCTCGACCTTCGTCACCGACTGGCAGCGCGACGCCTGGTCGGCTTCCTGGACCATCCGCCACATCTCCGAACTGCGCGAGACCTGCGGACGGGCACGCAGCTTCCGCGTGTGCAGCGACCCTGCGCGCAACCAGAACGTGCTCGACGCGACCACCTACCACGACTTCCAGCTCGGCTACCGGTTCGACTGGATGCGCGGCCTGGAACTGCTGGCAGGCGTGAACAACGCCTTCGACCAGGATCCGCCGATCTGCCTGTCGTGCTCGCTCAACGGCTACGACGCCTCGACCTACGACATCCCGGGCGGGCGCTTCTGGTACGTGCGGGCCGGCCTGCGGTTCTGAGCGGGCTGTGAGATGGACCACGGCCGGCGGGGGAAACCCCGCCGGCCGTTTCTTTTCGGGTTGCCTCGCGACGGTGCCGGGGTCGCAGTTTGCTGCTCCTACGGCGGACAGCCGCGTTTCATGCAGGAACTGTAGGCGCTGCGTCAGCTGCGACCCAGTCGCCTCCGCCGGTCGGGGCTGAAGCCCCTCCTGCAATCGACTTTCACTGT
>JBKHXI010000165.1:0-8388 GCA_046566095.1 Gammaproteobacteria bacterium | reverse complement strand
GCCGTAGGTCTGGGTCAGGCTGTTGTTGGCGCCGTTGGTGAGCTTGGTGATGTGGTCGTTGGCGTTGTAGGTGAAGCCCAGGTTCTGGAGGTTGGTGCTGCCGTCGCGGGTCAGCGCGCCGGTCAGGCGCCCGTCCAGGTCGCGCGGCAGCAGCCGGGTCAGGCCGTTGCCGTAGGTCCAGTTCGCCGCCGGGCCGAACGGCTGGTACTGGATGCCGGTGGCCACGTTGTAGGTGGCGCCGTTGATCGTCGCGGTCATCGCCTTGATCCGGCCGTAGCTGTAGCCGTAGCCCACGCTCACCCCGCCCGGGTAGCTGATGCCGGTGAGCCGGCCCATGCCGTCGTAGGCGTAGGCCTGGGTGAAGGTGTTCGCGCTGCCGCCGATGCGCTGGGTCTGGTGGGTCAGCAGGCCTTCGGGCGAGTAGCTGTAATCCAGCTGGCCCTTGGGATCCCAGACCTGGCACAGACGGCTCTTGCCATTGGTGCAGGTGTCGTAGGTGAAACGGTGTTCTTCGCCGCCGGCGGCCTTGACCGTGAGCCGGCCCTGGTCGTCGTAGCCGTAGCTGGTGACGGCGCCGTTGGCGCGGGTCATCTTCGTCAGCTGGCCGTACTGGTTGTACTCGAAGCTGGTCACCCCGGTGTCCTGGCTGGCCTGCGCCCACAACTGGCCGAAGCCGTCGTACTGGTAGCTGGTGACCACCCCGCGCGGGTCCTTGACCCAGGTCAGGCGGTCCCCGGCGTCGTACCTGAACTCGGTGACGCCGCTGAGCGGGTCGACCGACTTGATCATCCGGTCGAGCGCGTCGTAGTAGAACGTGGTCACCCGCCCGAGCGAGTCGGTGACGGTCTTGACGTTGCTGTTGAGGTCGTAGCCGTAACGCACGTTCTGGCTGTTGTTGCCGGTGCGGGCGCGGATGCGGCCCAGTTCGTCGTAGGCGACCGAGGCCGAGCGCTTGAGTACCGTTTCGGTGACCGTTTCCTCGTAGTAGTTCGGTTCGTTGCAGTTGGCAGGGTCCGCGCCGTACGGATCCAGGCACTCGAATTTCAGTACCGTCCTGGTTTCGAGCGAATAGTCGAACACCCCGGACACGTCGCCCTGGGTGTTGTAGCCGAACGTGCGTTGTTCCTCGGTGCCGCCGCCGGCAAGCAGGCCGCTGGAGGCGATCCGGACCGAGGACAGCAGATCGCGGTCGTGATGCACATAGTCGTGCTCGACGACGACCCCGTCCGGCAGGGTCGTCCTGACAAGCCGCCCGTCGCCATCGTAGGCGTAGGCCGTGTCCTGGATGCCGCCATTGAGGTAGGTGCGCACCTGCGTCACGCGCCCGCGGGCGTCGTAGAAATAATCGGTGATGCCACCGTTCACGTTGGTGACCCGCCCCGGCTGGCCCAGGCCGTTGTGGCCGCTGTACGCGACCTTGTGCCCGAGCGCGTTCTCCTCCGACAGCAGGTCGCCGTTGCTGGCGTAGCGGGTAATGATGCGATCGCCGGTCCCGTACACCGGTCCGTCGACCGTCACGGTGGCCAGCATTCCGTTGCCGTGCTTGGTGTAGGCGATCGTGGTGGTCTGGCTGCTGTTGACAAGCCCGGTGCCCGACAGGTTGGTGCGGGTGATGCTGGCGATCCGCTTGTCCGCGGTGTAGGCATAGCTGATCCGCACCAGCTCGCTGCCCGCGGCCGCTCCGCCGACGGTGATGCTGGTGATACGGTTGGCGGCCGTGTCCCAGGCATAGGTGGTCTTGCGCGCCGCGGCGGTACCGTAGCCTTCGATCTTCTCCAGCAACTGACCCTTGGCGTTGTACTGGAAGGTGGTGGAATTGCCGTTGAAGTCCGACTTGAGCTGCGGATAGCCGTTGCCGTCGTAGGTCGTTTCCGCGTATGAGCTGGGGCAGTAGGTGCTGGCATGCCCGGTGACTGTCCGCAGCTTGCCGTACTCGAAGGTGTAGGTGGTCTTCTTGCCGAGCGGATTGGTCTCCGCCACCGTCAGCAGACCGTTGCTGCCTTGCGTGTAGGCCAGCGAGTACTTCTGGTAGCCGTTGTGCTCGGTGCTGGTGGCGTAGCCGTAGCTGTCATAGGTGAAAGTCGAATAGCGCGCGCCGTTGATCGACTTGCCGGTCAAGGCCTGGGGCCGTGTGGACAGTTCGTAGTGGTAGGCGATCGAGGTCGCGGGCGAACCCGGACGCGAAGTCGCGGCCAGGCGGTGCAGGCCGCTGCCGAACTGATTGGCGTGGTAGGAATAGCCGTAGTAGTTTCCGGCGGGGTCGCGGACCGAGGTCAGCTGGCCGTTGTTCCAGACGAAATCGACGTAGCGCCCGGAGGTATGGGTGACCCTGGTCGGATAGGTGCCGCTGTAGCTGTAGGTCCAGCCGATGCCGTGTTCGTTGCGCAATTCGTGGATGCGTCCCGAGCTGCCATAGGTCTCGATCGAGTTGTCCTCGCCGTAGAGGGTGAGGCTCGTGCCATTGTCGACGATGCGCGCGATCGGGTCGGGCTTGTTCTCGTAGAACACCCCGTCCGCGGCCTTGTCGAACTTGATGGTGCGCCCGTCCGGGCGCCAGGCGTAAATGACGGTATTGCTGCCGATCCCGCAGACCCCGCCGCCCGGGCGCGGGAAACAGCCGTCGAGCGCGGTGCTGCCGAAGGTCAGCATGTAGTCGAAGTTGCTGATCCAGTGCTTGCCGAACAGGCCCGCGCCTGACCAGTAGTGGTTATATGTACGTGCAAGCCGCAATGAATGCTCACCGTCCGTCGAAAAATCAAGTTCCCGTTCTATCTTGTTCCCCGTGCTCGGCACGATCGGATTGCCGACTTCGCATTCGTTCTTTTCGGACGCATCCGTGCCTTGGACTTCGGTGCTTTCCGTTGCGACCACGACGCCATCGAGCCCTCGGTTCGGCGTGCCCTCATAAATGAAACGCAAAGTGAGCGTGTCTGTGGATGTCCAGCCCATACCCCATCGCGAGCCCCGCGCAGTGACACGCGGCCCGGTCTTCGGCTCGATCGCCAGGGGTAATACCGCACTTTCCATGTCCAGAAAAAAGGGCCTCGACACTGCCGTTCCAGCCCACGAGGAAAAAACCACCATGAACGCGCTGACGAAAGCCATCCGCCATGCTGGTAGCCTCGGGGCAAGCTCGTATCTACACGCTAAAAGTCCCTGAGTCACCAAGCGCCTGCGGCATGCCCGCCCGAAACCGGGCCACAGGGCAGGTGGGGCGCCTGAGAGTGCTGACAGTGCAGCGCGCGAGAAGGCCGCGCGCACGCTTATGGCGACGGAGTCGAATACGCTCATTGCTTGTTTCCCCTTCCTTGCCGGCCCGTTGCAGGCCGGCTTCCCTAGGATTGATTTCGCCATCGGCAGCGTCCCTGCCCCGATCCCCGGTCTGAAGATTGCCACCGGTGTGCGGCACGCGCAAGAGGGGTCCGGAGGGGGTTGCGATTGGCTCCAAGCCATCGCATCGAGCGATCGGCCTGGCCGCAGGAACGGGCTTCAGCCGGCGACGATGTTCACGATCCTGCCGGGGACCACGATCAGCTTGCGCACGGCGAGGCCTTCGAGGAATTTCGCCACGTTGGGCTCGGCCAGGGCCGCGGCCTCGATCTCCTCGCGGGCGGCGCCGGGCGCGGTTTCGATGGTGCCGCGCAGCTTGCCGTTGACCTGCACCGCCAGCGTCACCGCCTCGCGCTCGAGCGCGGCCGGGTCGGGCCGGGGGAAGGGCACGTCCTCGAGCAGGGTCTCGGGATGGCCGAGCACCTGCCACAGGGCGTGGCTGACGTGCGGGGTGACCGGGTTGAGCATCAGCACCATCGCTTCCAGCGCCTCGTGGCGCACGGCGCGGCCGGCGTCGGACATGTCGTCGAATTTCGCCACGTGGTTGAGCAGCTCCATCAGCGCGGCGATCGCGGTGTTGAAGCTGTGGCGGCGGCCGTAGTCGTCGCCGACCTTGGCGATGGTCTCGTGGAGGTGGCGGCGCAGGGTCTTCTGGGCGGGGGTGAGGGTGGCGGGATCAACTCGCGTCGCGGCGTCGCCCCCATCCGCCCCCGGATCAAGTCCGGGGCGGGCTCTTCGGGCACCTTCTCCCGCATGCGGGAGAAGGGATGTGCCGGCGCCTGCGATTTCCGGATGGTCTGGCTGCGAGGCATGTGTCGTCACCTCGCGCCAGAAGCGGCGCAGGAAGCGGGCCATGCCCTCCACGCCGGCCTCGTTCCATTCCAGGCTCTGTTCCGGTGGGGCGGCGAACATCGAGAACAGGCGCACCGTGTCGGCGCCGTAGCGGGCGATCATCGCATCCGGGTCGACGCCGTTGTTCTTGGACTTGGACATCTTCTCGATGCCGCCCACGTGCACCGGCCGGCCGTCGGCCCTGAGCGTGGCGCCGGCGACGCGGCCGCGCTCGTCGCGGCGCACGTCCACGTCCGCCGGATTGATCCAGTCCCGGGAGCCGTCGGGGTTGTCGCGCCAGTAGGTCTCGGCAACCACCATGCCCTGGGTGAGCAGGTTGCGCGCCGGCTCGTCGCTCGACACCAGCCCCGCGTCGCGCATCAGGCGGTGGTAGAAGCGGAAGTACAGCAGGTGCAGGATCGCGTGCTCGATGCCGCCGATGTACTGGTCGACCGGCAGCCAGTAGTCGGCGCGCGCATCGACCTGCGTATCCGCACCGGGCGAGGTGTAGCGGGCGTAGTACCAGCTCGACTCCATGAAGGTGTCGAAGGTGTCGGTCTCGCGCTCGGCCGGGCCGCCGCACTGCGGGCAGGCGGTCCGGCGCCATTCGGGATCGGCCTTGAGCGGCGAGCCGGTGCCCATGAATTCCACGTCCTCGGGCAGCACCACCGGCAGCTGGTCCTCGGGCACCGGCACTGCGCCGCATGCCGGGCAATGGATCACCGGGATCGGGCAGCCCCAGTAGCGCTGGCGGCTCACGCCCCAGTCGCGCAGCCGGAAGTTGACCCGGCGCGTGCCGCGGCCCTCGGCCTCCATGCGCGCGGCGATCGCCTCGAAGGCCTCGTCGAAGTCCATGCCGTCGAATTCGCCGGAGTTCACCAGCCAGCCGCGTTCGGCGTAGGCGCCCTGCTCCATCACCCTGCGCTCGAAGTCCTCGACCGCGCCGACCGCGGCCGACAGCGCATAGGCGTCCTGGCTGCGGCCGCGCAGCGCCGAGCGCATCAGGTCGGCGCCCACGCCCTGCGCGAGGTCGTGGCCGATCTCGGCCAGGGCGTCGACCACGCCGCGGTCGACCACCACCATCCGGATCGGCAGGTTGTGGGCCTGGGCGAATTCCCAGTCGCGCTGGTCGTGGCCGGGCACCGCCATCACCGCACCGGTGCCGTAACCCATCAGCACGAAGTTGGCGACCCAGATCGGCAGCTTCTCGCCGGTCACCGGGTGGATCGCGCGCAGGCCGGTGTCGCGGCCGCGCTTCTCCTGGGTTTCGATCTCGGCCTCGGACACGCCGCCGCGCGCCTGCTCGGCGATGAAGGCCGCCAGTGCCGGGTCGGATTCGGCCGCCCTGCGCGCCAGCGGATGCTCGGCGGCGATCGACAGGAAGGTCGCGCCCATCAGCGTGTCGGGGCGGGTGGTGTAGACCCGCACCTGCTCGTCGCTGCCTTCGACGTCGAACGCGAACTCCAGGCCCTCGCTGCGCCCGATCCAGTTGCGCTGCATGGTCTTGACCGGTTCCGGCCAGCCGTCGAGCGCGTCCAGCCCGTCGAGCAGTTCCTGGGCGTAGTCGGTGATCTTCAGGAACCACTGCGGGATCTCGCGCTTCTCCACCAGCGCGCCGGTGCGCCAGCCGCGGCCGTCGATCACCTGCTCGTTGGCCAGCACGGTCTGGTCGACCGGGTCCCAGTTGACGACCGAGTTCCTGCGGTAGGCCAGGCCCTGCTTCATCAGCCGCACGAACATGCGCTGCTCGTGCACGTAGTAGTCCGGCCGGCAGGTGGCGAACTCGCGCGACCAGTCGATCGCGTAGCCCATGGCCTGCAGCTGCCGGCGCATGTGGTCGATGTTGGCGTAGGTCCATTGCGCCGGCGCGGTGCGGTGCTTGATCGCCGCGTTCTCGGCCGGCAGGCCGAACGCGTCCCAGCCCATCGGCTGCAGCACGTTGTGGCCGGTCATGCGCTTGTGGCGGGCGATCACGTCGCCGATGGTGTAGTTGCGCACGTGGCCCATGTGCAGCGCGCCGGAGGGATACGGCAGCATCGACAGTACGTAGTACTTCGGCCGCGACGGGTCCTCGGTCACCTCGAAGGCGCCGGTGTCGGTCCAGTAGCGCTGGGCGGCGGCCTCGACGGCGGCGGGCTGGTAGGCGGAGGGGTCGGCGGGCGCCCGGGGGGCGTCGGTCTGGGGCACGGCGGGTTCGCGGGCGGCGGCGGGGAGCCCGGAAGCCTACCGCAGCGCACCATCCCCCGCACGCGCGCCTGCGGCGCGCGCCCCCACCCCAACCCTCCCCCGCAAGCGGGGGAGGGAGCACAGCGGCTGTCCTTCCCCCGCGCAGCGGGGGAAGTGCCCGAAGAGCCTGCCCCGGACTTGATCCGGGGGCGATGGGGGTGCAGGTGGCGGCGCCACATCCGCGCGCCTGCGGCGCGCGCGCCCACCCCAACCCGCCCGGCCAGCTGGCAGAGCCAGCTGGCGTTCGTCGGCGCGCGGACCAGTGGTCCGCAAGCGCGCCGCCTCACCCCCCGCTTCGCGGGGAGGGGGCGGATCGGTCCGCACCGGGGGAAGTCGTGCGCGGGTCGTTATGATCGGGGTCCGTCCAAGGGGATCCCGCCATGCCGTTCCGACCTGCCGCCCTGCTCGGCGCCCTCGCCATCCTGTCCGCCCCGGCTGCCGCGCAGGCGCCGACCGGCAGCGCCACCACCACCGCGGTCGAGGCCGATGCCGCCTCCGCCACCAGGGCCGTGCCCGCCTCGTCCGCCGCCACGACCGTGCTGCACTGCGGCCGCCTGTTCGACAGCCGCAGCGGGCGGGTGCTCGACGCGCGCACCATCGTGGTGCGCGACGGCCGCATCGCCGAGGTCCTGCCCGGCCGCGCCGAGGTGCCCGGCGCGCACGCGATCGACCTGTCCGGCCGCACCTGCTCGCCCGGCTGGACCGACCTGCACGTGCACATGGGTAGCCAGTCCAGCCCGCAGAGCTATTCCGAAGGCTTCCGGCTCGACCCCACCGACTACGCCTTCCGCAGCGTCGGCTACGCCCGCAAGACCCTGCACGCGGGGTTCACCAGCGTCCGCGACCTGGGCGGCGAGGTCACCCCGCACCTGCGCGACGCCATCAACCAGGGCCTGGTCGAGGGCCCGCGGATTTTCGCCGCCGGCAAGTCGATCGCCACCACCGGCGGCCACGCCGACCCCACCAACGGCTACAACTCGATGCTCTCGCACCTGCTCGGCCCGCCTGGCCCGACCGAGGGCGTGATCAATTCCACCGACGACGCCCGCCAGGCCGTGCGCCAGCGCTACAAGGACGGCAGCGACCTGATCAAGATCACCGCCACCGGCGGCGTGCTCAGCTACGCCCGCTCCGGCGACGCCCCGCAGTTCACCGTCGAGGAGGTCCGCGCGATCGTCGACACCGCGCGCGACTACGGCTACAAGGTCGCCGCCCACGCCCACGGCAAGGAGGGCATGCGCCGCGCGATCCTGGGCGGGGTCGACACCATCGAGCACGGCACCTACATGGACGAGGAGATCTTCGCGCTGATGAAGAAGCACGGCACCTGGTACGTACCGACCATCCACGCCGGCCGCTTCGTGGCCGAGAAGGCGAAGGAGGACGGCTACTTCCCGGAGGTGGTGCGGCCGAAGGCGGCGCGGATCGGCGCGCTGATCCAGGACACCTTCGCCCGCGCGTACCGCGCCGGGGTGAAGATCGGCTTCGGCACCGACATGGGCGTGGGCCCGCACGGCGACAACGCCCGCGAGTTCGTGTACATGGTCGAGGCCGGGATGCCGGCCGCCGAGGCGCTGCAGGCCGCCACCATCCGCGCCGCCGAGGTGCTGGGCGTCGACGACCAGGGCCGGATCGCGCCCGGCATGCGCGCCGACATTATCGCCATGCCCGGCGACCCGGTGGCCGACATCGCCGCCACGCTCGGCGTGGACTTCGTGATGAAGGACGGCGTGGTGTACCGCACCCCGGCCGCCAGGAAGCGGCCGTGAACGGCATCGGCATGGAGTGGACCGGCTACGTGGCCGCCACCCTGACCACGCTGGCCTTCGTGCCGCAGGCGGTCAAGACCATCCGCAGCCGCGACACCCGCAGCATCTCGCTGGGGATGTACGTGGTGTTCACGATCGGCATCGGCTTCTGGCTGCTGTACGGGATCGCGCTCGATTCGCTGCCGATGATCGTGTCGAACATCATCACCTTCGCGCTTTCGGCCACGATCCT